>JBJELZ010000057.1:0-15611 GCA_051879415.1 Lachnospiraceae bacterium
TCATCTGAGCCTTTTTTCTTTGCCCAGTTTTTTCATAGGTCATTTGACACTATCTAAATTAAATAGAAAATCTTTAATAGCATCGAAGCAGATGCCAGAGGAGACAATGTTAAACAATGTCATAATTATTGAGGGAATATCTGGACTCGAACCAGAATCTGTTGCCAACATAATAGCACATACATTTTATCATACTGGTCGCAATGTCGTAACCCACTAATTACCAGACTGAGCTTTCTTCTGTTTTGCAAAATAATCCTCAAAATTAATTAGCTCTGATTTCTTCAAATCTTTTGTAGCTTCTGCATAAATGTCCATTGTTGTTTCAGCATCCGCATGTCCCAGAATCTCCTGCATAGCTTTAATATTTACACCTGCTTCGCACATTCTGGTTGTAAACGTATGTCTCAAAGAATGATTGCTAAACTTTGGAGGGATAACTGCATTATCTCGGTGATCTTTATCTAGTACCTCGTAATTGCAGTCTCTAATAATTCTTCTGAGAGCTTTATTAAGTGTGCCTTGATGCTAAACATTACCGAAACGATTTACAAAAATAAAATCACGATAACCATCCACCACAGCTTCACTCTTAATTCCACATTCTTCTTGATATTCCTTTTCCATAAGGAAAGCTTGCTTTTCTTTACAAAATGAAATAACGGTTCATAGGCATTTCCTAACCTATCCTTTGAATTATCCATTCCACCATTAAGTTTATTCCAAATAATTATATTTCTAAGTATCCATCCTTTATTAGTCAATTCGATTGCTACTCTCCATGGTATATTAAGTAAGTTTTTGTTTTGATATGTATCCCCAATATTAAGCCAAAATGAACCTGTCGGCTTTATTACTCTATACACTTCCATACAAATATTCACAAGATTATTGATGTAATCTTCATAATTATCTTCTAGTCCAATTCCACCATTTGCATATTCTCTCTTTTTCCAATATGGCGGACTAGTCATACAACAATCAATACTGTTGTCTGGAATTTGTTTCAATATCAAAAGTGAATACCCTGTTAAAAACAACGGCATTTTTTCTTCATTCGCTATGTAATCATATATTATTTGTTTCATTCTCTTACTCTCCGCTAAAATAATCTAAACAATTTTCTTTTATCTTGAGTAACTTTTCAAACATATCTGGATTATTAAGTATGATCAAGCACAGCTTTTCCCTCGTCCGCGAAATATTTTGATAAAATAATCTCGGGAACAAATAATCTGGATTGGGATGTTCTTTTCCCTCTAGCTCTCCTTCTTTGCTATATCTAAAATTATTATCCAATACAAGAATTACCTTATCAAACTCTTGCCCAATTACTTGATGAGAATTCACATATCCCGAATAATGGTCAATACTATTTGATACATATTGCGATGGAGTAAACGTTAAAAAAGTATATCCATTACTTCTATAGAATCGAGTTATTTCATCTGCTTCACTTACATCATTTGCATACAAAATATCTATATTTTTATATTGCATTTTTTCATGTGGTCTATCATAGAGCCTTAGCATATTTCGTATAAAAGAATATATCTCTTTATTAGTTCTTATCCGTTCTGTTAACTTTTCCTCTCTAAATCCTGTAATCTCATTAAGTCTCTTAGGATTATTTCTTCGTACTTCTGTTTTAGATAAAGCCTGTGCTGAATCATACGAAAAAATACATCCCCAAAGCCTTCCCTCAGAAAAATCTTGCAGAATTAAATCGACACTACTCTTATATAATCGCTGAGTTTCGTCAACACATACTATTTGACACTCAGATAACCATTCCTCCGTTATCGATTTTGCATCAATAATAGAGATATTTGTTAAATGTGAATTTAAATATATATGTCCTTCATTAAGTATTCCACAATGAATTACTCCTACTCTAACATTTTCAGATAATGTTTTTGCTATGTCATAAAGTAATAAAGTTTTTCCTGTTCCAGCTGACCCCTTGATTCCCCATAAACTTGTATTTGTCATAATGGTCTCAATAATTCTTTTCTTTATTTGCTCCTGTTGATTATTTAGATAATATTTTCCTTCTAAAAATTTTTCTGGTGTATTCAAAGGCGATATAAGATAATCCTTGGGTCTGAACATATTTTCAATATTATCATCCTTTGCCTCTACAATTATATTAATATATTGTATTAGTTCATCCATAGTTGATTCTTGAAAGCAATTACTGTCATACTTAAAAACTTTAACTGTATTATTATTGCATCTCATACATGTAAAACTATAAATTTCCGATGCAACATGTGAAAGATAATACCTATTCTGAATCAACTGTTTCTCTATTTTTTCTAAAGATACTTCTTGACTTTTTATCTCTATATTAATAATTTTATTATCTAGACTAATTTTTAATAAATCAAATTCCTTTCCAATTTGTGGAATCGAAAATGAATAAAACCAGTTTTCATAACAATATTTTTCCGCTTTAAAAAAATGAAGATTATTTACAATTGTTTTAATCAATTCTATTTCTTCTTTACGTATTTTGAGGAACTCATTTCTGTCTGATAATGCTCTTTCATATAATGGGAGTAATTCATCATCTATTTCCCTCGATATAGTATATAAATTTAATGCATGCATTTTTCTCTAATCCCCCTCAAGTCTTTCCTTCTATAATCAGACTTCCATAAAAACATACTCATTTTTATCAAAGATTCAAAAAAGACAAAGAGGATAGAAGTTTCCTTCCATCCTCCATATACTGCCTTTATATTATCTGAGCATGTTCTCTTTAATCAGTCGCAATTCAGTCGCAATTTCCATAATGAACACCTCAAAAGACTTGTAAACACGGGGATTTACTTGTCGAGCGACTTCATCGTCGGGAACAACAACACATCCCTGATCGCCGGACTATTCGTAAGCAGCATCACCAGTCGGTCGATACCATAACCAATACCACCGGTGGGTGCCATACCGATTTCCAATGCATTTAAGAAATCCTCGTCTGTATGGTTGGCTTCCTCATCCCCCGCATCTGCCAACGCATCCTGTGCCTTGAAACGCTCTCTCTGATCAATGGGATCGTTTAACTCAGAATAGGCATTACACATTTCCCATCCATTGATGAAAAGCTCAAATCTTTCCACGTAGCCTTCCTTATCCGGTTTCTTCTTTGTTAACGGACTGATCTCAATGGGGTGATCCATAACAAAGGTAGGCTGCAACAAATGCTCCTCTACGAATTCCTCAAAGAAAAGATTCAGAATATCCCCCTTCTTATGGTGTGCTTCATATTCCACATGCTTTTCGTCTGCGATTTTCTTTGCTTCTTCATCAGAACCAATGGTATCAAAATCAACTCCGGCATACTTTTTCACTGCATCTACCATGGTAATTCTTTCAAATGGCTTACCAAAATCAAGATCAATCTCACCATACTTAAAGATTGTGGTTCCAAGTACTTCCTGTGCCACATAGCGGAACATATTCTCCGTAAGATCCATCATTCCATAATAATCGGTATATGCCTGATAAAGCTCCATCAGGGTAAATTCCGGGTTATGTCTGGTATCCAGTCCTTCATTACGGAATACTCTTCCGATCTCATAGACTCTTTCCAAACCACCAACAATCAATCTCTTAAGATATAACTCAAGGGAAATACGAAGGTTCAGATCCTCATTCAGTGCATTAAAATGCGTTTGGAACGGTCTTGCTGCAGCACCGCCTGCATTAGAAACAAGCATTGGTGTTTCCACTTCCATGAAGTTCTGTGCATCAAGATATTTTCTGATTGCCGCAATGATCTTGGAACGCTTGATGAAAGTATCCTTTACTTCCGGATTCATGATCAGGTCAACATATCTCTGGCGATAACGGGTATCTGTATCGGTAATTCCATGATATTTTTCCGGGAGAATCTGAAGACTCTTGGTAAGCATGGTCATATTCTCTGCGTGAATTGTAATCTCTCCGGCCTTTGTTCTGAAAAGAAATCCCTTGATACCATAGATATCACCAATATCAGATTTCTTAAAATCAGCATAAGCCTCTTCACCGATGGCATCTCTTGCTACATATACCTGGATATTTCCGTTCTTATCCTGGATATTACAGAAAGAAGCCTTTCCCATCACACGCTTAAACATCATTCGTCCTGCGATGGAAACATGAATCGGACTTGCGTCCATGATCTCTCTTCTTTCATTATAATCCTGATTCAGTACGTCCTTGGCCTGCTGTTCATCCAGCCCTGTCACATCCGGCATAACTCTGCCTGCCAGTATCTTTGCTTCATGCTCTGCATAGATCGCTTTTGCCTCGTCCGTATGATGCGTCTGGTCATATTTTGTAATGACAAAAGGATCTTTTCCTGCTTCCTGAAGATTAGCCAGCTTCTCGCGGCGAACCTTTAATAACTGTCCTATATCCTGCTGTCCCTGCTTCTGATTCTGCTGTTCTTCCACTGCTATACTCTCCTATATCCTGCCGACACCGGCTGTAACATCTCCCACCTGCCGGCAATTTCATTCTCTTCGGATTAATTATCCATACGTATCTCAAGCACCTTGTATTTTATTACACCAACCGGTGCCTCTACCTCAACTGTGTCCCCTTTCTTAGAACCGATCAACGCTCTGCCAAGAGGAGATTCATTGGAAATACTTCCATTTAAACTGTCTGCTTCGCTGGCACCCTTAATGGTATATTCTACTTCTTCTTTCATTTCCTTATCAAGAAGCTTTACGGTACATCCAAAGGAAACCTTTGCAACTTTACCATCTACCTGCTCTACTACATCTACAACTTCTACGTTTTTCAGAAGCTTCTCCAGTTCTTCAATTCTGGCTTCTACATCTCTCTGCTCATCTTTTGCTGCATCATATTCAGCATTTTCAGATAAGTCTCCCTGCTCTCTTGCTTCCTTAATCTTCTGAGAGATTTCTTTTCTTCTGACGGATTTTAATTCCTGTAATTCGTCCTCGTACTTTTTCAAGCCTTCTCTGGTCAATAAATTCTTTTTTTCTGCCATTGCTCCCTACACCTTTCTATTTTCATTTTATAGTATTCTCGTACTGTCCAAAAACAATCAATAAATTATACCCTATTTATTAGTATACTGTCAAGGACTGCATACCCTGCAATCATATTCTACATGCATGCCTTGCAATCCCATTCAGGCACAATTACTTTCCGAAAAAGCTGCGTCATGTTATTCACCGTCTTCCTCACCGTAGATTTCCAGCAGCATTTCCAGCGTAGCAGTTAATTTAATGTCATTTCGTTCCACCAGTGCAACCACCAGAATATCTGCATTACGGATTCCTTCATAAAGGGAAGTATCCTCCAGATGATCTACATGGGCAAACAAACAGCTTGTAAAATCTCTCTCCATATAGGGAATCATTCCAAACCGGTAAGAATCCCCCAGCAAAACCATATGCTGATCATAAGGTGCCCCCGGAGTTTCCGTAATATATGCCCCTTCCCCCAGCAGATCTCCCGCACTGTAACTGATCTCATGATCGCTGTGATAATCAATCTGATATTCGTTTTCTCCTTCCACCACCGACAGATCATACCCTGCAAGATTGATTAGGTCACCGGTCAGCTTTTCTTCCGGCACCACGGACAGCGTCTGCAGATCTGTTGTCTCCAGTCCAAGTTCCCGATACAATGCCTGCGTACCGATAAATCCACCGGCTCTGGTCCAATGGGTATCATACTTAAGATACATCTGATACAGCTCTTTCCCGGCTATCAGATCATCCAGCGGATAGATGATGTTAATATCCGAATTTGCGGTGATATAATCAACCAGCACCTGCTCCCGTTTCTCTTCATGATAAATCATATAATCCGGCATATATTCGGAATACACCTGTTCCTTGTTTGGGGTAATCATAAACTGCAATCGGATTCCTCTTGCATCACAGACTTCCTGCAGACGCTGCATCAGCGATAACAGCTCCTCCATTTCCTGTTCTGTCATGATATTGGCAGCCTGATAGTAGCTTATGCTGTCATCCCCTGCAAAAAAGAGCCAGCCCTCGCGCCCCGGAACCACAAGTCCATTCACAACTCTGGGCGGAAGATACTCATTTTCTTCCACATTTCCCAAAACCATGGAAACCATTGCCGGTAAAATTCTATTCTGATACAGAAGATCAAGGTACCGGTCCAGCTTCTTGTCAACCGCAAGAATTAAGGAACGAAACGGCACTCTGTCATTATAATACTCCTCCAAATCCGTTGTTACCGTTGCCATATCCCACTCATCAGGCAGCTGTGCCAAAGTACGGTTTTCCCCGGTGTCCCGGACAAAAAACGTGATAACCTCCGGATTTGCTTTTGCAATCAGCTTCATTCCGCACCAGAATAAAGTTGGTGCAACCAGCACCAGCATAAATATGGTAATTGCCAATTTTTCAAAAGAATTCTTTTTTTCTCCTGCCATATTGTTCTATGATCCTTCCTAAAACTGAAAATACAAAAACGGATTGTAGGTTCCACTTACCAGAACCAGTATGGAACTGCATAATAAAATCATTTGAAATCCCAAATCAATAAAGCGGATTGCCATAGGATTCTTTCCAGCACGATATTTATTCTGCAAAGGACGTTGAACAAATCCACTAAACAAAATACCAATCACCAGTGCCATAAGCAGTTTCGTAGATAGAAGGGATAACACCATATAATTAGAAGAATATCCTCCAAACATCTGTCTGATATATGCATTGGCCGCAAAAATATTATCTGATCTGAAATATACCCATCCGATCATCACCAGAAGCATCGTATAAATCCAGTTCAAGGGTTTGATGGGATTCTTTTTTAACCATTCTCCCAAAAAACATCTCTCAATAATTAAAAGAATTCCATAATAAATTCCCCAGAACAGAAATGTGAAATTGGCTCCATGCCACAAACCGGTAAGAAGGAAAACCACAAACAGATTCCAGTAAGTCCTTCCTTTTCCCTTCCGGTTACCGCCCAAAGGAATATAAACATATTCTTTAAACCAGGCTGACAATGAAATATGCCATCGGCGCCAGAATTCCTGTACCGAAAGCGAAGTATAGGGATAATTGAAATTTTCTCGAAAAGAAAATCCCAGCATTTTTCCGATTCCGATTGCCATATCAGAATAACCGGAAAAATCATAATAGATCTGTAATGTATAAGACAGGATGCCAAGCCATGCCAGAGGCGTGCCAATCTGGGATACGTCCAACGCAAATATCGTATCTGCTGTTTCCGCAAAGGTATTGGCAAGCAATACTTTTTTTCCCAGGCCATAGCAGAATCTTCTCTGACCTTCATAAAACATTGAAGCACTCTCTTTTCTATTCTTAAGCGCATCTGCGATATCGCTGTATTTTACAATCGGACCTGCAATCAGCTGTGGAAACAATGACACATAGAGGCCAAAATCTAACAGATTTCTCTGAAGGGGTGCTTTTTCCCAGTAAACATCGCACACATAGGACATAGACTGAAACGTAAAAAATGAAATACCAATGGGAAGAACTATCTCTTTGATACCAAGAGCCCCTGTTCCTTTCATATTTAACATATTAACGATCACAGTATGCAAAGAATGATTGGATGCCAGCAAGGCTTCCAGCATAATGACAAGCATATTAAAATACTTGAAGAAAAATAAGATTGCAACATTTAACACAATGGTAATTACCAATGTTATTTTCTCAGCTTTCTTCGATCTGCATTTTTCATGGATCACGAAACCAGCTGTAAAATTGATAAGAATAGAAGAAATCATGATCAGAAGGTAATAAATACCGCCCCACGCATAAAAAAACAGACTTGCCAGAAGAAGCAATCTATTTTTCAAACGAATCCGTTTCTCCTCATTCATTGCAGGGATCAGATTCACCGCATAATTCATGATGAGAACTCCCGGCAGAAATACCCACAAAAAAATCATAGAACTAAATAGCATTATATTTTCCTCTTTCTTCTCCATCCGGAATATCAGATCATCTGTAAACCCATCATTTGATCCGTCAATTTATCCGATACGCGTCAGCAGATCCTCCAGTTCTTCAAAGTGTTCCACAGCACATACTTCCTTACGCAGTCTTGCTGCTCCGGGATATCCGGCAATATACCACGCAACATGCTTACGCATCTCACGGATTCCAATATATTCCCCTTTACACTTCAACTGCAGCTGCGCATGCTTTCTGATCATAGCCTTCACTTCTTCTGTTGTCGGCCGCTGCAATCTTTCCCCTGTTTCCAGATATGTTACGATTTCCCGGAAAATCCACGGATTTCCCTGTGCTGCCCTGCCAACCATGATCCCATCGCATCCGGTCTCTTTCAGTAAATGTTCTGCAGACTCTGCACCCATGATATCTCCGTTTCCGATGACCGGAATCGAAACCGCTTCCTTGACCTTACGGATGATCTCCCAGTCTGCCTCACCGGAATAATACTGCTGTCTTGTCCTTCCATGTACCGTTATGGCAGCTGCTCCGGCATCCTCCAGATATTTCGCCATTTCAACAGCATTAACATGCTCGTCATCAAAGCCCTTTCTGATTTTTACAGTTACCGGCTTGTGGATTGCCTTCGATGTCTTTCTGACAATTGCAGCAGCAAGCTTAGGATCCTTCATCAGTGCAGAACCTTCTCCATTATTGACAACCTTCGGCACCGGACATCCCATATTGATATCCAGTATGGCAAATGGCTTCTCCTCAATTTTTGCCGCCATTTCAGCAATAATATCAGGATCCGAACCAAATAACTGCAGTGACACCGGCATTTCTTCCGGTGCAATTTCCATCAGTTTATCCGTATTCTTATTACCGTACATAATTGCCTTGGCACTTACCATTTCCATGCAAAGAAGACCTGCTCCCTGTTCCTTGCATAATAAACGGAACGGCAGATCTGTTACACCCGCCATTGGTGCAAGAATCACATTATTTTCCAGTGACACATTACCGATGACCAGCTTACTCATTTGCAGTTTTTCCTATAAATAAACCGTAATCCATCCAGCGTCAAAGTACGGTCATAAATTTCAATACTGTCTGTCTCATCCGCAATGATACTTCCCAGACCGCCGGTTGCAATCACCCGCATATTTTCATAGCCGGATTCTTTTCTCACCTGATTAATGATATATTCTGTCTGACCAATCTGACCATATACCAGTCCGGCCTGCATACTGGTAACCGTATTCTGTGCCAGAATAGAAGACGGCCTTCTGATCTCTATCTCCGGAAGCTTTGCTGTATCTTCCCATAAAGCCTTTGCACTGATCCGGATTCCCGGTGCCGTAATTCCTGCGCAAAATTCTCCTCTATCGTTTACCAGATCATATGTTGTCGCTGTGCCAAAATCAATGACCAGTACCGGTCCGCCATATTTTTCATATGCAGCGACCGCATCTACAATTCGATCCGGTCCGATTTCCTTTGGATTCTCCGTTACAATCTTAATACCACTCTTGATTCCCGGTCCTACAATCAGTGGTTTTTTTCCAAGATATCTTTCAATGCCTCCTAAAAGAGCATGCATGACATTCGGTACAACACTGGCCACTATAATCCCATCGATTTCTTCCACCGGAACATTGTTATGCTTTAACATCATTACAATGGACACGCCGTATTCATCTGAAGTTCTTGACAGTTTAGACATCATACGGAACGTTGCCTTCATATCCTCTCCTTCAAAAACGCCAAATGTAATATTGGTATTTCCTACATCTACTGTCAGTAACATTTCCTATTCCTCCATCATTCCAAATTCTGTTATATTTCCACGTAACTTGTCTGTTGAAACACTCCTATTTTTCAACCATCCTGTTTCACTTAATAAATTGTTTTCATCCTCATTCCAGACTCTCATGAAGAAAGAACACCCGGTAATACATGCTCAGTGCCTCCAGCAGATCAGCGCGTTTCATCCTGACCTGATTCACCAGCAACCCACTGGATACTTCATCATAATAGAAATCATCTTCCTCTGCCTGTGTCTCTAAGGATACACTTCCATCTTCTTCCATGACAATCATAAAGATGCCACCCACCTCTTCGGTGAATAAAACACAGATGATATGCAGCTCGTCCTTAATGGAATCCGGAAGATTTCCAAATTCCTGTTCATTGAAATAATATTTCTGCTCATAAGCATTGGCTCCGCAGAGCACCTTGCGATGATCCTCCATTGTCACACACGCCTTTCCATTTATTCAGCGTATCCGTAAATTCCTCTTACAGATACTTCTCCGGAATATACGGTCCTGCTGCTGCCGTCTTCCAGTTCCACAATCAGTTCTCCCTGATCGTTAATTCCCTTGGAAATGCCTACATATTCTCCTGCCGGATCCAGGACACGTACTTTCTCACCTTTGCTGACCAGATAGCTGTCATAAAGATCTACAATAGCGGACAAATCCCCCGAATCTGCCAGCAAGCCATAATAGTACTCAAAATATTCCATAACGCCCAGCACAATATCCGAACGGCTGCTCTGATCCTGCCGTTCCAGAAGAATGGAGGTTGCCTTATCTGCAAGCTCTTCCGGGAACTCCTTCTGGTTCACGTTAATTCCAACACCTGCCACAACAGAATACGTTCCATCAGAATGTGTATGCAGTTCTGTCAGAATGCCACACACTTTCTTTTTATTGATCAGAACATCATTGGGCCATTTAATCTTTACTTCCATATCATAAAGCTGGTTTAGTGTATCCGCAATACTGACCGCCATCACAAGCGTCAGCATGGATGCCTGATTGATTGGAAACGCAGGACGCATCAAAAGACTCATATAGATATTTTTTCCTTTGGGAGAGCTCCAGCTTCTGCCTCTTCTGCCCTTTCCCTGTAACTGCGTTTCTGCAATGACCAGGGAGCCATGCGGCATTCCCTCCTCAGCAAGAAATCTTGCATCCTCATTTGTCGAATCCGTTTCTTCACGAAAATAGACTCTTTTTCCTGCCCATTCCGTATTGCTTCTGCTCATCAGTTCGCACGCCGCAAGTGTTTCCGGATAACTGTTCAGCCGGTATCCTTTTCCCGGCTCCATTTCAATATCATACCCATCTGCAATCAGCTGGCTGATCAGCCGCAGAATCACCTCTCTGGAAACACCACACTCACGACACAGCTCCTGCATCGTGACCGTTCCCTTTCGTTCCCTTATGATACGTAATAGCTTTGCTTTCATAACAATACCCTTTTTCCCAGGCTTATGCTCCCAATGTAGCAGCAATCACTGCCTTAATGGTATGCATTCTGTTCTCCGCTTCCTGAAATACCTTAGACTGTTTTCCTTCAAATACTTCATCCGTTACTTCAAGCTCTGTCAGCTGATAACGGCTTCCCATCTCCTTGCCAATACCGGTCTTAAGATCATGAAATGCCGGAAGGCAATGCAAAAAGATTGCAGTCTCTTTCGCATGACCCATCAATTCCTGATTTACGCGATACGGTGTAAGATCACGAATTCTTTCTTCCCATATTTCATCCGGTTCCCCCATGGAAACCCAGACATCCGTATAGATAATATCCGCATCACGTGCTGCTTTGACCGGATCCTCTGTTAACAATACAGAACCACCGGAAGCCTGTGCGTATTCCTGACACAAAGATACAAGTTCCTGATTGGGGAAATATTTCTTCGGAGCACCTGCTGCGAAATGCATCCCCATCTTCGTACATGCAATCATCAGGGAATTTCCCATATTGTATCTTGCATCACCCATATATGCCAGCTTCAGTCCCTTTAAGGATCCAAAATTCTCGCGAATCGTCAAAAGATCTGCCAGCATCTGGGTAGGATGATATTCATTGGTCAGTCCGTTCCAGACAGGAACATCCGCATACTTTGCAAGTTCTTCTACAATCTCCTGTCCAAAGCCACGGTACTCTATTCCCTCATACATGCTGGCCAGTACTCTTGCAGTATCTGCAATGCTCTCTTTCTTTCCAATCTGGGAACCCTTAGGATCAAGATAGGTTGTCCCAAGACCCAGATCATGTGCTGCCACCTCAAAGGAGCATCTTGTTCTTGTACTTGTCTTTTCAAAAATTAAAACGATATTTTTACCTCTGAGCGTATCTACCGGAATTCCCTCTTTTTTCTTTCTTTTATATTCTGCTGCCAGATCCAGAAGATATGTAATTTCCTCCGGCGTGTAATCCTTTAATGTCAGAAAATCCCGTCCTTTAAAATTCATGCCTTTATCCTCCCTCTCATAAAATGATAAACAGAGCCACACAAATGTGCGGCTCTGGAAGTGCTTTCTAGCCTATATCTCCAGTCATTGTTTTATTTTTTTACAACCTCTGCAAATGTGGTTGCCAGCCCTGCAATTCCCTGCAAATCGGAAGGAATGATGATCTTGGTAGACTGCCCATCTGCTACCTTACCAAGTGCTTCCAGACTCTTCAGCTGAAGAACTGCTTCATCTGCTCCGGCTTCCTTCAACATTCTGATACCATCTGCAGTAGCCTGCTGTACCTTCATAATTGCTTCTGCCTGACCTTCAGCCTCGCGGATCATCTTCTCTTTCTGAGCCTCTGCTCTTAAGATTGCTGACTGCTTCTCTGCCTCAGCTTCCAGAATAGCAGATTCTTTCTTACCTTCTGCAACAAGGATGGAAGATTTCTTCTCACCTTCTGCCATGGTTACAGCTTCTCGTCTTTCACGTTCTGCTTTCATCTGTTTCTCCATTGCATCCTGAATTGCTGCAGGAGGGATGATATTCTTCAATTCAACACGGTTAACCTTAATTCCCCATGGATCAGTTGCAATATCCAAAGATGCTCTCATCTTTGTGTTAATCACTTCTCTGGAAGTCAATGTCTGATCCAGTTCCATCTCACCGATAATATTACGAAGTGTTGTAGCTGTCAGATTTTCAATTGCCATGATCGGGTTCTCTACACCATAGCAGAACAGCTTCGGATCGGTAATCTGGAAAAATACAACGGTATCAATACGCATTGTAACATTATCCTTTGTAATAACAGGCTGCGGTGCAAAGTCAATAACCTGTTCCTTCAAAATAACTTTTCTCGCCACCTTATCAATGATAGGCACTTTAAAATGCATACCTACGTGCCATGTATCCTGATATCCGCCAAGTCTCTCTACTACAAATGCATTGGCCTGCGGAACAATCTTGATACAGGATGCAAGAATAACGATGATGATAATAAGCACTACTAAAATCGCTACAATAGGTTCCATACTTTTTCCTCTTTTCTTTATATTTTATTTTAATAATACCTTTTCCTGTTATTGCCCAACCGGCTGAACAATCAGCTTGACTCCTTCAATTGCTACAATGACAGCTTTTGTCTCTTTTTCAATCTCAACAGCATCTGTGGATGATCTCGCTGTCCATTCCTGTCCGTTAATAACAGCTTTTCCCATTCCTTTAATATTATTAATGGTTTCTGTTACAACAGCTGTTTCTCCCACAAGACTCTCTGCATTGGTTCTAATACGCTCTTTATTAAAATACTTCATGGCAATCGGTCTTGTAAACAGTAACAAAACCACCGAAACAATCAGGAACACCGGAATCTGTACATATACCGGAAGTCCGATTGCTGCAACAAGCATCGCCAGCAATGCGCCACCCGCAAACCATATTGTGGTCAGACCTAATGTTGCAATCTCTATACCTAAAAAAACAACAAATATTACCAACCATATAATCGTTGCCATTACAATCCTCCCTTTCTATTTTTCAGGAAATATACTCTTATAAAATTATACTTCAACTACAGCATTATCATACAATATTTCAGAAGAATATGCAACCTCACCGGCACTACATATGCACTGCTTATCGTATAAAAAACTGCACATTAGACACATTCTCAGTCATATGGCTTTTTATCCTGCAGCTACCAGAATACATGAGCGCCAATAACAATGCCTTCATGATTACCGGAACGCCTGAAATGCGTTGCCGCTCCAACATTGGAATACCCATTGATTGCTTCCTGCGCCGCCTGCAGGCAGGTTGCAGAAACTCCGCTTTCCAGTCTTCTTGCAACTGCACCGCTTCCCACCGGTGTAAACTGCCCGGAAGCACTGATGACACCATAAATAGTATCCGGATAAGCACCGCTTCTTACACGGTTCATGACAACCGCGCCTACCGCAACCTTTCCTTCATAGGGCTGATTTCCGGCCTCACACTGAATCAGTGCACCCAACAATTCTACATCTGATGCATTGGCCGCAATATATGTCTCATACATCTGAATACGATTTGCTTCCTGCTCGGCTGCTCGTTCTGCCGCTTCACGTTCTTCAATCTGTGCCATTGTCTCACCGGTATCAATATGGAAACTGATCGTAACGTAATCGGAATTGACATAACCGTTGGCACCCTCATAGTCAATAACGACCCATTCCCCTTCTTCGGCAACCACTTCAAAAACATCTCCTGTGGGTACAAGCCCATAAACCCCGGACTCCGTAGTTGCTTCTTTGCGCACACGCAGCGTGTCCGCAGTAACTGTGGCATGGTATGTACCGACATCTTCTGCTTCAGCCTGCGCTTCATCACCAAAAAGAAGATAATCATTACGTACCCATCCAATCAGTTCTCCGGATTCAATCTTTGTCCACTCATCCGTGTACTCTAAGATATAGCCTCCGCAATCCTTATACAATTTTCCAACCCTGTCTGAATTTTCGCTGGGTTCCAGCCGGACATTAACAGAATCATTAACATTTGCCATAACAATACTTCCAGGATTTTTCCATGAATTCATGGCTGCAAGAATTTCTTCTTCTGTCGGTTCAATATTCACCTCCAGAACCGCTGCTGCTCCTGCGTATACAAACTGCACTATGTTGGCATCACTTACCGTTTCCTGTGCGTAACCCTGTCCTGTCAGTTCTGTCTGTCCAAGCCAAAGAATTCCTGTCATAATCATACCAACGATCACAGCAGTCATTCTTATTCTCATTATAGACTTCATACTGATGCTCCTATACATGAACGATAGTTTGTCACAAAGCTCTAGTATATTTTATTGCAATGTCGTTAAAAATATTACAGAAATATTACATATCCAGTCACTAATGTTAACATTTATTTCCCCATTTGTCAAATTTTGACTAAAACAGAAC
The DNA here is from genome assembly GCA_051879415.1 of Lachnospiraceae bacterium. Classification (GTDB taxonomy): domain Bacteria; phylum Bacillota; class Clostridia; order Lachnospirales; family Lachnospiraceae; genus NK4A136. The sequence continues at coordinate 15,124 of JBJELZ010000057.1, forward strand.
CTCCTGCTGTCAATTTTTTGTTTATAAAAACAAAAATCATATTCAGCCATATTCTCCAAACCAACATAAATGTAAGTGTTTGGAGAATATAGCTGAATATGATTTTTGAATGCACGTATAAATATGATGCGGGTGTCAAAAGTCCTTTCAAGAAAATAAAATGGCAGATTTCACAAAACAAAATATTTTCATGACATTTTGCGCTGTGAAGATGAGACTCTAAAAATCGTGGAAGCCATTGCTGAACACGATTTTTGCTCTTTGAGGCTCATCGTAACGTTTAGCGCATAGGAATGAAAACATTTTGTTTTGTGTAATTTGCCAATTCAAAAATTATAAATGGACTTTTGACCCCAGTATCATATCATGGGAATATCAAAAGTCCATTTTATAAACCATTATTGTAGGTTGAATAAAATTCGAAATATGTCAAAGTTCGGAAGACCGCTTTATTGCAGCCTCTACCGCATCAATGACTGCTCCCCGGA
>JBJELZ010000058.1:0-15409 GCA_051879415.1 Lachnospiraceae bacterium
TGAATGGACGACACTTAGCCTTTCCATCTCTACCTACTGTTGCCAGATACTGAACTGGATTTGCATTTAAAAATTCTACTACTTTCTGCATGATAAGTACCTCCTGAACTCTTTGCTGTAATCGTTTTGGTTACATCTAACAATTGTACTTTATCATCTTTTTGATGTAATGTCAATAGTTACATCAGGATATTTGTAACTTTCTTTGTTACATCAGCTCATTTTATAAATAAGGCTCCAGATTTTTAATCTGAAGCCTTTGATTTACTGTTCCTTTGCAACCCACATTTCTGTATCCTTTTTCACATCAGCCAGCGTTATAGAGTCAAGTTCTCTCTCCATTGCCTCCTGCACTCTTGCAAGCTTATCATCTAGAACATGATGAATATTTCTTCCAACCGGACACTTCTGATTCGGATTCTCATGGAAATGAAATAATTCCTCATCCGGTGTACACTCCACTGCTCTGTATATATCCAAAAATGTAATTTCTTCTAAAGGTTTTGTTATTACTACACCTCCGGTTCCTCTTGAAACCTCAATAAGTCCTGCAGCTTTCAACTGCTGTAACAGCTTTCTGATGATAACCGGATTGGTTCCAATACTCCCAGACATAAAATCACTGGTCATTTTCTGGTCTTCAAATATATCTATACAGGCAAACATATGAATTGCCATCGTAAACCTACTGGATATCTGCATTGCAAGCACCTCCATTCCATCAATTATCATATCAGAATTTTGTTGTAATTTCAATGGTTACATTCAAGTTCATATAAAGAATAAGGTAATTGTTCATCCATTTAAATTCCGATTTATCAAATTTACAGCAATAATTTATCCATGCAAATATTATAGCAATTAATAAGCAAAAATGTATATCTTATCATTATTATCTGCTCCTAATCCGCCTTCAGCCCCCGTTTCCAATATGCCAGCATAAACAGGAACACAAAGATAAGGATGTTTCCTGCCAGGATCATGCATTCCTTTGTCTCCGGATGAAGATCACCCACGCTTTCCAGAAGCCGTCTGATCTGCTCTGAATATGTGAACCGGGCAATCTTTGCAATGGTTTCATTAAACATTGACACCATGGGCAGAAAAGAGAATATCATCATAACAGGAACCGTGATGGAAGTTGCAGCCATCTGGTTTTTGCAAAAGATGCCGATTGCTGCTCCGATGGAAATAGAGCACAAAACACCAACCGCCAGAATCAGAAGAAATTCCACTGCTGCCATTCCCGTAAAATGCCCCAGGATACAGAAAACCACACAGCCAAGCATACAGGCAGCAAATACATAACTTCCGATACCAATCAGATACTGTAGTGGCGTCACATTGGCCAGTAACAGCACCGGTAATGTATTTTTCTCTTTCTCCTCTGAGATAATTGCAGAAACACTGGTCAGGGGTGCCATGCCGATAAACATGGTTGCAAACAGATAAACAAAAAAATTATCCGGCATGCCCTCCAGCTTGATGCTGTTACACATAATAATTCCCAGCAGGGGAAACATCAGAAACTGTATCAGCACCGTTTTGTTTTTCAATGTATCCCTGCACTGCTTTTCTAAAATTGCAAGTATATTTTTCATCCTTCCAGCCTCCGTCCCGTAATATCCAAAAATACATTCTCCAAATTTGGTTCCGATGAATGAATGGATCTGATCTGTTCCTGTTCCAGCCATTCCCGGACTGCACCGGCACTTTCTGCGGCATTTGACAGCGTATGTTCCGTTCCATCCTTAAGAAGCACCCTAAGCACATTCAGATGGTTATACCGGTTGCAGATCTGTTCGGGCGTTCCCTGTTCTACAATTTTCCCTTGATTTAAGAGCATTACCCGGTCGCATAATGTCTCTGCCTCATACATATTGTGGGTTGTCAGGAAAATCGTTGTTCCATGACTTTTTTCTTCCAGAATCAACTGATGAATTTTTCTTGTTGTGACCGGATCCAGCCCTGAAGTAGGTTCATCCAGATACAGAATATCAATCGGTTTTAATAGTGCCCTGCAGAAATTTACTCTACACCGCATTCCCTTGGAAAGCTTTGCCACAGCAGTATTTCTGGCTTCCAGCAATTCAGTCCGGTCCAAAAGTTCTATGATCCGGTCCTCTGTGACCCCGTTGATCTGAGCAAACAGACGAAGGTTTTCCCAGACAGACAAACGCTCATACAATCCAAAACGGTCCATCATGATACCTGTTCCGGCAGGCACCTGTCCACTTTTTTCCAATGCCTTCCCCTGAATTCTGACACAGCCTTCACTGGGTTTCATCTGGCCTGTCATCAGATTAATCAGCGTTGTTTTTCCTGCCCCGGATGGTCCCAACAGCCCAACAAGTTCTCCCTTTTCCACCGTAAGGTCGATCCCCCGCAGTACTGTTTTTTCACCAAACCGATGTGTAATATGATCCACTTCAATGATCGCCATTTTTCTTATCCTCCTCCAGCATTTTCTTTAAAGCCCGCTCAAGCTGTCTATTCTCTGTCCGTTCTTTTGCCACGGAAAGCAAGAAGCTCACAGCGAAAGAAACTCCAAAACAAAGAAAGAACATTGCCCAGCACTGCCACCGATTCACAGGAAACCATCCCCAAAGATAAATAAACACGGCAATTGAGAAAATAACTGCCAGAAGCATTCCTGCTGTACGTTTCAACAAAGACATTTTCTTGATCCATTTATCTGAAAAGAATAAAAATCGCCAGAATATAATGACCGCTGAGGAAAGCAGAAACTGAAAATGGGTTGCTGCGGGCACGGCGTCTCTTCCCCATGCAAACATTGTGGAAAAATCCCTGGCATCCTCACCCACAAACTGTGCAAAGGAAACAATAGCCAGCATTGTAAAACCGTATACCATAAATACCTGTTCCAGATAATTGAAAATTGTTTTTTTCTCGTCCATTATTTGCCTCCTTTCACGCCTAACATCACTTTGATCTCATCCGCATACTGTCTTGAGGCAATCAGCTGTTCCCCATTGCACAACAGGATCAGCAGCCGTCGGTCCAAATAGGTTTTTAGGGAAGTAATTTTCCTCAGATTGACAATGACCGATTTGCTGATTCTGACAAAACGATATGGCATCAGCTTCTGCTCCAGTTCATACAGACGGCTGGCCGTCTCATATATCTTATGTTCCGTATAAACAAAACACTTCCCATCTACGGACTCCATATAAAGAATCTCTGCAATGTCTATAAAGGTATTGGCATCTCCATCCAAAACCGCCATCTGTCTGTTCATCATTTCCAGGGATGCAATCAGATTCCGGATCTCCGGGGTGTCCGCCCGGCAGGTAATTGTAATCTCATCTTCCTGAATACTATCATCTGTTATCACATTAATTTTCAAATCACCACCGCCTTTTTAGTCATTGTACGGGAAATGCCCTTTTACGACAACTGCCTTTCCGGTAAGTTGCCGTTTTGGCGGTCTTAGTTTCCAGATCATACAAAAACCCCGGCCAGTTCAAAATCTGACCGGGATTCTCATATCAGAAAAGATTTACTTCAGATATATGCTGATATCTTTTGGTACATAAACCGCAAGGGTAATACTTCCGTCTGCATTCCTCTGACAGATCTGAATCGTGAGGGTTTCCAGTTCTTCATCACCATAACTGTAACCATGTATCCGGAATGTTTCGTCATCCTCCAGGAAATATTCAACATATCCTTCACAGCCATCGCTACCGCCACCAATCTCATCATCCAGCTGATATCCGGGGAAGGTAATCCAGCCTTCTTCATTCGGGAATGCTGTCTGAACAGTATTCTCTAACAGAACACAATACTCATTGATATTTTCCTCCGTCAGATTCTTCACCCATAGATCCACTGCTGTAATTTCCATATCACAATCTTCCTCACCGGATGCAGAAATCTTTTCTATCAGTGCCTCTGCTGCTGACTGATCTGCATATGCCGGATCGATTGGAAGAATAAACAGGGCGTTCACCCCCTCATACTCCATATTACGAGTGATTTCTCCCGTATCTGAATGATACGTAAATGCCTCTGCGGAATGGAACGTGGTATCACTCACACCCAGGTATAATGTATGATCCGCAAATACTGCCACATCATCACATTCCGAAATCCGGTATAAAATGCCATCCTGCAGATATTCCCCGTATCCTCCACCCATGGTAGCAATATTATATTCGACAGGATTGTACCCGGAAACATAAGGAGAGACAAAGAAATCCATTTTTTCCCAATCTGCTTCCGTAATCGCCATACCATCTGTCCGTTCAATTGCCACAACACTATAAATACGGTCTTTTACATATTCCATATTATCCATATAAGTATCCAGTTCCTCTCCGGAAAAAACACCCAGCATGGCTACCTTATATTCATCAAATTCCTGTACCTGTATTTCTGTATCCTGATTCCCAAGCAGATTCTCCTGCAGCTGATATCCCAGATCCTCTGCCACTTCTTCCGGTTCCAGATAATGCATTGCTGCATAGGCTGTTGCTGATCCAACCACGAGAACACACACTGCTCCCAATACCGCTATTTTCAATCTTCTGATTTGCATAGACTGTCGTCCTTTCTTTCTGTCATATTGTAGAATTTTCCCGTTCAATACGTCACCCGGTTCTTCCATTGGAGCAAGTGCTTCTCTCAGCAGATTATCTATATCCTGTTTCATTTCATCATCGCCTCCATTTCCTTTTCCAATTGCTTCCGCCCATTATGCAGACGGCTTTTCACGGTTCCTGACGGAATATGCAGGATCTTTGCAATATTCTCTATGGACTGTTCTTCCATATAAAACAGCAATATTACCACCTGCAATTTTTCCGGCAGACGTACCATGGCAGATCTGACAAGCTCACGTTCCTCCCGCCGAATTGCCATTTCCTCTGCAGAGCTGTCTGCCTCCTCCCTTTTCAAATCTTCTTCCGTGAATTGATAATTCAGATCAGAAATTTGTTTTCTCCAGGCATATTTCCTCTTCCGGTTTTTCCAGATCCTGATTCCTATCCCCAGTAAATAGCCTTTGGGATTTCTGTTTTCTTCCATGCAGTCCAGTTCCATTGCTTTCAGAAAAATGTCCTGGTAAAGGTCTTCGGCTTCTGTCCTGTTCTGTGTCAGGTATCTGCAAAAGGAAAAAATATCTTTTCCAAATTCTCTGATATACTTTTCTAAAACCTGCTTTTCCAATGTACTCTCCTATCATTTCCTTCGATTGACGTCTGTTGTAAGGTCCTTACACTGATATATTGTAATCAGACAGAAAAAGGTTCAAAAAAGGATCTTCCCTTTTCGGAAAAATCCTTTTACAGTTGTTGATAAACTTCCTGAAATTTGCTCTTTTGTCCCTATTGCACCGAATTTACCGTCCCCATAAATACCGGCTGTCCGGTTTCAGTATCCACAATAGCAAAGACAAAGGGTCTGTCCAGAATCACCTGCTTGGGCTCCTCATAATCCACAATAGCGCAGCCATCATTCTTCATTTCGATGGCTGTAACTGCTGCAGCCCTCGTACCGGATTCATCCAGTTCAATAAATGTCTTATGCAGTACTCTGCTAATCCAGAACCGGAATCCGTCTGCCTCCGCAATGGAAGCAAAATCTGCCAAATCTTCTGAAAAGGCATCCGTCATTCCTAAGGAACACAAAAGATCGGATAATTCATTCTCATATGCAAAGGTAAACGCCGGAGTCAGGGTAATAACATCCTCCCGACTCATGCTTTCATAGAAGGTTCTGTATGCATCCCCATTAAAATCCGCAAGAAAATCTTCCAGCAGAATTTCCTCATCCCTTGGAAGGATTGCCAGAAATGCAAACTGCTCCCCTTCGTAATACTTCATAAAGCCGGTTGCCACATCCGATTCCATGTAACAGGATTCTGTGGAAGACAACATTTTTGCCGTTTCCTCAAAGCCATCCCTGTTATGGAAAATACCATCCTCATTAATCTGATATTCCTCATACTCTTCTTCCCATTTTCCTTCGAATGCCATGGCATTAATCAGATAGATAAATGCCTCATCGGGAAATTCACGGATAATTTCATCAATCATTCCATCGGTCTTATCATCCACCCATTCATTGATCTCTTCCAGGGCAGCTTCATCAAAGTCCAGTATTCTTGCCTCCGCATCATAGGAATCCTTAAGCAGGTCCAAATACGCCTCTTTGATTTCCACATCCCGAAGCTTAAGTGTCGCCTCATTTGCCCAGAAAGAATTGGCAATCTTCATCTCTTCACTTTCCGTCAGAAGCTCCATATAATCCTCTGCCATTTCATTCAGATCTGCCTTAGAGGCACCGGAACAGATCAGTGAAGCGATCTGGTCATAAGTCTCGCCTTCTGCCCCCATGGCTGCCATATCCAGTGCAAACAGGATAGAAGCCGGTGAAATCAATACATTCTCGCCGGGATTCTCTGCCATATTGACCGTCTGTCCAAGAAGCTCCATGGAAAAATCCAGATATCCATCCTGTAATTCTTCCTGACTGACCACACTTTCACCAAGATCTATTTCCTCAGAAGTTTCGTGAATCCTGCTGCCGTCCTCCCTGTCAGACGACGCATTTTCCGCCCCGGGAGTATTGCAGCCCGCCAGCAAAGCCACGCCCATAAGTACAGCCAGTACCATACTTACCATTTTCTTTTTCATAACCGGAAACCTCCTATTGCATTTCATATTCCTTTTATAAAAGATACGAATTCATTGTACTAATTTATGGAAAATATTTCAAATCGAAGAATAATTAGAAATGTAAATAAAAATGGCTTAAGCAGATAATGCCAGGTCATCGCAATTGTATTGACATAACTATACTTGTTTACTATCCTTAAAATATAAATTAATTAGGAGTGAGGTATATATGTGTACGACAAATCCATATGAAGCATTAACAGAAGATATCATATTAGATAAGCTAAATAAATCGCGTGAACATGCCGCACAGGGGATGTATAAAGATGCGGCAGAAGTTTCTCGTGATATGAGGAAAAAGTATCTTTATAAAGCGGAAGCTATAAAAGATGCAAGATTATGAAAACTACGGGGTTCCCCACAAAACCAGCCCATGTTTTCCCGGATCGATGATGTCCGTTGTCATATCGTAAACCACATTGGAAATCACATATTCTCCTTCGTTGATAAATACTTCTATCAGATTCTTATCCACAAAAATTTCCAGAGAAATAGGATCTAAACCGCCACTGCATTCCGGTGACGAAAACCTGCATTGACCTTCATAATTGCCGTAGACATGACTCCGGTCAGTACAGATCCTATTTCCCTGCCGGCTGATTTCATATCCTCCGATGGAAATTGTCTCACCTTCCCTGATGTCTAAAGTCAGATAGCATCCTCCGTCATCTGCCCCGGACAGTTCCTGCAGCCGTCTTGTAAATGCCTGCTTCACCAGTGGATGCGGACGAAAGCATATGTGATTCTCCTTCACTTCCACCACTCTGGGAATGGTAAACATACCAATCCATTCATCCTCCACCGGCCCCGGCATCCGTAGCCATGCTACCATCACACGATTTCCCATGGCATCCTCTGCCGATTGTGCCGCATACACATCCATTCCATAATCAATCAGTGCAAATGCATCCCCCAGCTTAAGCTTGCAGCCATCTTCCTGCAGGAAAACCTGCATACACACATTCTGGTTTCCCATTTCCGGAAGATTGGTTGGAGAAAACAGCAAGACCTGTTTTCCGTCTACGGTAAAATAATCCGGACACTCCCAGACCGTACCCCACGCTTCCGGTCCTTCCACGCAATCGATGTATTGCCAGTTTTCCAGATCAAAACTTCTATAAAACAGAAAACAGCCTTTCTTTCCCAGACTACTTCCTAACATCATATACCATGCGTCGCTTCCCCTCCATACCCGCGGATCACGGGTTTCTCTTGCGGGAAATTCTCCCTCCAGAGTCGGGATCACAACGGTCTTGTCAGCACGATTATCAAAATGAAATCCATCTTTGGAAGTGATTTTCATCTGAGATGCAAGGAAGCCTGCATTTTGATACTGATTGATATCCTCCGGATCAGGATCTGTGTAACGGACACCTGTATAAAACAAATGCAGGCAATTGTCATGCACCACTGCACTTCCGGAAAAGCAGCCATCACAGTCCTCCGGCTTTGAAGGATACAGGGCTACCGGCAAATGCTCCCAATGTACCAGATCCTTACTGACGGCATGTCCCCAGTGCATCCTTCCCCAATAATTTCCATAGGGAAAATACTGATAAAACAGGTGATAATTTCCCTGAAAATAGATGAATCCATTGGGATCATTGATCCAGCATCCCGGTGATTTCAAATGTACTTTTGAGTGGGTTCTGAACTGCTTCATTCAAATAACCTTGCCTTTCTTTTTTCCTGCGACAGCTAATTTCTATTCGGGCGATTGCATACGAATCTCTCCCAAATCAAACTTAATACCTTCTGTTTCCATATTGCTTGCATCCATCAGGATCTGTACCTCCAGTACCGGAATATCCTCATACAAGGCAATCGCATACTCTTCCGTCATATATCCGGGTGTTACCTGCAGCACAATCTGATCTCCCAAAACAAAGGAAGAAATACATCCCAACTCAATTCCGGTCACTTTTCCACCTGTGACCTTGACGCTGCCCAATGGTTCCTGTGTCATTGTATCAATCAGGGTCAATTCATTGGTATCTTCTGCAAAGCGATAATCAATTCGTTCCTCTAAAAGTGCTGTAAACTGCGCATAATCAAATTCACTGGGCTGCAATGTACCTGTGTCATACTGCTGTATCACATACAGCTTTTGTGCATCCACTCCTGTTCCCGAATAGACGCTGACAGCCATCTGAAGCTGGTTCTTTGCCTCATTCCAGTATAGCTGAGGGAAAATGCACCGGGGACTCATATAATACCAATCATAATAATTGACATTACCGTCAATTTCAATTGCAACACCTTGTCCAAAGGATTCTTCATCATTGTATCCATATACCTTAATTCCCTGTGCCGGAAGTTCTCCGATGCAAAGGATCTGATCATAACCGGGCATCTCTCCCGTAAAGTTCAAGGCTTCTACCTCGCTCCATGGGACACTCATAAATCTGCCTACAACATCAATCCGAAAATCCTGAGGAATCCAGATTCCATTCTTTCCCCACGGCTGTATCATAGTAACCCGTGCCGTTCCGTCATCCTCATAGAATGTAATATCCAGATTTACCCATCCGTCTTCCTCCGAATCATCTGCCTCATGCCGGCTGATCTGAATCTTTTCCGGATCATTGGATAAATTTAACAGTGCCATTGCTGCACTCTCCGGAGCAAAAAGGTCTGCATAATACATACTCGAGGAGAGAAGTGCATTCTCATTCAAGGCATCGCCCAGTCCATTGTACACATAATTCATCCGGCTGTCATCCATCATAAAGTGATACGCATTACTATATTCTTCCCAGGTAGATATGCTGTCATAATAAATCAGATTTTCTTCCGTAAAGAGGCATCTGCCATCCTGCCACCGGTATGTCAATTCCTCCCGCCATACTGTAATATGAGGGTCGGAGGTCATAGCATAATACTCAATTACCGCATGGGAATCGTCATAGGTATAGAGCTGCCAGTCCGCTTCCACATCCACCGGCCATGGGCTTGACATGCCAAAGCTGTAATGACCCTCCGCTCCGGACAACAGTTCTCTGTTCTTTAAATCTTCCAAGAGATCTAAGGATGCCATTTCCGCAATCCGTTTTCCATCCCGACTGATAAATGCCTGCGCCCATTCCTGCAAGAACTGCATCAGGTGCTCCGTCTCCTGTTCTGTTTCCTGCTCCGTCTCTTGCACCCGCTCCTCCGATAATACAATCGCTGAAGGTATTTCTTCCGTCGTACCCGATGCAGAAGAATCTGTTCCACTGGCTGCTACCGGATTGGTACAAAAGCATACTGCTACGCCAATACAGGCAATAATGGAAACAAGCACCAGCCAGAATGCCGGTTTTTTATATTGTAAAATCCCCTTGATCCGCTCTTTCACTCCGACTTCACCAAACGCAACGGGACATGCTGCCACAACGCTATGCTTCATGCTACATGCCAGAAGAGCACCGGCATATTCCTTTATCTGCACCGGATTATAATTCCGGATTACCAGTTCATCGCAGGCAGCTTCAATATCCCTGCAAAGTAGGATGTAAGCAAGCCAGCAAAGCGGGCAGAACCAGTATACGGAGAGAATCACAAACCCTAACGGTTTCCACCAATGATCCAGCCGTTTTAAATGTGCCCTTTCATGAGCCAGAACCGGTTCATAGCAGCCGGGTTCCATTTTAACAGGAAGATAAATGCGTGGTCGGATGATTCCCAGAATGAACGGAGTCTGGATATATTCTGACTGCCATACATTATCCTGTAGCCGGACTGCAGTCTGCACACGACGGTGCAGTCTCCAAAAACTAAATACAGCATATCCCAGCATACCTGCCATTCCACACAGCCATAGGACGCATCCAATGGTAATCCATATATTTACAGGCTGACCGTTGTCTCCATAAGGTATCCGGCTCTCTTCCGGCAGCCCAGCTGCTTCCTCATAAGCAGCCTCTGAAATACCTGAGGGAACGCTAAACGTATCATTTCCATTGGAGATATCCACCGGATGATTTCCAACTGATCCTTCCTGCAAATATAAGTCATTGGGCATAAGTTCATTAACAAGGGAATGTTGTGGTACAAGACTAAGATTACTTTCCGGGGAAACAGGGCAGATCAGGCGGATAGCAACCAATCCCCACAAAATGCAGAATATCCATCGGGGTGACTTTTTTAACAAGAGTCTTAATGCAGCCACTGCCAGAATCAACCAGCCGGCCTGCATTCCCATATCAAAAATTTTAACGAAAATGCCTTCCATCATTCAGACTCCTTTCTCATACTGATCCAGCATCTGCCGGATTTCTTCCACATCCTTTTTGGATAGTTCCTTCTTTTTCGTAAATGCAGCAACAAATGCCGGCAGGGAGCCTTCAAAGGTTTTTTCTATCATTTCATCAATTTCTGCCTGCTGAACCTCTTCTTTTGACACCAGAGAGGTTACTACAGCATTCTCATTTTTTACAACACCACGTTCCGATAATCTCTTAATAACTGTATAGGTCGTTGTCCTGCTCCAACCCAGCCGCTCATTGCAAAGCTTTGCCAGTTTCGTACTGTTGATTGGTTCATTTTCCCACAAAATCAGACAAAACCGATATTCACTTTCAAATATTTTGGGAGTATCCATTCTGCTTACCCTTCCTTTCTTTATCATATTGGGAATTTTCCAAAAATCCGTTTCAAAATTTCTATGTAATCTATATTTGCAAAATCGGTCTAATCTATTAGACTAATTTTAGTCTAACGCATTAGACTTCTCCTGTCAATATATTTTTTATTGTACGAAAAAATTATCAAGATCTCCAATGCCATAAAAAGACCGGTGCAACTCTGCACCGGCTCTCCTTGATTATCAATTATCTTTGCATCATGAATTTGCTAAATCATCTTTTGTATAAAATGTACGATACAGGCTCTTTGCAAACGATTCGTAAACCTTGTCCATATCAGCACGGATATATTTGTAACCAACAGGATCTCCAACGTATGCTTTCGGAACCAAAGAAATATTTTCGATTTCTCCTTCGTTCCATTTGACACGTTCATCACCTTTTAGCATGGTTGGCTGTAATCCTTCAATCTTTTCTTTTCGTACCATATCGGGACAAATATCCAGCATTAAAGCTGTCTCAAATGCCGATGCATGAATATCAAATTCATCCTCCGGCCACTTCTCGATTGTAAATGCTTCATCGAGCTGCATAGGAGCGATCTTGATCAGATAGTCTTCATCGCCGCTAAAGCCCATATACGGAACATTATCCTCATATTCTGTCCAATAAGATTTCATCTTAAGTTTTTTGTTTGATTCAATAATGGTATTCAGCATTGCAGTTCTCTGCAGATCATCTCCATGATCATTTAAAAAAACAGTTTTCTGAAAGCCGAAACGATCAAGAGATGTCAGAATATCGGATACTGAAGCAACAATATTTTCTATGGGAGAAGTAAATGTCCCGGCAAACTGCCTTGTCATTGCCCGGGTTCCACCAAAATAAAACGGTGGTGCCACAACACACACTCCCCCTTCCGCTTCAAAATACCTTTTGATCTCCAGAGCCTGATTTAAAGCAGTGAAAATATCTGTTCCAAGGGGAAGATGAGGTCCATGTGCTTCCACAACTCCAACAGGAAAAAGAACTATGGCATTCTTTTTTACTGCTTCCTCTACCTCTTCATATGTCATTCCCATCATCGTGTTATTCAGACATTCAAAATTATGTTTCATCATGACCCCCAACAATCCCCTTCTCCTGATAAGACCTGGCACTCTGTTTAACGGGAAGGAATATTACTGTTCTTTTTTAATTCTGCCTTATCCCTATACATCATTTCATCTGCCCGTTTCACCATCTGATCCAGTAGTTCTCCTTCTTTCATTACCGCATAACCTATGGCTATCTCCAGCCGGACAGTTGCATGATCACTTTTTTCCTTACAACATTTTCGAACATCTGCTACCTCACTTTCTATCCGGGTCATCTTGTCTCCCCGATAGATTACAACGAATTCATCTCCACCTGTCCGATATACTTTATAGGCACCTTTCATGCACTGCTGTAAAACCTCTGCAGCCATGGAAATCTGCTTATCTCCCTCCAAATGACCATAGGTATCATTAATATATTTCAGATAATTCAAATCACACATGACAACGCCAAGCCGCCGTTCCTTCTTTTCATTCAATATACGACAATCATTTTCATAACAATTCCTGTTATAAACGCCTGTACTGTAATCAATATACGCTCTCTCCTGCACTTTACGGACGGGATTTTCCACCGTCAGGAAAATGGCGATGGCAATCAAAGTCACTGCGCTGCCGGAAAATAAAAATTCCGGTATACATGCCTGTACCAATACAATAACAATGCTTACCGCAGAAATAGGCAAAATAGAATATATTATGAAACTGTCTATCTGATTTCTAAATAAAAACATTAACGCATTAGAAACAACAATCAATAAAAAGAACACGCCATACCCGACAGCCAGCCCGATTCCGGTACTATAGTTCGTTCCAAAGCCCTGTGCATAATATGGTGTCTTAATGATATATACTACTGCACCGATAAAAGCCAAAACATAAGCAAAAATCATGCATTTTTCCTGATTTCTTTTCATTACAAGAAAAGACAGAACATACTCAAAATATTTGACACTAAACATAAGAGCAAAGAAATAAAGGAAAAAATGCAAAATATCATTTATCACAACCGGTACCACAGGAGAATTCACTGTGATCTCTGTAATCATACAAAACACCACATGGAAAAGTGCGTTAAAGTACAGTTGAAAAATTATTTTGTTGCTATTCCGTCCTTTTGTATAATAGTAGCTATATCCAATCAAAAGTAACAAAATAAAAATACTTAAGATATTCGAACGTTCAAATAACAAAAAATTCATAGGCTTCTCCCCAGGCAGATGTGAATGATAAGTTCTTCCTTAATAAAATATCATATTCCCATGTTAATTTCAAACAAAAAGGCCATTGCACCTATTACGGTACACAAAGAAATAGAGGTGCTGAAACACCTCTATTTTCCTAAACCTATTGCAAATTGTTACTAAAAAATTGATATTAAAGTAATCTCAATAACTGAACGAGTTCATGTGGCTCTTCAACATCTGATATTGTCTGTCTTGTATCAAAACGTTTAAAACCATAGTTTTCATAAAAAGAAAGCAATTTTTCCTTGTTATCTGATTCCACAAATGCCACCATGCCTCCAGCCTGATATTGTAAAATCTGTGTCTGTCTGATAGCAGCTTCTAATAACTCCTGTCCTGTTATTCTTCCCTTTACCTTGTCATTATAATTCTTTCCAAGCTGGGCAATCAGATAAGCAGCTAAGTTATATGTCTGCTCATTTTTATCTATCTCACTAAACCTCGCAAGTTTTCTCTTAACTGTATTACTGAAAGGCTCAGCCTTTACAACAAGTGGCTTGATTGTAATAGAAAAATACCCCAATAACTCTGCATCTTCCAATGATAATACCAGATATGTAACTGCCTGATGTTTTTTTGCAAATTCAATTGCCTGTTGCTTTAGGAAACGCTCAACATCCGGATTCAATGGACATGAAAACTCGGAAAGGAGCTGTACTAATTTTTCCTCTCCGAGCCTTTTGTCTTCACTAGCTAAATACTCACGAATGTTCAGCACAATAAAATTATTTGCTGGCTGCATCCGTTTTCTTCCTTTTCTCCATGAATTTTATGATATCATCTGCTCCCTGTAAGTAGGTAACATTGATTGGTACACGAGGTGTTCTGTCGTTGGCAGATGCTTCAATCGCATCGGCAAACATCTCCACCTGTTTCTGACCGGATATGATAAAATTCTTAGTGATACTTGAAGTTGCCATAAAAACACCTCCTTTATTAGTGTGGCTCATCTTCTCTTATTCATACTTTTTCAACTATATTTTATGATGTTATCCCGGCTTTTGCAACAAAAATTTCTTCCGGTGGGCGTGGGAGATCATGAAATGATGAATTGGTCTTTTTCAACACATAAAGAAAAGCCCCGGAAATTCAACATTTCCAGGACTTCTCCATATAATCTTTATTTTAGATTTCTACTAATTAGCATACACCCTGAGCTAACATAGCAACTTCTGAGGTGTCCGCAGATTTACCGGGGCTTTGAGGTCGTTTGTATATCACGTGTATAGAGTGATTGTCGGACAATTTCAATTAACGGCTATTTTAGAAGGAGATATAAAATATACAAACACTAATTGAAGATAATAACACTCTCTACGTTTAAAAAGCATATGCGATGTGTTACATTGCTCTAAATATTATAATACCACCAAATGAATATTCGTAGAAATACAGCAAAAATATATTTTCCCTTATTAAGAAAATATCTCTGTTTCATATTTTGTAATATTCTGATACACTATATTTAAAATTTCCTTTCTTTTCTCATCACTTATCTCTTTTGTATGCAGTTCCATATACCTTGAGCTAATACATGGATAATACCTGTTATAATAAAAATCATCCCATGCATCCACATATGCCTCTTTAATAGCCACTCTAAAATGATTAACTGGTGTAACCATATTTGTCGACATAATTGTACTATAAGATACATTATGCTCAATATAGTTTTGTAAGGACTTGTCCATTGTCGCAAATATAGGATTCATAGGCATTTTCATTTTGACAGAAAAATCCGCTATAGTAAGCACTCTATTATGAGTACCTTATAATAATACCACACTCATGAGATAATT
>JBJELZ010000059.1:0-3081 GCA_051879415.1 Lachnospiraceae bacterium
CTTTATTAAATTTTCAAGGTACGAATGTTGAACTGGCTAACTTAATGCCATTGTTGTGACAAAAGCCCCGTCCCCGATGCAATATTTACATATCTATATCGATATGTTAGAATATGTTCAAAGCATATATTTTCCTGTCATAATCCATGAAATAACATTTCATGAATTTCTAATGTACCTGTCTATATCTACATTTCGTGAAAATCCATGCTTTAAAAATTTCCAATCAATATAAGCAGGGATGGGCGGAATGCACAGGGGTTGACAGCATGCCGGAGGGTCTCTGCAGAAGGAGGCTTAATGGCAGACAAAAAGCAAAAGAGAATAAGAAGGACGCGAATCCTACGGATTCTTCGCAGACTGTTTGTGAACAGAAATGTGAAGGACCGGTTGTTCCGGGTAGTATTCAGGGACAAGAAATATCAGCTGCAGTTATATAATGCAATCAATGGAACCAATTTCCAAAATGAAGAGGATCTGATCGTATATACATTGGAAGATGTTATTTATCTGAAAATGAAAAATGACCTGTCTTTCATCATCTTGGGTAATACTTTGAATCTGTATGAACATCAAAGCACATTTAACCCCAACATGCCCTTAAGGGCAGTAATGTACTTTGCAAGGCAGTATGAAATATTTTTGGAAGAAAATGAACTGGATGTATACGGTAAACGTCTGATTAAAATTCCGGTACCGCAGATGATTGTCTTTTATAATGGAGACGATACTATGCCGGAAGAACTGGAGTTAAAGTTATCGGATGCATATATGGAAGCAGAGGGCATCCGGCCGGCAATGGAATGTGTAGCGAGAGTCATCAATATAAATTATGGTCATAATAAAGATCTGATGAGAAAATGCGAAAGGCTGGAAGAATATTCCCGCTTTATTCAGATCCTGAATGAATGTAAGCAGAGAGAAAAAGATATCAAAAAAGCAACCTATATGGCCGTCGAACAGGGTATCGCCGAAGGAATTCTGAAAGATATCCTAATCAGGCAGAAAACGGAGGTATGTGCCATGATTTTAACAGAATATAACGAAAAAAAGCATATGAAGACACTGTACCAAGATGGTTATGACAATGGCTACGGAAATGGTTATGACTGTGGCTATGACTCCGGTAAGTTAGAAGAGCAAAAAAAGATGATCCGATATTTTCTTAAAAAAGATATGTCTGAAAAGGAAATCATGGAAATCTTAGGGTGTAACAACGAATTAATCGAAGCTGTTAAGGCTGGCAGATAACTGACGCAATCGCCTCTGCCAGCAGTTCATGTCCCTTTTCGTCCAGATGCTCCCTGTCTGTCTCAGAAGGTTCTGCAACATCCGATGCAGCCAGAAACTGGCAGTGATTTCTCCTGGCAATTTCCTGATAAACCGGTTTTAATTTCTTGGAAACCTCCACAGATTCCCTGCTAAATTCCGGATCATATTCTGCTTTCCAGACATCATCACCCAGTAAAATCGGTGAAATCAGCAATATCCCGGCATATGGCTGGATCGTTCTGATCTGACCAATCAGCTTCTCAATCCCCTTGCCAATTACCTCGGCAGAGGCTCCGTAAACAGTCTTGCAGTCATTTGTCCCAAGCATAAGAATGACCAGATCTAATGGTGAATGGCTTTCCAATAATATTGGAAGCATTTCCAAACCCCTTCGTCCCGGACGCAATTCATCCTGAAATACTGTCGTTCTGCCACACAATCCTTCCTCAATCACAACTGCCTCTGAAGACAATTTCTTTTGCAGCCTTCCGGTCCATCTGATCTCTTCACTATATCTTCCGGAACCGTCCGGAATATAACCATAGGTATTGGAATCACCAAAACATAATATCCTTTTCATGTCTATCTTCCTCTTTTCCTGATATCTCTTTCAAGGAAATATCTTGATAAGATCACGATAGCACACTTCTTTTTTTGCGTATAATACGGATATTCTCTAAGGTGTTATAGCCATTTTCTATTACCGGGGACGGGGCTTCTGTCACAAAGAGCGCCCTTTGTCACAAGGAGTGTCCCTCTGTCATAAGGACCGCCCTTTGTCACGCTACCGGAATCAAAAAGCCTGTTTGCTCCTCTGCCACACTACGCCTTACCCATAGTATCGCGGGTTACAAATACACTGCCAATTAACATGAATATCAGTGCTAAAAAATAAATTCCGGTTAATTGTTCCCCATTCACGACAAATGATAGGAAAGCTCCGACAAATGGTGCTACCGCATAGTACGCACTTGTCTTTGCTGCACCAAGATCCCTTTGTGCTCTGACATACAAAAATATGCTGAGACCATATGCAATAAAACCTAAGATCATCGCTGGTAAAATATATTTCAAAGTCGGTATCTGTTCTCCAAGGATTACAGCGATTATGAAAGCACCTCCACCGGAAAATACTCCCTTCAATACTACAATCTCATATGTACTCTTATCCGAAATTTTTCTTGTGCAATTATTTTCTAATCCCCAGCAGCTGGTTGCCAGAATAACAAACAGGGAACCATAGGAAAACTGGAAGCTCCCACTCCCCTCAAAAGACAAAATTATACTTGAAAGTGTAATAAAAATAATTGCTATCCACAGTTTCCCTGATACGGTTTCCTGAAATAGCAGAAGTGCAATCACTGCTGTTGCAACGATTTCAAAGTTGCCAAGCAATGACGCATTGGCTGCAGATCCCATGCTGATTCCAATCATAAGAAAAATCGGAGCCAGAATATCAAGCACTATCATGCCTATGGTATATGGCAAATCCTTCTTTGTAAGCCTTTCCGATTTCTCCTCCTTCCGGATGTGCAACAGATACATAATTCCTACACCAACACCGGCACCCAGATACAAAAAAGCCGCCATAAATGTAGCCGGAATGTCATTGAGCAGTACTTTGGAAAATGGTGTACTTACTGCATAGAATACAGCCGCAAGCAATGCGTATAAGACTGCTAAAGCATTTTTCTTTTGTGTCATCTACATCATCTCCTCTCATCAAATTTCCCAATTCGATACAGATGTGACAGAGGGACACTCCTTGTGACAAAACAATGGCATTAAGTTAGCCAGTTCAACATTCGT
>JBJELZ010000060.1:0-15006 GCA_051879415.1 Lachnospiraceae bacterium
ACGGCTTTTCTTATATCTCGCCGTTCTTCTGATGAATGATTTCCAGCATCATATCCCATAAGATCAATGCCAAGAGCATCTGCTTCCTCATACATCTTCTTCCGTTCTGCAATTTCTTCCGGTGTTGGCTGAACAAATTCTCTTTTAATCATATCACTCACCTCCATAAATAAATTTTAACCCCTCTATCCAAAAGGACACTTCCCCAAATTTCTTTTAAGAAAGTGTCCCCCGGTCTTTACATCATGTAATCTTATTTCAATTTCCAGATATCCTTATTATACTCCGCAATCGTTCTGTCGGATGAGAAGAAGCCGGCCTTTGCGATATTGGTAAGCATCATCTTCTTCCATACGGTTCTCTTTTCATAAGCGTTAAATGCTTTGTCCTTCACCTTGATGTATTCCTTCAGGTCAAGAAGTGTCATGAACCAGTCTTTGTTAATCAGTTCGTTAAAGAGTCTTTCCAGATTGGTCTTGTCACCTACAGCAAGTACTTCCTCGCTTACGATAAAGTCAACCGCTTCCTTAATCACAGCATCCTTTTCGTAGAATTTTCTGGATACGTAGCCTTTCTTTCCGGCTGCATTCTTTGCATAGTTCTCAATCACGGTATCGGAATCCTTACCAAAGATGAAGATATTGTTGTCGCCAACCAGCTGGTGAATCTCCACATTGGCACCATCTTCTGTACCAAGTGTTACGGCACCATTTAACATAAATTTCATGTTACCGGTACCCGAAGCTTCCTTGGAAGCCAGGGAAATCTGCTCGGAAATATCACATGCAGGAATTAACTTCTCTGCGTAAGATACATTATAGTTGGTAACAAATACAAGCTTGATGTATTTGCTTGCAACCGGATCATTGTTGATGATTTTCTCCATGCATTTCAGTAAATGAATGATATCCTGCGCAATCACATAAGCCGGAGCAGCCTTCGCACCAAAGATAAAGGTAATCGGTCTCTTCGGAAGCTTACCGGCCTTGATCTCAAGATATTTATGAATGATGTATAATGCATTCATCTGCTGACGCTTATACTCATGCATTCTCTTAATCTGGATATCGAAGATGGATTCCGGATCAATCGTAATCTTCTCTTTCTTCTTGATATATGCGGCAAGCTGTTTCTTCTTCTCCATCTTAATTGCAGCAAGCTGATCAAGAACTGCTTTATCATCGATATGCTCAAGAAGTTTTTCCAGTTTTGTGGCATCCTTCTTATAGTCATCGCCAATCACTTCACTTAAGTAGCCCGCAAGTTCCTTGTTACAGGATAATAACCATCTTCTAAAGGTAATACCATTGGTCTTATTGTTAAACTTCTTCGGATAGATTTTGTAGAAATTATTAAGCTCACTGTTCTTAAGAATCTCCGTATGAAGGTATGCAACACCATTTACGGAATAGCCATAGTGAATGTCCATATGTGCCATATGAACCTTCTCTGTTCCGTCCCAGTCTTTTCGGATGATCCATACGGATTCATCATCATACTTCTTCTCAACACGTGCTGCAAGTTCTTTGATAATGGGAACCAGCTGGGGAACAACTTTCTCTAAGTAGGAAAGCGGCCATTTTTCCAGTGCTTCTGCCAAAATGGTATGGTTGGTATAAGCACAGGTCTTCGATACTACGTTAATTGCTTCATCCATCGTGAACTTCTCATTCTTGGTAAGAATTCTGATCAGTTCCGGAATTACCATGGAAGGATGGGTATCATTGATCTGAATCGCTGCGTGCTTATGCAGCTCATGAAGGTCATATCCGGCTTCCTTCATTTCTTTAATGATAAGCTGTGCTCCGTTACTTACCATAAAGTATTCCTGGTAAATTCTAAGCAGGTTACCGGCTTCGTCGGAATCATCCGGATACAGGAACAATGTAAGATTCTTCTCAATATCCTTCTTGTTAAATTTAATTCCGCTCTTTACCAAAGATTCATCTACGGATTCAATATCGAATAATCTGAGTTTATTGACACCCGTGCCATATCCTACAACATCAATATCATAAAGACGGGATTTTACCTTCTGCTTACCAAAAGAAACCGTAAAGGTTGTCTTTGTCTTGGTCAGCCAGGAATTTTCTTCTATCCAGGCATCTTTTACTGCCATCTGCTTGTTATTCTTAAACTGCTGCTTGAACAGCCCGTAATGATAATTCAGTCCAATGCCTTCGCCGGGGAGATTCAAGGATGCGATGGAATCCAAAAAACATGCTGCCAGACGTCCCAAACCGCCATTTCCTAAGGAAGGTTCCGGTTCTGCTTCTTCGATCTTTGCCAGTTCTTTTCCATAGCCCTTCAGACCTTCTGCC
This sequence comes from Lachnospiraceae bacterium, assembly GCA_051879415.1. Lineage (GTDB taxonomy): Bacteria > Bacillota > Clostridia > Lachnospirales > Lachnospiraceae > NK4A136. The sequence goes on from JBJELZ010000060.1 coordinate 2,322, forward strand.
AATTCATCATAAATACCAAGATTGATCAGATTGTTGCTGAGCAATTTTCCAATCAGGAATTCCATGGAAATATAATATACTTTCTTCTTTCCTGTAATGGGTTTCTTTTCTGCCATCTCATCTTTGGTAAATTTAAGAATTGCATAATACAATTCTTTGTCTGTACAAGACTTTACATCTTTCTTGTACATCTTCTTAACAACGGCTTCTAACCGTGTCATCACACTGCTCTCCGTGGTCTTTTTCGTTGCCATGGATTTCCCTCCCATAAATTAATTTAATCATTTGTTTTATATAATATGATACAGCTATCATATATCCCGTTTTCGTGCTGCCGCATGCATTTTACTTATGGTTCTCTACCGGCATTTATGCTCCGGCCATACCGGTCATCAGCAGGAAAGCAAAATATCCTGCATAGCATACCAACATCAGGATTCCGAATCCTCTCTTTAACTTCTGCTCCTTATTCATAATACCAAACCATAACAGAACAGCTGCTGCAATAGCTACCAGATTATCAATCAGGAAATTGGTTGCCCCGTTACGATAAGGCAGTGGTGTAATAACTGCCGTCGCTGCCAGTACGAACAGAATATTGAAAATATTACTTCCTACAATATTACCGATGGCAATATCTGCTTTCTTCTTTGCGGCTGCCATACTGGAAGTGATCAGTTCCGGAAGTGACGTTCCAAAAGCCACAATGGTAAGTCCGATCAGCTTTTCACTCATGCCAAAGCTCTTTGCCACAAAGCTGGCAGATGCTACTGTCACATCAGAACCAACCACAATGGCAATGCCGCCCAGAATAACCCAGAGAATCAGTTTCCACATCTTATCATTTTCTCCGGCAGCCTCTACTTCATCCACTCCCCCCTGTCCTTTTTTCGCCAGATTCAGAAGATAGATCAGAAAGCATACCATTAAGGCAAGTAAAATGACACCATCAATTCGTCCGATGGTTCCATCAAAATATCCTATCGTCCATACAAAGGCGGTACAAAGAATAACAAATGGGATCTCATAACGTTTCGTTGATTTCTGTACTGCCAGGGGACAAATCACAGAAGACACACCCAGAATCAGCAGAATATTCATAATGTTACTTCCCAGCACATTACCAATGGCAATATCAATGCTGTCACCGCTTAATGCAGCAGTAATACTAACCGCTGCTTCCGGTGCAGAGGTTCCCATTGCCACAATGGTAAGACCAATGATCAACTGCGGAATTCCAAGCTTATCTGCAATCTTACTTGCACCTTCCACAAACCAGTCAGCGCCCTTGATCAGCAATACAAATCCTGCCACTAAAAATACTGTCTGCAGCAGAACATTTCCCACCGAATCACCAAATATTTTCAGCGCAATTCCCGCTGCCAATAACGCAACTTTAAACAACCAGCTTCCAACTTCTTTTCCTACTCCGCTTACTGCTTTTTGCTCACTCATGCTTTTATACCTTTCTGCTTATGATATCTATTTAAAATACAGCATTTCTCTAAAAATATCTATTTTACTGCACAGGAACAGGCAATTCCAAGTCCTCCCGGACCAATGTGGCAGGTAAGCCCCATGGGCAGATCGCCGTATAATACTTCTTTTCCGGGAAAAAATTCTTTGATTTCATTAACCCAGCTTTCGGTCGTTTCCGCATCTGCACTGGAAGCTGCAAGAATATGAACTTCATCTTTCTCATAAGCATCTTTAAACTTGCTTTCCAGATCATTCTTCAAAGCCTCTAACATTTCTACTCTGGCCTTCTTCATTCCACGGCACTTCTTATAAGCATCCAAAGTTCCTACGTCAAATTTAAGAATCGGCTTAATATTTAATACGGCACCCAAAGAAGCTGCCGCCCCGCTGATTCTTCCGCCTCTTTTCAAATATCCCAGATCTTCTACCGTAACATAAATAACCATATCTGCACGGGCCTTTTCCAATTTATCTTTAATCTCCTCTGCAGAACAACCTGCTTTCATCAGATCAATGGCATCCAGTACAGAACGATATAAGGGAACAGATACGCGTCCGTTATCTACCACAAACACTTTCCCTTCGTAATCATCCTCCTGCGCCAGCATCATTGCTGTCTGATAAGATCCGCTGAGACCGCTGCTAATGGGAAGATAGACTATCTTCTCATATTCCTTTAATGCCTTGTCCCATAATTCCAGCACACTGGCCGGAGAAGGCTGGGAAGTACTGACGGCAGTTCCCGCCTCCAGCTTTTCTAAAAAAGTCTGTCTTGAGATGGTAGGAATCTTTTCCACATCCTCCATTTCCTCTGCCGGAAGATCAAGTCCCTCATAACAGCATTCCTCTCCAATATAAAAAGGCATGGGTAATACAAGTATTCCCAGCTCTTTTGCCATCTTCTGTGTAATTCCGCTATGACTGTCTGTCACAATTCCAATCGGCTGCATATGTTTCTCTCTATACTCCTAAAATGTAATTCCCCTCTTTACTAATTATATCCATTTACGCAAATAAAACAATAGAAAGTTATCATGCGATTGATCAAAACCTACATAAAATGTTGACATTGTGCTATTCCAAATTTAGAATATTAGATGTTATTTCTTACAAGAGGGAGAAACCAGCTATGGAACAAAAGAAAACAACGAATAAGAAACCAATTGCAATCATTGCCGCCATTGCAGTGATCGTTTGCATTGTGGCAGCGGTTTCCGTTATCGTTATTGGTGGAAGCAGTGGGAAAAAGCTGGAAGACGCCTATGAGGCAACAGGTTCTGAGGAAATTCAAAAAGCATTGGAAGAAACAGAAGAACTGTCAGAGGAACTGACAGAGCCGGAAGCATCCGCAAATGATGGTGAAAGTCAGGAAGAAGCAGACGAAGAGGATAATTCATCACAGTCAGAATCCGAATTTGTATCATGGGCAAATGCAGGTTTAGAAGACCATATCATGGACTGGCAGGATGCGAATTTGGAAGCCGCCATGCGGTCAGACACAGGAATTACCTCCGGAAATATCATGTTAAGTGATGTATGGGAAATAACCGAATTGGATTTATACCATCATAATATTAATAATATCGATGCACTAGGCGAATTAACAAATTTGACGGATCTTTGGCTGTCTGATAATAATATCAGTGACATCAGTGCTTTGAGCGGATTAACCAATCTGACACACCTTGGTCTGGATTATAATAATATCAGTGACATCAGTGTCTTAAGCGGATTAACCAATCTGACATGGCTTGATCTGTATAGAAATAATATCAGTGACATCAGTGCCTTGAGCGGATTAACCAATCTGACGTGGCTTAATCTAAATGATAATAATATCAGCGATACCAGTGCCTTAAGCGGATTGACAAATCTGACGCGGCTTAATCTGGATTATAATAATATCAGTGACATCAACGCTTTGAGCGGATTAACCAATCTGACATGGCTTACTTTGAATAATAATAATATCAGTGATCTCAGTGCCTTAAGCGGGTTAACGAATCTGACAGACCTTCATCTGAATTATAATAATATCAGTGACATCCGTGCCTTGGGTGGATTAACGAATCTGACCGGTCTTGGTCTGGAGTATAATAATATCTGTAGTGTCCGTGCTTTGAGTGGATTAGCAAATCTTAAATACCTTTATCTGGAAACTAATAATATAATTAACATCAGTGCCTTGAGCGGATTAACCAATCTGACAGATCTTGATCTGGGAAATAATAATATCAGTGATTACTCTCCGGTATCTTTTGTGCCCGATTTAACATATTAGTAAATAAAAGAGCATAAAAAAGGAAGACTTTTGTCTTCCTTTTTTAATGCGGGTGACAGGACTTGAACCTGCACGGTCGCCCACCAGAACCTAAATCTGGCGTGTCTGCCAATTCCACCACACCCGCGTAAAACCATTAAGTATCTTACCAAATGGTTCCGGGATTGTCAATGAAAAATCCGGCTGCAATAAAGTAATTCCCTCTAAGATAACGGTATCGGTCTCACTACCTTACGATAGATTCTGATCAGCAGAACTGCTGATATACACAAAGACATTACCTCTGCAATGGGGAATGCCCACCAGATCAGTTGCAGCCCGCCAAGATTTGCAAGGAAGTAAGCAACCGGAATCAGTACCAGTAACTGTCTTGCCACAGAAACAATCAGACTGTAAATACCGTTGCCAAGTGCCTGAAAAACTGTTCCGCTGATAATACAGAACCAGGCTGCCAGATAATGAAATCCGATAATTTTAAGAGCAGGGACACCAAGTGTAATTAAGCTTGGATCTCCTGTATCAAAAATACGTAACAGCTTCTCCGGTATCAGTTCAAATAACAGAAATCCAACAAACAGAAACAGGAAAGCATACAGCATACTCAGCTTTACCGTCTGCACCATTCTCTTTCGTTTTCTTGCACCATAATTGTAAGCCAGAATCGGTACCATACCATTATTGAGACCGAATACCGGCATGAAAAACAGGCTCTGAAGTTTAAAGTACACTGTAAATACAGCAACGGAATCCATATTCAGTCCGGACAAAATGCGGTTCATGGAAGAGGTCATCACAGAACCGATTGCCTGCATAATAATGGACGGAATACCCACCTGATAGATTCTTGAAATAATCTTAAGCTGCGGGCGAAATCCTCTCAGGTTCACATGAACATCCGTATTCTTCTTGGCATTTAAAATAACTGCAAGAATCGCAGCACAGATCTGACCGGTAATCGTAGCCAGGGCTGCACCCGCCACCTTCATCTCCGGCATACCAAACAATCCAAAAATAAAAATCGGATCCAGGGCAATATTGATCAAGGCACCAAACATCTGGGTAATCATCGTATAAAACGTTTTCCCCGTGGACTGCAGCAGACGTTCAAAAATAAACTGTGTATAGATACCAATGGAACCTACGCATACAATTGTCAGATATTGTGTTCCATAGGTAAGAACCTGCCCTGTTCCACCCTGCATACGTATCAGTGTTTCGGAAAAAAAGATTCCTATGATAAAGAATAACAGGAAATTACAAAAAGAAAGAAAAATCCCCTGATTGGCTGCCTGATCTGCCGTTTTCTGATCTTTCTCTCCAAGGGCTTTCGAAAGAAGTGCATTGACTCCCACACAGGTTCCGGTTCCAAATGCAATCAGCAGCATCTGTATGGGAAATGCCATCCCGACTGCATTTAATGCAGCGGTTCCGGCTGAACCTGATGTAATAACATCATCCTTAATTCTTGCCACAAAAATACTATCTACAATATTGTAACATGCCTGTACCAGCATGGACAGAATCATCGGCAGTGCCATTCCCGTTAACAACCGTGGAATCGGCATCACACCCATTTTATTTTCCTGTACTGCTGTTGCCTGTAATTCACTCTTGTTCTGTTCCATCTTTCTGCTTTCCCGGTTCTTTCTTATTCTTGTCTTCCAGCGTTGCCTGTTCCGGAAGTTTTTCCTTTTCCATCTCTTCTTCCATGATCAGATGCTCTGCCATCTTCCGGACAATTTCCTCCACCATCTGATTCTGCCGCAACTGATCTCTGGCAGCCTTTTCTTCCTCAGAAAGCTGGCGTTCTACCTCTTTTGTAATCGTCATCGTATCCTGTACAGATACCTTCCCGGAAGCTTCTGCTGTATTTCCTTCTTTTAAAGATGTCTCCAGCATTTCCTCCGCATTGGATATCAGCCTGTTTCTTCCATGTTCTTTTCCATAATAAAGTCTGGCATCTGCCAGTCTGATCAATTCCTCATAATCCTCTGAAAGATTTCCCTCTACCAGTCCAAAGGTCATCGTAACTCTGATTGTCACATCCTGATAATCAATCTTCATTCCATTGATATCCTGCATAAGGTTTTTTAAGAGTTCCTTTCCCTTCTCCTTATCGCAATGCTCCAGTACCAGAAGAAACTCCTCACCACCCCAGCGGCTGACAAAACCTCTTCCTACCGCACACTTCTTCAATTGCTTTGCAACGCTGGTCAGTACCAGATCCCCTGCTTCGTGTCCGTAAGTATCATTTACCTTTTTGAAGAAATCAATGTCTCCGATGGCAAGTACAAAGGGCATACCACTAGTCTCAGACTCCCGCTGGATTCTTTTCAGCTTAGCTGTCCCATATCTTCTGTTATATAATGCAGTCAGCGGATCCCGCTCTACCAGAACACGGACTGCTTTCTGCATGGATACAACGGTTCTTCCGGTATCTCCGATTTCATCCTTCCTTTTTATTAGATCAGGATTCATGGGATAATTCAGCTCTCCCTGCGTCATATGTTCCAGAAACTCCCGGATCATATGGATGCCATTCATCAGTCCCTGTGTATAACGGACGCTGACAAATGCTGCCAACAGTACACAAAGTACCGTAATCATCCAGATTGGCTCCAGTGCCTTTCTGACCGCTGCCAGAATCTGCTCACTCTCCTTTGCCACGCCTACCATTCCGCTAAGTGTCCCATCAGAGGAAAGAATCGGAGCATAACATACATAATAGTTTTTCCCGTCAATTGTAACATTATAAAAGGCAATCTCAGGTGTCTTTTCCATGTCATGGTAAATGGCCCCATTTACTCCGGTTGCCACATACCGCGCACCCTCGCTATCTTTCAAGGTAGTCAGTATTCTGGTATCTTTATAGAATAATGTAATTTCCACACCGGCGTCTTCCTTAATACGGTCAAGCAGTTCATGATGTCCTGTCAGTTCCTGCTCTCCTTTATATAAAGAAACCATTTCATCACCTACCAGAACATAATCCCCTTCATACAATTCTTCATAAATTGTAATAACGGAACCGGCAACGGAAGCTAACATCGGCTGCATCTGCTCATATAACATTTTTTCATAGCGGCTGCTGGTATAAAAAACGATGATAATTCCCATTAATAAAATCGGAACAACCGTCCTTACAAGTACAGCAGTCTGTAATTTCCCTATTTTCTTCTGTACATTTTTCATATCTTGTCTCCATTTCCGGATGTTAGATTAAAAAATTGAATGGTTCTCCTCAAAGGAAACTGTTATATATTCCGGCTCTTCCTCCATGGCCGCAGCCGATCCTGTAATGATTACCTTTTGGACAGATCCCATATCCGGCACCCGGAACAATGCTTCAGACAGAATCTCATGAATTACTGCATTCAGTCCTCTTGCACCAATATTCATCTTTGATACCTTATCTATAATAACATCCAGTGCTTCGTCTGTAAACTCAAGCTTAATATGATTCTCGTAATCAAATTCCCTCTGATATCTGGAAATTACACTATCCTCCGGCTCTGTCATGACCCGTTTCATCATCTCCCGATCCAGTCCATGAAGAACCGAAAGAATTCCAAGTCGTCCGGCAAGCTCCGGTTTCATTCCATACGCAATCAGATGATTGACTGTAATCATATCCTCCCTCATCTCAAATTCAGACGGATCAAAAAGCTTACTCCTAAATCCCAGTGTCCCTTCTGTCTGCTGATCCTTTCTGACGATTTTATCAAGTCCTTCAAATGCCCCTGCACAGATAAAGAGGATATCCTTTGTATTCATTCTGATGGTTGTCTCCGGTCCGTTACCATTCATATAAGGGACTTCAATCAATGTTCCTTCCATCATTCCCAGCATCTGCCCCTGCAGTTCCTGATTAATATCAACTCCCATGCTTTTACTTTTGACCGGAATCATTTTGTCAAATTCATCAAAGAAGACGATTCCATGTTCTGCCACGGAAAGATCCTTATTGGCCTTCAGATACAGATTTAGTAATGCCTCTTCCTTATTTCTTCCTTTCCACGGCGTTGCAACAATTCCGCTAAAATCAGAAATCACCACCGGGACATTAACCAGTTCCTCAATCCGCCGGATCAGCTCTGTTTTACCACATCCGGTCGGTCCGACTAAAATCAGATTCGACTTTACCAGATTTTCCTCCGGATGAAGAATTCTCTGGTAATGGTTATAAACCACCGTACTGATGTTGATCTTTGCCTCCTCCTGTCCAATGACAAATCGATCAAGATATTCCTTAATTTTACCGGGTGTATACTGCTCGGCAAATTTTCTGCAGGAATCCAGAAATCTGGAATTCTCTATTCCACCCTCCTGCTTTCTTTCTCTTTGCATCCGCAGACGGCTTCTGCCATTTTGCAGGAATTTGACTTTGTATACTGCAATCTGCCCCAGCCCAATATCCCTTTTTTCTTCTTCCGGCTCTTTAAAAATCTCCCATTCCAGAAAATCAAAACACTCATTGACATCCTCATTATAAACTCTGTTTTCCAGCTTCTTTCCTATGGCAAAGAGTTCATCTGACGGATTACGTTTTGCCTCATCCTGAATAATTTTCCAAAAAGGGGGCTGTCCTATTTCCCGGTAAGAAGCGCCTAGCAGCTTCATAATGCTTTCCAGTGTCTGTTCCTTTTCCTCACGACACACAAAGAGATAATGAATCATCAAGGTAAAATAAAGATAAATAACATCCCTGTTCGTAAATTCATATCCGCTTTTTTCAAATTCATAAAGGCATCTTTCCAGATATGGTTCAAAATTTTCATCCCCATATTTCTCAAAGAGTTTCCTCATCACATTCCTCCGATTTCCAAACTGAGCACTCTTGTCTTAAAAGAAAATCCGGCTCTGCTGCACCGGTGACCACCTCTTTTGTTATGATGATCCGTTCAAGATCCTTTCTGTCCGGTGCCTGATACAGACAGGTTCTGACTGCACGCCTGACAAGGTGATGCAATGCCCGTGCTCCTGTCTTTTCTTCCAATGCCATATCTACAATTTTATCCAAGGCTTCCTCTGTAAATTCCAGTTCTGCCCCACAGGCAAGCCTCACCTCTCTGGCATACTGCTCAAGCAGATTATCCTTGGAGTCTTTCAGAATTCTCAATAAATCCTTTCGATCCAGTTCCTTCAAAACTGCAATATCACTGATTCTGCCTGCCAGCTCCCGCTTCATTCCATAGTTCATCAATATCTCATGCGTAATATTACTTTTCTCAAATCCTGTATCCACCTCTTTTTTTAGCGGACTGGAAAATCCAATAAATCCGGACTGTTTTCCATGAGTTGCATAGCTTTCATGGATACATTCTTCTATCCCCTGGAAAGCACCTGCCAGCACAAAAAGAATTTTAGAGGTGTTCATGGTAAATACTCTTCCGTTTACCTTTAACTCCACGTCACTTCCCTCCAGCATGGTAAGCAGCTGGGACTGTACATCATCATGAACATTGACCCCCCGTTCCGAGTATACAGGAAGCAGAATCTTATCAAACTCATCCATAAAAATAATACCACGCTCTGCCAGAGATTTTTTTCTTCCGGAAGCCTCCCAAAGGGAAATCAGCAGATCCTCCTTATGTCTTCCCCTGTACTGCGAAGCTCCTAACGAAGAGACATCTGTACAGATCATAGGCTCATCCGTAATTTCGTGAATTCTTCTCATAATCTCCGTTTTACCACAGCCACTGGGACCTACCAGCAGAACAACATTAGGAGCAAATTTATCCCCCGGATGCTTTACCATTTTTTTATGCCGGTAAACTGCCAGACAGACCGCTTTCTTTGCCTGTTCCTGTTCAATCACATATTGATCAATATATTTTTTCATGCCGGAAGGCGTAAGTCCCCCACTGTTTTTTTCGGGTACTGAATGCGGAAAGAACTGCAGTTTCAAGGCTCTGACCCTTCCTAACAGTTTTAGTTCCTCAAGATTATTGTTACTGCTGAGTGCGGCTCTCAATAGATCCAGTTCAAAAAAATTCAGAATAAACTCTGCCCTTTTCCCAAATATTTCCTGATCATATAAAAGATCTTCTTCTATTTTATCCAGAATACATAAAAGGCTTCTGTCTTCCGGCTTAATCCGTCTGTCATCCATAACACGATAATAAGCCATCTCAAGATATGTGATATTCTCAATATCATCCGGACCTATATTATCACATACTCTTGCCAGATGTTTTACAATATATTCCGTAATATTTTCTACATTGCCATCCGCTTGAAAAATATGAATCATAAAAACAAATTTACCTTTCTTCCAGCAATATCAATTACACCATAAAACATTTACAGCAATCGTAAAAGTGCGATTGCTGCAAATATTTTACATTTTTTTCATATCCTTAGCAAGTCTATTCTATAAAGCACATGATATCAGATTTAATCACCTCAGAAATAGTTTTTCCGGCTCCGTGAATTACAATATCCTCATTTTGGTATTTGGAAACAAATGTTTTTGAAAATACAATTTGATATTTTCCTGTTTCTCCCTTTTCCAGCATTCTGTCATTCAAGGAAATATGAAATGCATTTTCACCCTTCAATAACAAAACGGATCCTATCCGCTGTCGGCTGTCATCCGCCCTGACTGCATATACTTCTGCCAGTGCCACCTTTGTAATCAGCAGCCAGAATACGAGATATGCCAGCCCTAAAATTCCAACCGTTATACCGGTAATTTCCGCTGCTGTCTTCAATGCAGAACGATTTCTTGACAGTTCCATTAACTCCATATCTTCTGTTCCGGATGCCATATTCCGCGGTAAGGATTCTATGGTAGAACCGCTTTCCTCTTCTCCCATTTCATTACCGGTCGGTCTGTTTGTATTCTGGGAATTCCCTCTATTTTCCCCACTCCGGTTATCATATTCCTGCCCACCTGCAGATGCCCCGGAATCATCCGGAATGATATTCTGCGATACCTGTTGATTGGAAATATCATTGTTGGAAACATTGTAATCGGAACCATTGTTATCGGAGAAATTGTTATCCGCGAAATTGTTGTCGGAAACATTGTTGTCGGAGACATTATTATCCGAGACACTATTATCCGAAACATTATTATCCGAAACTGTTGCTTCCGGCATTGTTTGAGAAGGTGTTGTTACTGAAGATTGACCGGAAGAATTTCCGGATGAGCTGTCATGAGATTCGCCGGAAGAATTCCCCTGCGAATCCCCAGATGGGTTATCCGATGGCTGATATCCGGGATCTGTTGTTATGGTTGTATCTTTCTCATAAACTGCTTCCAGTTCAATATCTCCTTCCAAATCCCAACACCATTCCCCCATGCCGTTTCCCTGTGCATCAAATACGCACTCACCATCCAGATAATATCCATCGAAAATATAGCCGTCCTTTTCGGTGTTTCCCGGATCAATCGGTCCATATGGTTCTCCATAAGTTACTGTAAGTTCCCGGTCCTTCCTTCCGTCGCCATCGGCATCCTCCCCATAATAAATATGATAACTTTTACTGTCCCATGCTGCTTCCAGCTTCTGTTCCAGGTACCTGCCCTTGATTCTCAAAAACTCATTGGGAGCACCACTATTGTCATACCACTGTTCCTGACCAACATAAAATCCGGCAAATTCATATCCTTTTCTGGTTGGGACCTCTATCTCCGGCAACAACGAACCATAAGATATCTCTTTTTCAAACAACACCTCTTCTCCACTTTGATAGATCAATGAAATCGGATTGGAAATGTCTGTATAAGTAATTGTGTTCTGATGTTGTGCACCTGTCATCCTATCCTTCCAAAAAAGGGTTGCTTTGTAAACTCCATTCTGGCTGACCTGTATGCTGTCACCATATTCCTGTGTCTGATCCGGATAGACCCACAAAATCGAAACATCCGAAATCTGTGTCTCCGAATATTCCACCGTTGCTACCAGTGTTTTTGTTGTCTCAGACTCTTCCTTTTTTACTGTAAAGCTTCCCAGTCTCGACAGATTACAAGTCTGTCTTGAACAATACTCTCCGGCATGAACACCCGAATGAGCGTCACATACCCAGCCGGTATGGATAGAAGACAGAACCACGCCGTTACTGGTTTGCGTACTCGTGTTATTACTGCAGTAATATACCGTAGCTCCCACACTTTCTTCAAAATTAGAACACCAAAAACCCCCGCAGGGAATCCAGATTTCTTCCCAGCATGCGGTATTTGTATGTTCGTGATACAGTGTAACCGAAATACTTTCTTCCGACTGCTCCAATTCCTCTGCGCAGACAATCTGTACATTCTGACAAAGAACAGCAATAACCAGCCATCCTGTCAGTCTCTGTAAAAACCGATATTTTGTTTTTTTCATGAATTTGATCCTCCTGATGATAATACTTGCAGAGGATTACGTTAATAACAGAAGTTTCCCATTTCTTTCCATGATTTTCAGATGTGTATTTGAAACTATATCACATACTTTTTTAAATGTCCAGTAGATTCTTTTTTTATTTTTTGTTATACTGAAAAAAACAAACCATTAATATGCAAAAAGGATGATTACTATGAAAAAGAATGTTGTGATTTCTCTTGGACATGAAGCATTAGGTTATACTACTTTAGAGCAGCAGTCTTCCGTAAAAAAGACCGTCAAGGTACTTGCGGACCTTGTTGAAATGGATTATCAGCTGACTATTACCCATTCCAACGGACCACAGGTCAGCATGATTCACAAAGCCATGACAGAACTGCGCAGAATCTATATTGATTATACGCCGGCTCCCATGTGTGTCTGCTCTGCCATGAGTCAGGGATATATCGGCTATGATATCCAGAATGCCCTGCGCTCTGAACTTTTATGTCGTGGTATTGCAAAACCAATCAGTACTATTCTGACACAGGTCACAGTAGATCCATATGATGAAGCCTTTGCTGAACCGGTAAAGATTATCGGACGTATTCTG
>JBJELZ010000061.1:0-3035 GCA_051879415.1 Lachnospiraceae bacterium
CCGACCCCAAAGCTGTTCCCAGAAACGGAATCAGAATTCCATAGAATACTTTTATATTCATTTGTGTTTACCTCGTTTTATCTTACAGGCGGAAATATTTCATAATATCGGAAAGTTCGTCTGCAATCTGCTTTAAGTGCTGTGCACTGTCCTCAATCTGTCCGAAGGTATCTGCCACCTCTGCCGTCTGTGCACAGGTCTGCTGGGTGCCGGCAACATTCTGTTTTGCAATCTCGGAAAGATCTTCCACGGTTTTCACAATCTTATTTCTGGAATCTTCCAGTTGAACCGTTGATGTTTCAATCTGCTCAATGCTCTTCAAAGAGGTACCGATCCCATCCATTACTTCCGATACGATTCTCTCTGTCTCAATCATATTCTTACTCTGACTGTCGATAATTTCCTGTACACGGCGCATGGTTTCCACTGCAACATCAGAATTGTTGATCAGCGTATTGGTAATTTCCTCAATGGTCCGGCTGGACTCATTGGACTGCTCTGCCAGCTTCTGGATCTGGGAAGCCACCACTGCAAAACCTCTTCCACTTTCTCCGGCTCTTGCCGCTTCTATGCTTGCATTTAAACTGAGCAGATTGGTTTCTTCTGCAATGGAAGTAATGATCTCTGTTACTGCCCGTATTTTCTGTGCAGAATCATTGGTCAGATCAGTCTGCTTGGTAATGGTTTCAATGGATTTTTCCACATCCTCATTGATTTTTCTAAGCTGCTGTATCGTATCTGCTGCCTGCTCACTGGAACGGCGCATCACATCTGCGTTCTGATTCAGTACACCCACCTCTCTGGATGTTTCACTGATCTGGTCGCCCATCAGCATAATATTTTCAGTTGTGCTTTGCGTATTCCTAGCCTGCTCGGAAACATTATCCGTAACAGAATTGACCGCACCTTCCACCTGCTTTATAGTAATATTTGTTTCTTTTGCAGTAACTTCCAGTCCGTCTGCCGCAAAAGTAAGCTGTTTCGTACTTTCCGCAATTTTCTTCAAAATATTCTGTAATTCTTTTTGCAGTGTATCAATGGCTCTTGCCAGATCACCGATTTCATCTTTTCTCTTTAAAAGTCTTCCGTCTATTGTTTTTCCAAGTTCCCCTGTCGCCACGTTCTGTACTGCGCCTATGCCTTTTTTCATGGAACGGGAGATGGAAATGGAAAGCACTGATGCTACCAGAATACAGACACATACTACCAATAAGACAGCAAGTATTACCGCCCACATAATCTTATTAATTGCCGCATCCTTTATTTCTTTATTGGTTCCTACAAAAATCATACCGATCGGATTGGAAGTTTCCCCTTTTTGATAGACCGGGATATAATATCCATAATTGATGGTTCCATCCAGCGATACTGCATCACTAAAGTATTCTTCTCCACCCTGCAATACTTTCTCAACAATAACCTCTCCTGCCGGTGACCCCAGAATACGGTCTCCATTGCTGTCTTTGGCAGAAGTCATAATGCGCTGGCTGCCATAGAAAAATGTCACATCCATACCGGAATTTTCTTTAATATGATCCACAAGATTTTCAGATTTGGAAATATTATAGCCGCCTTTCCAGACATCTCCATTTGCTGCCATCATATACTCACCGGAATTCTGATCATATGCAGCCAAGGTTGCCATGCCGGTTCCTTTCAGGGAATTCTGTACTTCAGCAATCAGGGATGCTTTTACCTGTGTCAATGTAATCAGGATTGCCACAAGTCCTAACAGCATCGTTGGAAGAATTGCCAATGCCAGTATTTTATTCTTCAGACTCATTTTCATAAATACCACTTCTCCTTTCTATCCTGCATTAATCCAAAACGACCACGTTTTTAAAATACCAATTAATGCCTCCTGTAATTGTGGCATCATCAAGCGTCTTTCCTTCCTCCCCTACTGTACTGCCATCATTTGTTTCTATGACACCATCAAATACATTGAAGGTTCCGGATAAAATCTGTGACGTGGCTTCATCTACCTTCTCCTGGGTTCCTTCTATGCAGAAATCAGCCAGATCCGTAATATCCACCAGACCTTCTGCCATACCACCATAATAGTTGGAGCCATCCCATGTACCGTCTATGACGCTCTGTACTGCTGAGGTATAATAGGCACTCCAGTTCCAGATTACACTACACAGACAGGAATCGGGAGTCTCCTTACTCATATCCGAATTATATCCGATACCATATACACCATTTTCCTGTGCCAGTGTCTGCGGATAAGGTGTATCACAATGCTGGGCCATCACATCGCATCCCATAGCTAACAGTTCCTCAGAAGCTGCTCTTTCAGCATCCGGATCATACCAGCTGTGGGTTACTTTGACATAAATAACCGCATCGGGATTAACAGAATAGACCCCCATTGCAAATGCATCGATTCCACCGGTTACCTCTGAACTGGAGGAATCCTGTGCAGCTACATAACCGATTTTATTGCTCTGCGTGTTCATCCCCGCAACGATACCACTGAGATATCTTGCCTGATAAATACGTCCAAAATAATTATTGAAGTTAGTTCCATTGCTCATATAGCCGGTTCCATGGGAAAAATAGATGTCCGGATACTGCTCTGCCATTGTGGCAGTCGGCTCCATGTATCCCCAGCTTGTCGTAAAAATAATATTGCATCCCTCATCAATGCATTCCTGGATTGCCGCAGTAATCGCCTCCGGATCTCCATCATCCACATTAAGTTTTCTTACAATCTGATCATCAGACAGGCCAAGGTTCTCCTGCATGCCCTGTATGCCCAGATCATGTGTATAGGCATATCCGCTTCCTTCCGCAGGATCAGAAATATGTAACACACCTACCCTGATATCTTCCTTGGCAATTCCGGCACTACTCTCTGCACCGGCACCGTCTGTACCCTGCTCATCAGAACTATTGTCCGCCTGGACAGTTTCTCCATTGCTGCCATATCCTTCATTGGTTGCAAGGTCATCAATTGTCTGGCTGCCACAGGCCGTCAGCATAAGCAGTGCAATCAACAGAACAGGCAGAACCGTATGTCTACATTTCCA
>JBJELZ010000062.1:0-3033 GCA_051879415.1 Lachnospiraceae bacterium
GCAGCCAGTCGTGATGTTATTGGTGTCAGGAGTGGTCATGTTCTCCGTGATCGGAGGACTGTCCCTGCTGGCACATTATTATACGCTCAATGGAATCAAGAGCAAGACCGTGGGCGATGGTCAGCATGGCACGGCGCGGTTTGCCACCAAGAAAGAAATTGCGGAAACTTATGTAGAGGTGGCCTATGAGCCGGAGAAATGGAGAAAAGGAGAAAAACTGCCGACAGAACAGGGACTGATACTTGGAAGCATCGAAAGAGCCGGGAAACTTTATGCTCTCGTGGATACCGGGGATGTGCATTGTCTGATGATTGGTGCGGCAGGCGTGGGTAAGACAGCACATTTCCTCTATCCCAACATTGAGTATGCTTGTGCCTGCGGTATGAGTTTTTTAACCACAGATACGAAAGGTGACCTGTACCGGAACTATGCAGGGATTGCACAGAAGTATTACGGCTACAAGACAGCAGTGATCGATTTAAGAAATCCGACCAGAAGTGATGGTGACAATATGCTCCATCTGGTAAATAAGTATATGGACCAGTACCTTGTCGATCATACAAACTTAAGTGCCAAAGCAAAGGCGGAGAAGTATGCAAAGATCACAGCAAAGACCATCATCTCTTCCGGAGGTGCGGATAGTTCGACCTATGGGCAGAATGCTTTTTTCTATGATGCAGCAGAAGGTGTGCTGACAGCCGCCATTTTGCTGATTGCGGAATTCTGTCCCAATGAAAAGAGACACATCATCAGCGTGTTCAAACTGATTCAGGATTTGCTGGCACCGTCCAAAGTAAAAGGGAGAAACCAATTCCAGCTACTTATGGCAAAGCTTCCCGATACCCATAAGGCGAAATGGTTTGCAGGTGCCGCCTTAAATACGGCGGAGCAGTCCATGCAGTCTGTTCTTTCTACCGCATTATCCAGACTGAATTCTTTTCTGGACTCGGAGCTGGAGCAGATATTGTGTTTTGATACTGCCATCGATGCGGAGATGTTCTGCAAGGAAAAAACAGCGATATTTCTGGTCATGCCGGAAGAGGATAATACGAAATACTTTATCATCTCCCTGATCTTACAGCAGCTCTACCGGGAAATTCTTGTAGTGGCTGATGAGAACGGCGGAAAGCTGGATAACAGGGTAATCTTTTATTGGGATGAAGTAGGAACCATACCTAAGATTGAAAGTGCAGAGATGATGTTCTCAGCATCCAGATCACGAAGAGTCAGTATTGTGCCGATGATACAGTCTTTTGCACAGCTTAATAAGAATTACGGTAAGGAAGGCGCAGAGATTATCATTGATAACTGCCAGGACACCATCTTTGGAGGTTTCGCGCCCAATTCAGAATCCGCAGAGGTGCTGTCAAAGAGTCTTGGTAATAAGACGGTCATGTCCGGCTCCATCAGCCGGGGAAAGAATGATCCGAGCCAGTCCCTCCAGATGATACAAAGACCACTGATGACACCGGACGAATTGAAATCTCTGCCAAAAGGAAACTTTATTGTCTCCAAGACCGGAACCCATCCCATGAAGACAAAGCTGAAGCTGTTTCTGAAGTGGGGAATTACCTTTGAGGAACCATATGAAATTGAAGAAAGGGCTGCGAGAAAGGTAGCCTATGCAGACAAGCAGGAAATCGAGGAGGAGATTATCCGCCGGTATATGTGCTGTGTGGAGGACGAAACAGATAATACAGAGCAGAGTACAGTAAGCAGGAATGGTGGCATGCAGCAGACGCAGATGAATGAAACCGCTGCAAAAATCAGACAGTCCCTGCGTACCGAGGATTAGGTGATGAAGTGTATATGAAAGAAATCTATGAAGCAGAACTGCCTCACAGAGCCGTGGCGGTTTATCTGTACTTGAAAGATCGTGCCAACAGGGAAGGAACCTGTTACCCAGCAATCGGTACCATTGCAAGGGAACTGCACCTGTCAAACAGTACGGTAAAACGTGCAATTAACGATCTGGAAAGGAAAGGGTTTATCCGCAAGAAACAGCGGTGGCGTGATAATGGAGGCAGAAGTAGCCTGCTCTTTGAAATCATAAAGTAGGCACAAAGGGGATACTGCGTGTGTCTGGTGGACTATGGTATGGTTCACCATGACCCATGCAGGGAACATAACACTTTAAGGATTAAGACAGAGAAAGAACAATTATATTATATAAACGAATTTGCACATAGAAGTTGCGGTCTGAATATGAGAATGGAAGCATGTTCGATGAGTGGAGGTTATTCCTTACCATCAATCAGATAATCGCATGAAACCCCGAACACATGGGCAAAAGCACGGATTTCAATATCGGTCACATAGCGTTTGTTGGTCTCAATTCTGGTAATTACATTTTTATCCATATCATAGCCCGCAAGCTGTAATTTTTGAGACAGATCACGCTGAGAAAGATTATGTGCTTTTCTTAACGCAATAAGACGCTGGCTTATTAAATTTTTTTCGCCGGATGCGGTTTTTGGCTTTGGCATATAAATCCTTCCTACATTTAAATTTATCAGTGGATCGTCTCACTTTTACAACCACTTCTCTTGATTTTATACGACTTATATAATAAAATCGGTTGTAAAAGTGAGACAAAGGAAGAAATATCAATGCAAAAGAATTTGATACATAATATCGTATGATGAACAGTTTGATGTTAATTATTCATTTCACTTGCCGGAAATTTCATCAATGTAGAGCAGGGAGGTATGTTGTGTGATTAGAAACGCAGTAAAGTTGCTGAAAGAGTTGATTCGTAAAATCAGATTCAGACTGAAACTAAGAGAAATGGATGAGCAATGGTATCTCACGGGAGGAAACTGCTTCGGCTTGTTTCCCCCATCTTTTTACTACACCCATACGGAAGAAGAAATTAAACGTATTACAGCAGAAGAAATAGCGAAACTCAGGGAAATAATAGAACAGATGGAGTGAAAACTATTATACCGGCTTGACTTGATTATAAAATCAAAGCGAGGCCTGTTCCGGCACCAGCACGCAGGCACAGAATCCCGGCTCGGGCTGATAGCAGTA
>JBJELZ010000063.1:0-61876 GCA_051879415.1 Lachnospiraceae bacterium
GATTCGTGATTTCCATACGCCGGACAGGTGATGGATTTCGCCCCGGATTATTCATTCAGTTTTGCCATCTTCTTTTTAGGTATGTCTGCAGCATTTCTCGGAAACGTAGTAGAGAAGGATATTCACCGCTCTTCCTTAATTGCAACGATCTGCTTTGCGGCAGGTATGGCGGGAACCGGATTTTTTATCTGGTACGGAGGTCAGCATACAGGAAGTTTAATTTCTCTGATTGGAATTTATGTATGTTACGGTTTCATCATGGGAATCGGTCTTGGAACCGGTTATCTTTCTCCGGTTAAAACATTGATGCTTTGGTTTGAGGACCGTAAGGGTCTGGCAACAGGTCTTGCGGTAGCCGGTTTTGGTGCAGCGAAGGCAATTGCAAGTCCGATTATGCAGGCACTGTTAGATTCTCTTGGAGATGGTGGAATCTATAAGATGTTCCTGATTCTTGCCGTTGTATATTTTGTCATGATGTTTGTAGGTCATCTCCTTCTTGCAAAACCGGAAGGCTGGCATGAACCTGCAAAGCAGGAAAAAGGTGCCCGTGCCATTGATGTTATCAAAACAAAACCGGTTGTATTCATCGGAATTTGGATTATGTTCTACTTAAATATCACCTGTGGTCTGGCACTGATCTCACAGGAGAAGATGATTATTAAATGTATCGGACTTGGCGGAATCGTAGGTATCCTTTCCTCCGTAACGGCAGTATTTAATGCCGGTGGACGTCTTGGTTTTTCTGCATGGGCAGATTCCATGAAGGACAGAAATACGATTTATAAGATCATCTTTATTTTATCCATCGCAGCTACCGGTCTGGTTATCATTACACAGGGTATTACCAATCGTGGCGAAAATACATTCTTTATGATACTGGTACTTGTATTGCTGTTTGTTGTCAATGCAGGATATGGCGGTGGCTTCAGTAATGTGCCTACCCTGCTTTCCGATCATTACGGAATGCAGAATATCAGTGCGATCCACGGAATCACACTTTCCGCATGGGCAATTGCCGGATTGACCGGTAATCAGGTAGCAACCTTCATTGTAAATCATGTTGGAAGCTTCTTCGATGATGGACATGGTAACATGATCAATCCTACCGGCTACCAGACAGTATTGTATCTGACCATTGTACTCTACATAATTTCTCTTCTGGTAAGTATCTTTATGGTAAGTCCCAAGAAGGAGAAGAAGGAAGCATAAAAAGAATATAAGAAAATTTCTTAGATATGAAGAAGTGAAAGGCATCTACCCAAAAAGGTAGATGCCTTTATTCGGTTCGCTCCTTTCCCCAGAAGAACAGGGCGACTGTACCGGGACCGGTATGGCTTCCGATTGTGGTACCTACATAGTAAATTTCAACTTTGCCGTTAAGATGCGGAAAAGCCTGTTCCACCAGATCTGCTACCGCACGGGCATCTTCATAGCAGCCGGAATGAGAGATATAACATTTTCCGGAATAGCTGGTGCCATCATCAGCACATTCTTTCATCTTTTCCACAATCGCTGTAATCACTTTCTTTTTCGTGCGGATTTTGTATCTTGGGATTAATCGTCCCATATGATCCATATTTAACAAAGGACATATATTTAATAAGGTACCTACAGTACCGGCGGTTTTTGAAATACGTCCTCCTTTGATATAAAAGGACAGATCAGTGGAGAAAAACCAGTGATTGAGACGTAATTTATTGTGCTCTGCAAACTGATGAACTTCTTCTATGCTCTTCCCTTCATCACGAAGATCCGCAAGCTTATCCATCAGAAGACCATAGCCGGAGGAGGCTCCTAAAGAGTCGGTAATTAAGATTTTCCTGTCCGGGTATTCCTCCTGCAGATTCCCTTTCGCAATTAATGCAGAATTGACAACGCCGGAAATGCCGGAGGAAAGAGTAACATGAAGGATATCATAGCCATCTGCTAAAAATTTCCTGAAATAGGTTTCAAATTCTTCCGGATTAATTTGGGAGGTCTTGGTTTCAGAGCCACTGGCCATACGTTGATAAAATTCGTCAAATGGGATAGATTGTCCAAGATCATCAGGATACTGAACACCGTCCAGCTCATAATGAAAGCATATATAGGAAATCTCTCTTGCTTCGAAATGTTCTTTGGTAAGGTCTGCCGTAGAGCAGCAGCTTAAGATAAACTTACTCATATGTGATGCCTCCTGCAATGCAATTTTGTAACTTCATAAACTTAAGAACCATTGTATAGTAATGATTCTTTGATTTTACAAGTGTAGCATTAATCATCTGCAAATACAATCATTTGAAAGTTTTATCCCAAAAACTTACCGCTAAAATATGAAAAAATGATGTATATTTTGCGTTATTGATTGACATTAGAAAGTCCTGCCCATAAAATAAGAATGCTATTATGCAGGAAATTTCTGAATTATAAATTCTGTTTGCGTAAGATAAGTATTACATAGAAAGGTATGGTTAATCAAAATGAGAAAAAGAGGAATGGCGCTTACTCTTATGTGTTCCCTGCTGCTATCAGTCTTTACGATGACAGGATGCAGCACAGAGACCATGGAAAATCTGACCAGCGAGGAGACAGAGCTGCTTAAGGTTGATGTGGTAAGTCCGCTGATTACGGATGTTAACGTAGAAGGCGAATATGTCGGTATGCTGGAGTATGAAAATCAGGTATCGGTTGTTCCATTGTTAAGTGGAGAGGTAACAGCGACCTACTTTGAAGAAGGAGATTATGTAGAAGAAGGAGATCTTCTTTTCACATTGGATGATGAAGCATACCAGCTTCAGCTGGAAAATGCACAAATTACATATCAGCAGGCACAGAGCGGGGTGGATTCCCAGCTGGGTCAGTTACAGATGGGACGTGATTCCGCAGCCAATTCCGTTTCTACGGCACAGGAAGGAATCAGTCAGATACAGGATTCTTATGATTATTTTAATGACCAGATTGCAGATTTAGATGCATCCAAAGCTGATCTGGCGGAAGACAGAGCTGATCTGAAGGAAGATCTTCTGGAGGTCAGGGACCAGATTTCAGATCTGGAAGAAAGTATACCAAGTATGCAGAATGCATATAACGATGCGTACGCTGCCTATGAAGCTGCGAGGATTCAGCGTGAGATAGAAAATACCAGTGGCATACCTACTACAGTATCTGACGCCGATTTTATTATGATGCGTGAAGGCGTTGATCAGCTGTCAAATGCATTAAGTGCAGCAAGGTCTACACTTTCCAGCTTAAAGAGTGCTGAGGAGCAGATTGACAATGCGATTGCACAGTATGACAGCAGTATGGATCAGCTTGATTCCTCTAAAGAAGGTCTGATCTATCAGAGGGACAATCTTGATTACAATATGGAGCAGGCTTTACGAGGACAGGCATTGGCACAGGAACAGCTGGATTATTATGATAATTACACGATTCCTTCCGCACAGAGTTCTGCTGCAACAACGTTACAGCAGGCACAGTTAGGGATTAATTCGGCCAATCTTCAATTGGAATATACAAGAGTGACGGCACCGGTATCAGGTACGATCATGATGAAGAATGTGGAAGAATTGGGCATGGCTCAGGCGGGTTATGCTGCTTATGTGATTGTCAGTGATGATGGAGCAGTTGCATCCTTTAGTGTACCGGAAAGCACTTATCATATGCTGTCATTGGGACAGCCTGTTACAGTGGAAAGAAACGGTGTTACCTATGAAGGAAGTATTGTAGAGCTTCCGCTTCAGGTAAACCAGCAGACAGGGCTGTTCACGATCAAGGCAGCTTTAAAGGGGAATACGGATAATCTGGTAATGGGCACTTCTGTAAAGATTACACTGACCATGCAGCATGCGGACAATGTATTAACCATTCCCATCGACTGCGTTTATTATGAAAGCGGTAAGGCATTTACCTATGTGCTGGAGGGTAATGTGGTTCGTAAGGTGTTTATTGAGACAGGTCTCTATGATGATGTCAATATGCAGATTCTGGATGGTATTACAGAGGATATGCGTGTGATTACCACATGGTCTTCTACGTTAAGAGATGGACTGACGGTTCAGGTCAGTGAAGAGAGCCTGGTTTCTGATACAATTAATACGGAAGCAGAATAGCGGGGAGGAGCATCGTGCATAAATTTACTAAACTCTGTTTAAAAAAGCCGGTTTCTACTGTTATTATCATCATGGCACTTGCCATCTTTGGTATTACGTCAGTTCTTGGCATGAATATGCAGCTGACACCGGATATGGTATTACCCATGATCATTGCTTATACGGTATATCCGCAGGCAGGACCGGAGGAGGTTGACCGTCTGGTTACCCAGGAACTGGAGCAGGTAGGTGCTACCATTGAAGGGCTTGACAGCATTTCTTCCCAGTCACTGGAAAATGTTTCTTACATGATCTATTCTTTTAAATATGGTACGGATATTGATGAGGCCTATACGGATCTGCAGCAGGAGATCAATGCCATAAAGGGTAATCTTCCGGAAGAATGTCTGGATCCGGTTCTGGTGGTTATGGATATCAATGCAGTACAGTCCATGACATTGTCCGTGACTTCGGATACCGGTGCGGATGTACGTTCCTTTGTGGAAAATTCCCTGGAACCGAAGATTTCCTCTGTTGCCAATGTGGCAAGTACTTCAGTAACCGGTGGACAGGAAGATTATATCCGTATTCAGGTGATTCCGGAACTGCTTTCGGAATATGGCCTGGATATGGCAACGCTTGCGACCTATATCACTTCTTCTGACTTTTCCATTCCGGCAGGTTTGGTGGATATGGGGTCCCAGACATTAAATGTCAATGCCAAGGTAAGCTATGATACTATCTACGACCTGGAAAATATTCCGATTCTGACAGGACGGGGCGGTACGATCCGGCTGGGGGACGTGGCAGTGGTTTCCTTTGCCCAGAAGGATGCGGATTCCATCAGCCGTTTTAACGGTGAGGATAATGTTACGCTGGATATCACCAAGAAGCAGGGAAGTAATGCGGTAGAGCTTTCAAAAGATGTGAAGGCTGTGATTGAAGAAATGGCAGAGGACTATCCGGAGATGCAGGTGGAGGTCATTTACGACAGCAGTACCTCTATTGTCAGTTCCCTGACAAGTGTAGGGGAAACGCTGATTCTGGGTGTTGTTCTTTCCATGCTGGTATTGTTTATCTTTTTCGGAGATATCAAGGCAAGTCTGATTGTCGGAAGCTCCATGCCGGTCTCATTGCTGGTGACACTTCTGTTGATGGGCGCATGTGGATTTTCTTTGAATGTTGTTACCATGGGAGCTATGGTAATCGGAATCGGTATGATGGTTGATAACTCGATTGTCGTACTGGAAATGTGTTTCCAGAAACGTGATGAGGGACGCTCCTTTGAAGAGTCAGCCTATGATGCAGTTAAGACGGTTGCAATGTCCATTACGGCTTCTACCATTACGACAATCGTTGTTTATCTTCCTTTGGCCTTGATGAAAGGGCTTTCCGGACAGATTTTTGGACAGCTGGGATTTACGATTATCTTTTCTCTGACAGCTTCCCTGATTGCAGCTGTTACGTTGATTCCGTTATGTTTTGCCAAGTATCATCCGATCGAGAAGAAGGAATTTCCGGTGGCACGGGGCGTCAGAAATCTTGCTAAAGTATATGGTCGCTTTTTAGAGAAAGTATTGAATAAAAAAATCATTGCAATTCTGGTAACAGCCGGTTTGGTTGCCTTGACAGGATTTGGATTAACACAGTTGCATACCCAGCTGATGGCTCAATCTGATGAAGGAACCATTTCCATGTCAGTAGATGTCAAACCGGGACTTGGACTGGAAAGCAAGGATGAACTGTTGCAGGAGCTGGAAGCATTTGTGGCAGCAGATGAAGATGTAAATACTTACAATGTCAGTGCCTCTCAGGGAACATCTACGATTCATGTGACAGCCTATCTGAAGCCGGACCGTTCCAGAAGTACATTGGAAATTGTGGATGAATGGAATGCGGAGCTGGCAGATATGAAAAATGCGGAAGTGCTTTGTACTTCCACCAGTTCAATGTCCATGGGCAGTATGGGAACGGATTCCAAAGAAGTTGATATCAGATGTGCCAATATGGAACAGTTAAAAGAAGCATCGGCATTGATTGCAGATGCCATTAAGGATGTACCGGGAGTTGTTAGTGTAGAAACAGATTTTCAGGATTCTACCAGTAAGGCAGAGATTGCCATAGATCCGGTTAAGGCAACCGGCGCAGGAATTCTGCCGGCACAGGCTGCCTCAGCTGTATATGCAGCCAAGAATGGTACGGATGTTATGGATCTGGCAATCAATGAGAAGGATTATACAGTCACACTGGAGTATCCGGCAGAGCTTTATGAGAATATTGCTGATCTGATGAATATGCCGTTGACCACCAACTTCGGAACAAGTATTACACTTTCTGATATTGCTGAGATTAAATATACTGACAGTCCGCAGATGATCAAGCGGACGGATGGATATTATCAGGCTGCTATTGTAGCCAATCTTACCGATGATCTGAAGTATGAAGCAATGGACGAGATTGATGAAATTGTTGCAGGACTGAAAATGCCAAGCGGTGTTACCATGGCAGAGGATTCTTATACACAGATGATTACGGAAGAATTTACCTCTATTTTCCAGGCAATTCTGATTGCACTCTGGCTGGTATTTATGGTTATGACCATGCAGTTTGAATCAGCCAGATATTCCGGTATGATCATGTTCTGTATTCCGTTTTCCTTAATCGGTTCGGTCATGATGCTCTGGATCTCCGGAATTCCACTGGACATGACTTCCATGATGGGATTTCTGATGCTGGAAGGTATCGTAGTAAACAACGGTATCCTGATGGTCGACACCACAAACCAGTTCTTAGAAACCATGCCGGTGGAAAAAGCATTGGTAGAAGCAGGTAAATCAAGACTTCGTCCGATCTTGATGACTACGCTTACAACAATTCTGTCCATGGTGCCGATGGCATTGGGACTTGGATCCAACGGACAGATGATGCAGGGTATGGCAATGGTTATTGTCGGTGGGCTTGTGGCATCAACATTGCTGACGCTGATCCTTCTTCCAACCTTCTATATGATCATTCGGAAGAAACCGAAGCGGGCGAAGAAACAGAAGGAAACGGCGCAGGCATAATGGAATCTCCGCGCCTGAACGGTGTAATGACACCACAGGCAATCTTATTGCCGGAATTGCCGGAAGGCTGTGTGGTAAAATCATCAACATTGTCATGCACGATGACGGATCTGCCGATGATCTGTGGGATCGTAAATTGTTCGGCATAAACATTCATAAATGCATATCCGCTTGTAGAAAGCAGGGGCGGCAGATCTCCGGTGTGATGGGGATGTGGCTGCCCCATCAGATTAAGATGACCACCGGTGTTATTGAACTGATCTGAGCAGTTACCATTTTCATGGATATGAAATCCATAAAATGTCGGAATGCCTGCAGGCATACGGTGCGGAAGGTGATAAAATTCTGCGCAAATCAGGACACCTTCATAGGGTGTCTTATAAAATCTTACGGTTCCCTTCAGATCAGGGTTGTCAGAGTTGCCGCGTACCATGGCAATTGCCTGCGGGAGATCGTTGTGAAGGATATCCATAAATAAATCGTGACAGGGATAGAAAATCATAGTGTCGCCTCTCAAAATATTGATATTTAGAAATATTGCAAAGTGCCGCATAATGCTGGTCAAGTTTCGCAATTATTTATAGTGATATGATTATATATGCAGGCAGGAAAGGAAACGTTCCAATGAATCAGGTGGTAGTTAGGTTAAAAAAGGGCGAAGGAAGAATGCTCAAGTCGGGTGGATTATGGGTATTTGACAATGAGATCGATCAGGTCCGCGGGACACTTGCCGGTGATGAAAGTAGAACAGAAGAAGAGAAGTGGGACAGTGTATATCATAATGGAGATATTGTAGTTGTGGAAGATTTTGACGGATATCCTTTGGGAAAGGGATTTATTAATGTCAATTCCAAGATCCGTATCCGTATGATGACAAGAGATGTTTCACAGGAAATAGATGAAGAATTTCTTAAGAGACGTGTAAAGAATGCATGGGAGTACCGGAAGAAAACGGTAGATACAGACAGCTGCCGTGTGATTTTCGGAGAGGCAGATTTTTTGCCGGGACTGGTCGTGGATAAATTTTCTGATGTGCTGGTTGTCCAGTCTCTGGCATTGGGGATTGACCGTTATAAGAAGGTGATTGTCGATCTTTTAAAAGCATTGATGGCAGAAGACGGCATTATCATCCGAGGCGTCTATGAGAGAAGTGATGCCAAGGAGCGGGAGAAAGAAGGCATGATGCGTGTTACAGGATTTCTCGGAGAGGAATTTGATACCAAAGTGCCCATTGTTGAGAATGGCGTAAAATATATCGTAGATGTGAAAGACGGCCAGAAGACCGGATTTTTTCTGGATCAGAAATACAATCGCCTGGCGATCCAGCGTTTATGCAAGGATGCAAAGGTCTTGGATTGTTTCACGCATACAGGTTCCTTTGCATTAAATGCAGGTATTGCCGGAGCAAAGAGTGTGCTGGGCGTTGATGCATCAGAGCTTGCTGTTGCACAGGCAACGGAAAATGCAGCACTGAACGGACTTTCCGATACAGTAAAATTCATGGTGGCTGATGTCTTTGAACTTCTGCCGGGTCTTGTGGAGAAAAAAGAGTTATTTGATGTTGTTATCCTGGATCCGCCTGCTTTTACCAAATCCAGAAATTCCATTAAAAATGCAATGAAAGGGTACCGGGAAATTAACATCAAAGGATTAAAATTGGTAAAGGACGGTGGATATTTTGCAACCTGCTCCTGCTCTCATTTTATGGACTATGAGAATTTTACCAAGGTAATCGGTCAGGCAGCAGCCAGTGCCCATAAGAGACTCCGCCAGGTGGAGTTCCGTACCCAGTCCCCGGATCACCCGATTCTGTGGTCGGCGGATGAGAGTTATTATCTTAAGTTTTATATTTTCCAGGTGGTGAACGAATACTAAGGTGTTCGTAAAAAAGACAAAATAATTTTATTTGCTACAGTTGTTATGACGTGTTAATATTGAATAAAAGAGAGAGGGTAAAATGACAGAACAAATGAATAACAATAGCCTTGCCCAGGAAAAGGAAGCTGTCAATATACTGGTAGATGGACTTACACTTTTTGATGATGACCTGATGAGCAGGGTTTTTGATAAAAATATAGTAGCAACGGAACTTGTTCTTCGAATTATACTGGGAAGAAATATTAAGGTCATCAGTGTGACCGGTCAGGATGAACTTAAGAATCATGAAGTTGGTGGACGTAATATCACCTTGGATGTACATGCGATTGATGTAAATGGAGAAGAAATTGATATTGAAGTCCAGGGCAACTCTGTGGGAGCTGATATCAGACGTGCCAGATTCCATAGTAGTATGGTTGATTCCAGAATGCTTGGAGAAGGGCAGAAGTTCAAGGAGCTTAAGGATTCCTATGTGATATTCATTTATAAGCATGACAAGTTTAGGAAAGGTTTGCCATTGTATCATATAGACCGATATGTAAGAGAGACGAATGAATTATTTGATGATGGTTCACATATCATTTATGTGAATGGCAACTATAAAGGCAATGATGAAATTGGTCAGTTAATGAAAGATTTTCACCAGACTGACCCAGAAAATATGCATTATGAGGCATTGGCACAGGGAGTGAAACATTTTAAAGAAACTGAGGAAGGACGTGAGAATATGTGTGAAGCAGTTGAAAAATATGCAAAAGAATATGCAAAAGAATATGCAAAAGAATATGCAAAAGAATATGCTGTAAGAGAAAAGATTGTTTCTGTGAAAAATCTTATGGAAAACATGAAGATTTCTTTGGATCAGGCTCTTAATGCTTTAGGAATTCAAGGTGACGAGAGGGAACTTATAACAAAGCAATTACAGAAATA
Organism: Lachnospiraceae bacterium; assembly: GCA_051879415.1. Lineage (GTDB taxonomy): Bacteria > Bacillota > Clostridia > Lachnospirales > Lachnospiraceae > NK4A136. Next base: position 9,944 of record JBJELZ010000063.1, read on the forward strand.
GCAATTTGAATCATGTATTTTAAAAAGCGGTAGGTAGATCTACTGCTTTTTATGAGTTAAGGGGGTATAATTTCCATTTTCGATAATTATACCCCCTTAACTGGCAAAAATGATTATTTCTGTACGATGTGTTTAGATCAGCGCTGTACTGAAATATCGTTCTGCACGGTCTGCAAGGATTGTTACAATGGTCTTATCTTTACCATATTTCTCGGCCATTTTCTTGGCAGCCCAGACATTGGCACCCGAGGAGGTTCCTACCAGACAGCCCTGCACAGCGGCAAGTTCTCTGGCTGTGTTAATCGCATCTTCATCTGACACCTCTACAATATCTGTAATGATTGATGTGTCCAGTACATCCGGAATGAAACCGTCGCCGATTCCCTGAATCTGGTGAAGACCTGGTTCATCTCCAAGGAGTGCGGATACATTTTTGGGTTCTACAGCGACTACCTTGCAGTCGGGATTGGTTTTGAGAATGTAGGATGCAACTCCCTGCAGCGTTCCGCCGCTGCCAATACCGGATACGAAGATATCGATTTTTTTACCAAGCTGCTCTACAATTTCTGCACCGGTGGTCAGGAAATGAGTTTCGGGGTTAGCCGGATTTTCAAACTGCTGGGGCACAAAATAGTTGTCTGAGGAGGATGCAATCTCCAGTGCTTTCTGCACAGAACCATCAATGCTCAGTTCAGCGGGAGTAAGCACCAGCTCAGCCCCCAGTGCATGGATGATTTTCTTGCGTTCGTCGCTCATATTTTCCGGCATAACAATGATTACCTTATAGCCTTTGCGTACACCGCACAATGCCAGACCGATTCCGGTATTGCCGGAGGTAGGCTCAATAATTGTCATTCCGGGTCTTAGCTTTCCGCTTTTTTCTGCCTCTTCAAGCATATGAAGTGCAATTCTGTCTTTGATACTGCCGCCGGGATTTAAAAATTCTGCCTTGGCGAAGATATGGCAGCCGGTGGTTTCCTCTAAGCTCAGCAACGGCGTATTGCCGATTAAATCCAAAATATTCGTGTAAAACATATGATTTCCTCCAGAAATTACATTTTCCATAGAATATAATATGCGATACCCTCTGCAAAATCAAGTCGGAGAAATTTCTTTAGATGATTTCTTATGCCTCGTACCCAACGATGATGCCGCCTTCTTCCGCATAATAACAACATAATCCACGATTTTCTGTTATGGTGATATCACTTTGGGGGTGTGTCTTTCGGATCATGGAGGCAAGGGTATTGGCTGCATCCGGATTGAAGGAATGGGCAATACGTACTTTGCCGCCTTGATAGCCCTGCTTGATCATATCATCATAAATCTGGGAAATGGCTTTCTGTTCGCCACGGCATTTATGCATCATTTCCAGAGTGCCCTCTGCACTTGCCCTGCCGGTGATACGGATGCCCAAGATGCCCGCAGCCTTTGCAATTACCGGACTGACGCGGCCGTTTTTGGCAAAATGATCCAGCGATTCCAGGGAAAATAACAGATGTGTATGGGTAGAATATTCCTGGATCTGATGACAGATGGTTTCAAAATCACAGCCGGCGGTAACCAGTTCATGATATTTTTCCAGAATTAACTGCATCTCCGGACCGGTGGAAAGGGAATCCAGAATAAATACCTTTGCTTCAGGGTTCCGGTCGGTGTACTCCTTTGCCGCAATGTAGGCAGAATTGTAGGAGCCGGAAAGTCCGCTGGTAATGGCAACTCCAAGTACCATATCTGCTCCGTCAAAGGCATCAATCCAGTTTTGTACACTGGGACAGGCGGAACTTGTTTTTCCTTTATATGCCCGTAGCGCAGAGAGCATGGCAGTAACATCCAGATCTTTATCATCCACATATTCTTTGTCGCCGATCTGAATGGTAAGAGGTGCGTATGCAACCTCCATTTCCTGAAGGGTATGAAAATTGGCAGAGGAATCTGCAACAAGCTTTATTTTCATTGTTAGATAGGTCTCCTTTTGTCAAAGTTTGCATTGTTAGTATACGAGTTTGAAATAACCATGTCAAGGGGTTTTCAAAAACCTGTGAAGAAATATAAAAAACCGTCAAATTGACATCTATTGAAACATTTAATATACTGAATTTATAAGATTATGTTAAAATATACAGGAGCAAAAGTCCGTCTTCGTAATGAAACATGGCAGAAGACACAAATTAGATAGTTGGATTGACTTTTGTGCTACGGAAAGGAGACTCTGCAAATCGTGGAAGCCATTGCTGAACACGATTTGTAAGTTTAGAGGCTCATTGGAGTGTTTAGCACATCGGAAATCAAACTATCTAATTTGTGCCTTCTGCCATCACAGAGATTTAAAGTGGACTTTTGTGATACATTTTTCAAAATCAGTAGTAAGGTGGAAACAGGAAATGAAGAAAACGGTATTGACCAGGGAAGTGATAGAAGCGGTTCGGGATTTTTCCCTGCCAACCTATGACCGGCTGCCGGATATGGGACTCTATCTGGAGCAGACGACAAAATATATCAATCAGACGCTGCAGCCATTGGGCTGTTTTGAACTGACCGGTTCCATGATCCGCAATTATGTCAAGCAGGGACTGATCGATAATCCGGTCAGGAAGCAGTATTACAGTAGACATATAGCATATCTTCTGGCACTTACGGTATTTAAACCGGTTTTGCCGCTGGAGCATATTCATCAGATGTTTCGTCTGCAGAAGGCTTCCTATCCCCTGCAGACTGCATATGATTATTTTGGCAGGACTTTTACGGACAGTCTGCAATTTCGTTTTGGCATTACTGATTCATTAAATGATACCGGATCCACGGAATCTCTTGAGAAGGAGCTGCTTTCCTGTGCAGTAACAGCAGTGTCCCATATGATTTATCTGAACACCTGTTATAAGCTGATTGCAGAAGGTGAAAGAAAGTCCGGTTCTGACAAAGGATAAAATCATAGAAATATTGTATTCTTCAACCTTTTTATGTATAATAAGGATGATTTTGGCAGAAAGGCATAAATATTATGGAAACGTATGAAATTCTAAGGGATTTGGCAATTATTCTTCTGGCAGCAAAATTTATGGCAATTGTTGCAAAGAAAGTGAAAGCACCTGCAGTTGTGGGAGAGATTATCGCAGGGTTGATTATCGGTCCCTGCCTGCTGAATCTGGTGGTAACTTCGGATTTTATCTCTAAGATGGCTGAAATTGGTGTCATTCTGATCATGTTTTCCGCAGGACTGGAGACCAATCTGAAGGAACTGAAGAAATCCGGTCTGGTGGCATTTTTAATTGCATGTATGGGTGTGCTTGTTCCATTTGTTGGTGGAAGTCTTTTATATATGGCATTTCACGGATGGGCAGCATGGGGCTCTGATGAATTTTTTGAAAGCCTGTTCATCGGTTCCATTATGACAGCAACCTCTGTGGGTATTACAGTAGAATGTCTGAAAGAGATGGGATTTTTAAAGGGAAAAGTCGGTCAGACAATATTGAGTGCAGCAATTATCGATGATGTGATTGGCATTATCGTACTGACTTTTGTAATTGGATTTAAGGATCCTACCTCCAATACGGTTCTGGTAATCAGTAATACGGTTGTATTTTTCGCACTTGCTCTGGTGGGTGGATACTTTATTTATAAGATTATGCAGAAGCTGGATGCAAGATATCCCCATTCCAGAAGAATTCCGATTATCGGACTTGGGCTATGCTTTGCCATGGCATATTGTGCAGAGAAATATTTTGGAATTGCAGATATTACAGGAGCCTATGTAGCAGGTATTATTCTTTGCAATATACATGATGCAGAATATATTGACCGTAAGGTGTCAATCAACAGTTATATGTTCTTTGGACCGATCTTTTTTGTGGGTATCGGACTCAAGACCAACCTGCGGGAACTGGATACCAGTATGCTCTTGTTTTCCGTATGCTTTGTTCTTGTGGCACTGTTAACGAAGATTATTGGATGTGGTCTGATGTCCAGGGTATGTGGATTTAAGGGGATTGACTGTCTGAAAATCGGCGTGGGTATGATGACCCGTGGTGAGGTTGCACTGATTATCACCCAGAAAGGCCTGGCACTTGGAATTATCGATTCCTCCTATTTTACGGCAGTTATTCTGTTGATTATTATTTCCAGTATTTCGGTACCGATTTTGCTGAAATATTTATATGTGAAAAAGCCGGATGAGATTACTGCTTAGAATGAATTAAAGTACGAAATAATGGACATAAAATTTGTTACCTTTGAGCTATAAAAAGCAAGGAGGTAACAATTATGAAAGGATATTATATTGACGCAGGTTATATGGGATTCGTGGATTCAAAATATATTCTGTTTGTGAATGAAGAGGAATATCTTGAATTTATGGAACAATGAGAAAGAAAGGGTGTCCAAAGATGAAATTAAGTAAGAAAATGATTGCGGGAATTGTTATGGCAGCTGCATTACTGGTCGGTATCATCGGGTTGTTGATTATGATGCCGGGAAAAGGGGTCAGTCAGGCGACAGGAAATCAGGAACAGATGGCAAGCCTGGGTCAGCCGGATTCTAATGCGGGAGAACAGGCAGTCATTTCCAATACAGGGGATTCGTCTGATTCCCAGAATGTTGCCGGGGAAACGACAGAGAATACGGATAATACATCTGCGACAGAAAGTACTTCCGGTGAAGATACAGGAGCAACTGGTTCCGGTAATGAAGATGGATCAGGAACCACTACAGAAAATACGGACACACAGGATCAAAGCACATCCGGACAGACAGAAGGAGAGGAAACGGTTCCTTCTGCTCCTGCGGCTCCGGTATCCGGGACACCGGTGGAAATTCACGGAGAATTATCTGTTCGCGGAAGTGGTCTGGTAGATAAAAATGGTAATCAGTTTCAGCTGCAGGGTGTGTCAACCCATGGTATTGCATGGTTCCCTGAGTATGTGAACAAAGCTGCATTTCAGACAATTCGTGATGAATGGGGAGCTAACTGCATCCGTCTGGCAATGTATTCTGCAGAATACGGCGGATATTGTACCGGTGGCAATCAGTCGAATTTAAAACAATTGATCAATGATGGTGTTTCTTACGCAACAGAGCTGGGTATGTATGTCATTATCGACTGGCATATTATGAATCAGGATTCCGATCCGAACATCAATAAGGCTGAGGCATTAAAATTTTTCGAAGAAATGTCTGCCAAATATGCCGATTATGACAATGTGCTGTACGAAATCTGTAACGAACCCAGTGGTGGGACATCATGGTCTTCCGTTAAAAGCTATGCGTTGGAAGTCATTCCGGTAATTAAAGCAAACAATCCGGATGCCATTATTATTGTCGGGACACCAAACTGGTCGCAGGATGTGGATATTGCAGCCAACGACCCGATCACAGGATACACGAATATCATGTATGCCATCCATTTCTATGCAGATACGCACCGTGACAGTCTGCGTCAGAAGATGCAGACTGCAATTGATAAGGGACTTGCACTTTTCTGTACCGAGTTTGGAATCTGTGATGCCAGCGGATCAGGGGCAAATAATATTTCCGAAGGAAATAAGTGGATTTCTGCAATGGATTCCAATAACATCAGCTACTGTATTTGGAACCTTTCCAATAAGGCAGAGACCAGTTCTCTGATCCAGAGTGGTTGCAGCAGAACCTCCGGCTGGTCGGAGAGTGAACTGTCAGAAGCAGGAAAATGGTATGTGGGAATCTTAAATAACGGAGTTACTCCGGGATCAACTAATATTACGTCAGATAACAGTAATAATAACAACAATAATAACAATAATAACAATAATAACAATAATAATAACAATAGCAATAATAATAACAGTGCTACCCCGGCAGTAACGGCAAGTGCGGCCAATACACAGGTAACAATTACCAATTCCGGTGGATGGTCCTCCGGCAGCAGCAATTGTTCCCAATATACAGTTACAGTTAAAAATACCGGAAGTTCCACGGTAAATAACTGGAAGGTGACAGTAAGCTTTGGAGGAAATGTTACGCTTGACCAGTCATGGAATGGTAATTTTTCGGCAAGCGGCAGCAATATTGTGATTACTCCGGTTGATTTTAATAATGAGATTTCTGCAGGACAAAGTGTTGAGGTTGGATTTATTATTTCCTATTCCGGAAATGTAGGAACACCAACGGTTTCCATTAATTAACGCAGACGATTAGGAGCTGCCTTATGGCAGCTCCTGTTTCTTTGCAGGTTCAATGCTCGTGTTTTCTTTTGGGTGGGCATTCGTGCAGACCGCAGGGACCACATCCCGGTTTCTTGGGAGGCTGATGTGGCGGACAGAATGGACAGGAAGGGCCTCTTGGAGGAGGCGGTGGCGGTGGACAGGAAGGACAATGACCGGATCCGTGTCTTCTTCCGAAAATATTATTATGAAAAAACATAAATATACCTCAGCATGTCGTTTTATTATATATTATGTAGAATTTGCCGGAAGGGAAGTAAATTCTAAATTTTAGTATAGAATAGAACAATAAGAAAAAATCTCATAATAGAAGGAGAAATAGAAATGAGCAATACATGCGATCATCAGTGCTCTTCCTGCTCTGCAGAATGTGGAGATCGTAAGGTGAGCAGTGGAAATAGTCAGGTAAAAAAGGTAATTGGTATCGTCAGTGGAAAAGGTGGTGTGGGTAAGTCCATGGTAACGTCTCTGCTTGCCTGTGCTATGCAGAGATCAGGCAAGCAGACTGCGATACTGGATGCAGATATTACGGGCCCCTCGATTCCTACGGCATTTGGACTAAAGGATAAGGCTAATCTGAAAGGAGAGGAGCTGTATCCGGTTGTAACCAAAAGCGGAATCAAGGTCATGTCGTTAAATCTTTTGATTGAACATGAAACAGATCCGGTGATCTGGAGAGGTCCGATTCTTGCCAATTCTGTCATGCAGTTCTGGACAGAGGTTAGCTGGGGTGAAGTGGATTATATGTTTGTGGATATGCCTCCCGGAACAGGTGATATACCATTGACAATCTATCAGTCTTTGCCCTTGGCGGGTATTATCGTAGTAACATCGCCACAGGAGCTGGTTTCCATGATTGTTGCCAAGGCTGTGAATATGGCGTCCCGGATGGATATTCCTGTATTAGGTCTGGTTGAGAATATGAGTTATCTGGAATGTCCGGATTGCGGAAAGAAGATTTCCGTCTTTGGAGAAAGTCAGGTAGAGAAGGTTGCGAAAGAATTTGGAATCCGTAACTATGCAAGGCTGCCGATTCAGCCGGCTCTGGCACAGGCATGTGATCATGGAATGATCGAAACAGTGGACGGGCCGTGGCTGAAGGAATTACTGATGCAGCTGAAATAAAAGATATTCCTATGGAATTATTTTTAAGAAAGAGAGACAGAAGGAAAGGTATTTTATTAGCATGACAAATAAAGCGGCAGATATTTTAAAAAGAAATAAAAAGGTATTTTGGTATACGATCATTATTGGTATCCTGACTCATGCATTTCGGATGACCAATACGATGATCTGCGCAGATACGACCAATTATTTCACATCGATTTCTCCATCCTGGGTCACAACGCTGGGTAGATTTTTGCTTCCGGGTGTTGAAAAACTCAGGGGAAATGTGGAGCTGCCGTGGTTGATTGGTCTGATCAGCCTGATTATGATTGCTTTGTCAGCCGTTCTATTTACAGAATTATTTGATATCAGGGACGAAATTTTTTATGTGATTATCGCCTGGATGTTTTCTGCCAATCCTGTTGTAACTTCGATCTTTGCATATATGTATACTGCCGATGGCTATATGATTGCGCTGTTTTTCTCTGTATTGACTGCTTATCTTTGTTTTCGTAAGAAGGGAATAGCAGGGCTGCTGTTCGCGTCACTAAGTCTTGCTGTTTCTACCGGATTTTATCAGGCATTTCTTTCAGTAACGATTCTGTTGATGCTATTTTATCTTTTCAGAATGCTTTCTGTGAAGGAAACTTCCATGAAGGAAATCGGACGGATGACGGGAAGATGTCTTGCGATAGGAGTAATTGGACTTATTGCTTATGGAATTGTCCTGACAATTGTGCGAAAGGTTGGCGATTATCCGGCATTAGCTTACATGGGAATGGATCAGGTAGGTGGTTTTCATGTTGCAGATCTTCTGCAGGCTTTTGTGGACTGCTATGTGGATTTTGCAAGGTTCTATCTGGTCCGTTTTGAATGGAACTGTTATAATGTCATGAACATCATGATGTTTCTTCTTACAGCGGTAGTATGGTTCGTTCTGGTAACAAAGCGTAAATTATGGAAAACGCCGGTCCGCGTGGTTCTTATGGCGTGTTTGTTCCCGTTACTGCCTGTTATCTGCCACATTTTTGAGTTTGCATCCCCGGATGTTTCCTATACATCCACATCCATGGAATACAGTCTGATTCTGGTATATCTTTTACTGCTCATTATGTGGACAGACTTAAAGGAGATGAAAGGAAATATCCTGCGTATTCTTACGGTGGTGCTGCTCTTATGTATCAGTTTCCACTTTACAGTGATTGCCAACAGAGCGTACTATAATATGGAAAATGCCAATACGAAAGTTGAGATGCTGTTAAATCGTCTGGAAATGCGTATGGAAATGACGGAGGGTTATAGCGAGGATATGCAGCTTGCCATCTATGGTTCCTGCTATCAGATTCCGGAGTATGTTCCGGATGCACCGATGATGTCCGGCGTGGTTTCCAATATCTTTATCTCCCAGGATTCAGAATATATCAGTATGCTGAATCATTATCTGTCAACATCCTATGGAAGGGCAGGAATGGAACAGATGAAGCAGATTGCGGCAACAGAGGAATTTGCGGAGATGGAGCCGTGGCCGTCTGAAAATTCGGTAAGGGTAATTGACGGGGTTATGGTTTTGTATCTGTCTGATACAGACATAAAGAAATATTTGCCGTAAATACAAAATGAGAAAGCTGGTAGTAAGATAAATGAATATCATGGAACTTATGATTCTGATTCTTCTGATGATAGTGGTAATCGGCGTAGCCAATGAGCGGATATTTCATATGCAGGGAGATATTGCATTGATTTTGTTTTCGCTGATTATCTGCGGAGGGATTTATGCCCTTAGCAGTCTGCCGGGTCTGGAAGGAATTGCAGAGAGAATTCACCGGATTGGTGACTTTGGATTTGAACAGTATCTGATTGATACGGTACTTTGCTTTATGCTGTTTGCAGGGGCAGGCAAGGTGAATATGCACAAGTTCCGTCAGAATATTAAAACAATCAGTCTGCTGGCACTGCTCTCTACTGTTATTTCATCTGTATTGTACGGACTTTTGTTCTTTGGAATTATGCAATTGATCGGGGTCGATATGGATCTGTTTACCTGTATTCTGCTTGGCTGTATTGTTTCGCCGACAGATCCTATTGCAGCAACCGGAATTTTAAATAAGCTTGGTCTTTCTAAAAATGTGACCGTTGTGATTGAAAGTGAATCTCTGTTCAATGATGGAACGGGCGTTGCATTGTTTGTATTTATCAAGAGTTTTGTAACACACAGCGGAGAAAGCAATTTTTTCATTGTCATGTTAAAGGAAGTGCTGGGTGCATTGGCTGTTGCCCTGATTATTTCTTTTATCATGACCGGTCTGATGAAGCTGACAAGAGATCCGGTAAAGCACATTATGATCAGTGCTTTGACGGTTTCCATGGTTTATGCCATCTGTGAGCATTTTGGATTCTCCGGTGTGATTGCTTCGGTAGTCTGCGGAATGTATTTTGCAGCTGTGCGGAGCTCTATGGAACGGAGGCTACTGGTAGAAGATATACATAACAGGTATGAAGATTTCTGGGAAGTTGCGGAAAGTATTCTGAATGCAGTTTTGTTTGTTATGATTGGTCTTTCCCTTCTGGATTTACATTTAAGCCCGATGGTTCTGATTCTGTTTCCGATCACGCTGGTATTGGCAGTGGTTGCAAGGTTTGCAGGAGTATTCTGTTCCGGTATGATGATTGGAAAGAAAAAAATGCCGGGAAATTACAGTCTGATGGAATTTGTAATTTTAATGACCTGGTGTGCATTGCGGGGCGGACTTTCCCTGGCACTTGCAATGAGTACGAAGGATATTCTTTCACCGGATATTTATATGATTATCATGAATGTAGTTTATATTACGATTTTCTATACCGTCATTGTACAGGGACTGACAATTAAGAGTGTTTATTTTGGAATAGAAAAGCATAAGGCACAGCGTTGCCGCAGCAGAAAGGCAGATATCATATCATGAAGATTGTAATTGCAGGAATGGGACTGACCGGAGAACTGCTTGCCAAGCAGGCATGCAGGGAGGGTCATGATGTTATGGTGATTGATACGGACCGGAAGAAAATCAGCGAAATCACAGACCACTACAGTGTCGGAGGTACTTGCGGAAACTGTTCTGTAAGAGAGGTATTGTTAAAGGCAGGAGCAAATACGGCAGATATTGTTGTGGCGGCGTCGCCTTCTGATGAAGTCAATCTGTTGTGCTGCCGCACAGCGAAAAAAGTAGGTGCTGTCTATACGGCAGTTGTTCTTAGAAGCCCGGCCCATTATATGGATCAGAAGTTTTTAAGGGAAGAATATGCAATAGACTGCATCGTCAATCCAAAGTATGAAGCAGCAGGATCAATAGAGCGGCAGCTTGGTCTTCCTACGGATGAAAAGGCATACGGATTCATTGAAAATAAAGCAGCAGTGTTAAGTGTCCATGTAGATCAGGGAGGTCCTTTGGATGGCATGGAGCTAAAGGCAATCAAGGGATTTCTTGGAGAGCAGATTCTGTTGGGAACGGTCCGCAGAAAAGACACCTTATATGTTCCGGATGGGAAATTTGTATTGCGTGCGGAAGATGAGGTTGGTATTATTGCACCCAATGAACAGGTGCTGGATATCGCACTAAAGCTTGGTCATGTGAGAAAGCCTGTAAAAAATGTACTGATTATCGGATGTGGTACCATAGGGGACTATTTGGTAAAAAGGCTGTTAAAAAGAAAAAAGCACATCAAAATTCTGGATAATGATCTGGATCGTTGTGAAGCATTGCGTTCAGAGCTTCCGTCGGAGGTGGATGTCTGTTATGCAGATCAGATTAATTCAGAAGTACTTCTGGAGGAAGGTATTAAGAATACGGATACCTGTATTCTGTTGACCGGTTCCGATGAGACCAATCTGATTCTTTCCATGTTTGCATGGTCATGCGGAGTCAGTTCTATCATCACAAAGATTAATACACCTTCCTATGAGAGCGTTTTAAACAAGGTAAATATCAATATTACCGTAACACCGGCGGCGGTTGCCTGTGACAGACTCATGACCTTTATCAGAAATGTTGAGACCTATCATGATGAGGAGAATGATATTTACAGTATGTTTTCTCTGGCAGGGGGACTTGGCAAAGCCATGGGCTTTATTGCGGACAAAGATTTGAAATGTATTGATGTGCCGTTTAGTTCACCGGAGTTTCATCTAAAAAAGGATGTCCTGGTGGCTGCCATCATCAGGGGACAGGAGTTGATGATTCCAAACGGAAACAGTGCAATCCATCCGGGAGACAGGGTAATTGTTATTGTTAAGGCAGATCAGGTTTTCTGTACCTTGAATGATATATTTGCGGATAAATAGCACGAAGGCGTTGTTAGAGAGGGTACCTCATGATAACTATCAGTTTATGTATGATTGTGAAAAATGAAGAAGCAGTTCTTTCGAGATGTCTGGATTCCATTGCAGATCTGATGGATGAGATTATTATCGTGGATACCGGCTCGGAGGATCAGACAAAGGAAATTGCACGGCGTTATACGGATCAGGTTTATGATTTTGCATGGACAGGAAGCTTTGCAGATGCCAGAAATTATTCTTTCTCCAAGGCTACAAAAGAGTATATTTATTGTGCGGATGCAGATGAAGAGCTGGATCAGGAGAACCGGGAGAAGTTTCGTGTTCTGAAAGAGGCGTTACTTCCGGAGATTGATGTAGTACAGATGTACTATGCCAACCAGCTTTCGTATAATACCATCTATAATTATGATAAGGAGCTGCGTCCTAAGCTCTATAAGAGAATCCGGCAATGCGTCTGGGAGAATGCCATTCACGAAGCAGTTCGTCTGGAACCGGTGATCTATGACAGTGAGATAGAAATATTACATAAACCGGAAAGCAATCATAAAGCAAGGGATCTGAAGGCATTTGAGCGGCTCTATGAAGAAGGTGTCGTTTTAGATAAACGTCTGCATGAAATATATGCCAAAGAATTGATGATTGCCGGAGAAAAAGAAGATTTTATGCGGGCATATCCAATGTTTCAGGCATCTTTATCGGATGGCAGCAGGAGCATGGATGAAATTATGGAAGCCTGCTGTATCTGTGCCAATACCTGCCTTTTGACAGGGGATGGACTGCATTTCTTTCAATATACGACAAAAGCCATGGCAATGAATGGATGCAGTGAGATCTGTTATCTGTTAGGAGAATATTATCGTCAGAACGGTGAACCGGAGGAGGCAGCAGTCTGGTATTACAATGCTGCTTTTGAAACGGAAAGTGTTCTCAGTCTGCGTCATCATAAGGAGCTGCCATTGCAGGCACTGGTTGGGATTTATCAGGAGCTTGGCAATGAAGAACAGGCAATGTACTATCGGGGATTGTTATAACCAATGAAAAAGGGAAGTATGGGAAATTCTGAACAAAAATGGGGACTTAGTGGAAATATCCTGAAGGTAATTGCATTAGTTACCATGACAATTGATCATGTGGGTCTGCTTTTAATGGATAATTTCCGACCATTCCGTTTGATTGGGAGACTGGCATTTCCGCTGTTTGCCTATATGATTGCGGAAGGGTGCAGATATACAAAGAACAAAAGAAATTATTTCTTAAGAATTTTTGGTCTGGGCTTCCTGTGCCAGTTGGTATATTATTTTGCAGAGCACAGCCTGTATCAGGGAATTCTCATGACCTTTTCTGTTTCTGTTCTGCTTTCCTATGCTGTGCTATGGGCGAAGAAACAGAGTAAACAGGGAGAAAACGGCAGAGCAAATGTGATGGCGTGGATTTTGCCGACTGTATTGATCCTTGTAACGGCAGTCTTATGCGGTTCCATTCCGCTTTTGCCTGAAAAATGGCAGGTGCAGTTTGATTATGGATTTTGGGGGATTCTTCTTCCTGTCTTCGTTGTTGTTGGAAGAACAAAGATAGAGAGGATTTTACTTGCCCTGGTGGGAATGATTCCGGTTGCAGTTTCCTTGGGAGGTAACCAGTGGATGTCCCTGGCAGCATTGGTTTTGCTGAGCTGCTATAATGAGCAGAAGGGGAAGCGGAATATGAAATACCTGTTTTATATCTATTATCCCCTGCATATGGCAGTGATCTACGGACTGACGTACCTTATTTATTAAATAGGTAATTGCGAAACTCAAAGTATTCTATGCAAAACTGTACAATATGCATAATAATGCGACATTAGCTGCGTAGCAGGTACGGAGCATTTTATGCATATTGCACAGTGAAATATGGAAAATAACAGTTTCGCAATTACCTACCTTATCCATTAAATAGGAGAGGAGAATTCTTATGAAAGAATTTTTATACAGGATTGTGGAATGGATTGCAGAATGCCACAACTATCTGTTAAAATTAAATGATGCATATGAGTATAATTTTACGGATAAGGAACTTCATTTTCTTGTGATCGGATGCATTGGCATGATGATTCTTCTTGTGGCATATCCTGTGTTCAGGATTCTGGCGAAACATAAGATGTATCTGACCATAACAGGAATTTATACCTTTACGGTTGTTGTTGTATTGACCTTTGCAATTGAGATTGGGCAGAAAATCAGTAAGACCGGTACCATGGAATTTGCAGATATTATGTCAGGCGTCATAGGATTTCTGATGATGTTTGCTTTGGTAGCAGTCATTAAGGGAATTTATCATATCATCAGACACTTTGTTATAAGGGCAAAGCAGAGAAAAACGAAAGAATCCTTTGAAGAATCTTAGAGAATTCCATGACAAGGAGTAATTTGCTAAATGGAGAAAAACAGAGAACAAAGAGAAAAGATTGTAATTGTCCTATTCTGCATTCTCATTAATATTGTGGGAAAGAATATTGCAGAAATGTGTTATCTTCCACTCTGGCTGGATGTGATCGGAACAGGAGTGGCCGCCTATTTTGCAGGACCGATAGGAGCAGTGATTACCGGTATCATAAATAATCTTGCTTTTGGAATGATTGATCCGGCTTCAATTGCATATGCACTGGTAAGCATTGCCGTTGGACTTTTTATAGTCTTTCTTGAGAAAAAAGGTTATCTGGAGACATTAACGAAGGCTTTGGTTTCCGGTGTTCTGGTAGGAGTTTTTTCAAGTGTTTTATCTTCCGTAATAAATATTTTTATCTTCGGCGGAAAAAGTGGGAATGCCTGGGGAGATACCATATACGATATGCTTACCTGGAATGGCGTCCCTTCTTATTTTGCTGCGTTTGTCGGAGAGGCAATGATTGATATCCCGGATAAACTGATTTGTCTGGCAGCGGCATTTGGTGTTATTCAGTTAATTCGTCACAGCCGAAGTAAAAATAATGGATTGATTGGAAGAAAATTCATTATAGGCTGTATGGCTGTTTTGACCTCCCTGGTATTGATGCTTGTTGTGGCAGATGTATTTCAGCAACAGCAGCAGGCTGATGAGAATACGCAGAGTGTGGAACAGTCTTATTATAATGAATACAGGGACGAGGCTTCTATCCTATGGGATGACCAGACCGGTGGTGAAAATATCTTTGCGGGTAATTATGTAGAGCAGATCTACAATGGAAATAACGGCATGTTTTCTTCTGAAGTGAATGCGATTGCCGAGACGGCAGATGGCTATATCTGGTTTGGAGGTTATGCCGGACTTACAAGGTATGACGGCAAGACATTTGAATATATCAGGGAAAGTGGTCTTGCCAGTGTGACGGTATTGATGACTGATTCAGAGGACCGCTTATGGATTGGAACCAATGATGATGGTCTGGCAAGATATGACAATGGAACCTACACATTTTTCACCAAGGCAGACGGAATGCCGGCAAGTGCCATACGTTCTCTGGTAGAAATGCCGGATGGTACGATGTATGTAGGAACAACGGACCATATGTGCAAGATTACAGCTGCAGATCAGATTCAAGTGATAGAAGAAGATATTACTTATGTAACTTCCATGGTGCAGCAGAATGGAAGAATTATCGGCGTTACCAATACGGGACTTCTTTTCCTCATGAAAGATGATGTGCTGTTAGCAAGCAAAGAGGTATCACGTGAAGGGGCTTATTATCAATGTGTAGGCCGGAATGACCGGCAGATTATGGCAGGTACCTCGGATGGATATATTGATTGTATCAGTATAGAGGGGGATCGTCTGATACTGTATAGGCAGACGGAGATGCAGGGCTTCAGAAACATATCTTCCATCCAGACGGATCGTCAGGGACGTACCTGGATCGGAGCTGATTCCGGTATGGGATATTTTGACCATGCAGGCAATTTCTATACCCATAGTTATGAGGGATTTGAAAATTCCATAGAGGACATTCATGAAGATTACGAGGGTAACTTCTGGTTTGCATCTTCCGGTAACGGGGTCATGAAGCTTAGTCACAATAACTTTATCAATTTATTCGCAGCTGCCGGTATCAGTCCGGAAGTTACAAACAGTATCTGTGAATACAAGGACGCTTATTATTGTGGAACAGATAAAGGATTATTCATTCTTGACCGGGAAAGCTGCCAGCCAATCGATAATGAACTGACCCAGATGCTTGATGGAATAAGGATCCGGTTTATATCTGTAGATTCCAAGGGAAGCCTCTGGATATGCAGTTACGGTAAATACGGACTGGTGCGTTATGATTCAGATGAGACAATTACAACTTATACAGTAGAGGAGCAGGGAGCAACAAGTAACCGGTTCCGTTGTATGCTGGAATTGGAAGATGGAACCATTGTGACAGGAAACAATAATGGTATTAATTTCATCAGGGGAAACGAAGTTATTGGAACGATTACCGGTGAAGACGGTCTGGAAAATGAACAGGTGCTTTGTCTGATTGCAGGAGAGAATGGAGCATTTTATGCGGGAACAGACGGAGCCGGTATTTATAAAATAGAAAACATGCAGATTACGGAACATATATCTACGGAAAATGGTCTGTCCTCTGATATTATTATGCGAATGGTTCCTTATCGTACAGGATATTTTGTTGTTGCAAGCAATTCTTTGTGCTATATGGAGAACAATGCGGCAAGAAAATTAAGTCAGTTTCCTTACCTGAATAATTATGATATTCTCCTGCAGGATAATGAGGCATATATTCTGTCCAGCAGTGGTATCTATGTTGTAAATGCTGAGAAATTGTATTATGACGAGGAACTTCAGTATAAACTGTATAACCATACAGAGGGGCTGTTAACTGCACTGACTGCCAATTCATGGAATTATATTAATGATTCCGGCAGGATCTATTTTTGTACCAATCAGGGTGTCAGCTGTTTTGATATTTCCAGTCAGACACAGGGCAGAAGACGATATAAGTTTGATATTGCACTTGTGACAGCAGATGGACAGACGATTACGGAGGATAACAGGATCTATCGGATTCCGGAAAATGCCAGCAATGTGGTTATTACGCCGTCTGTAAGAAATTATACACTCTCAGATGTTAAATTACAGATATTTATAGATGGTCTGGATACGTATCCCAGTACATTTTCCCAAAAGGATATTGAGCCGATTCAGATCAGCAGGATTCCGGCAGGAACATACCGGATACAGTTGAAAATTCTTAGCAACGATGAGTCCATGGTTCTTCAGGAGAAGGATTATATTCTGATTAAGGAAGCACATGCCTGGGAAAATACCATATTCATGGTATATCTGGTGTTTGTATTGTCTCTGTCGATGATTTCAATCATCTGGGTAATCCTGAATTACTTCAATCTTGTAAGAAGTAAAAAGGATCTGGAGGAAATAAAACTTCAGGCAAAGAATGATTTCTTAACGAAAATGTCTCATGAAATCCGTACACCGGTAAATGCGATCATCGGTATGGACGAAATGATACTCCGTTCAAATCCCGACGGCAGAATAGAGAATTATGCATGTCAGATTCAGAGTGCTGCAGAAAAGCTTCTTGCCCTGATCAATGATGTTCTTGATTTTTCAACGATTGAGTCAGGTAAACTCTCTATTACAGTAAAGAATTACCGCCTGGATGAAATGCTGAATGATATGATCAGTCTTCTGGATTATCGTGCGGGAGAGAAGAATCTTGAAATCCGTCTGGATATCCAGAAGGATCTGCCGCGGTTACTAAGTGGTGACCTGCTGCGTATCAAACAGATCATTTCCAATCTGCTGACCAATGCTGTAAAAAATACCAGTCAGGGTTATATCAAGCTGGTTGTAACAGGTGAAATTACGGGGCCGGAAAAAATAGTATTATCGATCACTGTTGAAGATACCGGAATCGGTATCCGGCAGGAAGATATGGATCAGGTTTTTGGAAGCTTTACGAAGCTGTCGAAGAAAAAGGGACAAGAGGAAGAAGGAATCGGACTTGGACTGAATATTACAAAGAAGCTGGTAGACCTGATGGAAGGTGAGATTAGTGTTGAGAGTACCTATGGCGGAGGTGCGGCATTTACCGTAAAAATACCGCAGCAGATCAAAGAAGATCATCCGA
This sequence comes from Lachnospiraceae bacterium, assembly GCA_051879415.1. Classification (GTDB taxonomy): domain Bacteria; phylum Bacillota; class Clostridia; order Lachnospirales; family Lachnospiraceae; genus NK4A136. The sequence goes on from JBJELZ010000063.1 coordinate 27,669, forward strand.
TTGGTGACTTGAAACAGGTATATCTTAGAAAAATGCGGCAGATGTGGAATGGTAAGGATCAGTTTACTGCATCTGATGCATGTATCTTAAGTGTTGATGATAATGATATCAGTCAGGAAATCGTTCAGGGGCTTTTAAAAAATACCATGGTGCGGATTACCACTGCAATGAGTGGAAAAGAGGCATTGGAGCTATGTAAGAGCAAAAAATTCGATCTGATCTTAATGGATCGTCTGATGCCGGAAATGGATGGTATCGAGACTTTACGGCAGCTGCGTTTGGATGAAGAGAACCTTAATAGTACTACTCCTGCAATTATGCTGACCTCAGAGTCAGGAGAACAGGATCAGACGAGAGAAAATTATCGAAAGCATGGATTTGTTGATTATCTGTCCAAACCGCTTTCTGCTGTACAGCTGGAAGAAATCCTGCGCCTGTATCTACCGAAAGAAAAAATACATATCGTGTCCGAACAATCGGATGAAAGAAAAAAAGAAAGAGTTCAGCAGTCGGAGCAGCATAAGATAGAGACTTTGCATATTGACCAAAAAACCGGGCTGAAATATTGTGCCGGCGACGAAGAAATGTACAGAGCGATTCTTGATACTTTCCGAAAGCAGAAGGAACGTTATCATAACGGATTAAAATCATATAGTGCCAAGGCGGATCTGAAGCATTATGAAATTATGATACATGCACTAAAAAGTACGGCACTTACCATTGGAGCCAAAGAACTTTCTGAGCAGGCGAGACAGCACGAGGTAGCAGCAAAGCAAAGGGATCTTCAGACGATTCGGGATACACTGGATTCCTTCCTGGAACTGTATGATCAGGTGCTGGAGGAAATTGACGGATTACTTTCCGTATAGTACCAATTTTGACAATACCACATAAAATATTACAAAATATTTTATGTGGTATTTTTATGTATCTTCTATTTAGTATTCTTTTAATTCTTATTCTTATATGTTTCTGTATCTTTTCATGGAAAAGAAAACGAATTCTTCATAAGGTCTGCTGTATGTGTATGGAGGATAAATGCAGTCTGTTGAATGAACTGCTGGAACCGTTTGGATATTGCTATGATCTGAGACAGGATATCTTTTCTACCCGCATTGATGCATGGCAGAGAAAATTCGGATATTGTGCATTTTATGATAAGGCGGCAGAATCCTTTCAAATGATATTTGAATGTATGCCGGTCTACTTCAATTATCGTGGCAGAACATGGCTGATTGAGTTTTGGAAAGGACAATACGGACTTAATGCAGGCTGTGAAATCGGGGTCTATTATGCAGATAAAATTATAGAGGAAGAAAAGTGGGACAGCACATTATTTCAATGTGTAGAAGATGAAGATATGCAGAAACTATCATTTACGTTATATAGGAAAGGAGAACGCCTGTCACATCTTCGCTGTACACACTGGTGGCTGACTGCATTTGATCCCGGAACATTTTTTAATCCTGAAGAATTGTTTATGGATGCCGGTCTGACATTTGCCGACTGTGAGATGGCGAGAGCATTTGTTGAAGGCCTTGTTAAGACCGGGTATGATAAGACGGATATCTGGCTACATGAGAATGTAGTCTCGATTTCCTTTATGACAGGAACCATGCAATATGGATTCTTTAGAAAATTGAGAAGGAGTCTGGCACAGGTTTCTAACCGGCTCGGTTGTTTTATTTATCGTTTTGCGACCAGACCATTACAACTTTCGGTTGACAGGGTGCTTTATCTATATTTCTATCTGCCGTTTGCTTTCCGCAGGTTGTTCCGCGACAGACGTTTTAAAGAAAGAAAACATTTCTCGTTTAAAAAAGAGCGTCAAGTGCGGAATTGAAAGAGATATGGATGTAAGGAGGATCACAGATGGGTTACCGGTCACGATTAAACAAATCCTTTGAGGGAGCTTTACGGCTTCCTCTTAAGGAATGTTCCAGATATGTGATGATCAGCGATTGTCATCGGGGAACAGGTGCCTCCAATGATAATTTTTTAAAAAACCAGAATCTTTATTATGCAGCACTGCAGCACTACTATCAAAATGGTTATACCTATATTGAATTGGGTGATGGCGACGAACTTTGGGAAAACAGGAATATCCATCAGATTATTGAAGCACATGATCGGGTTTTCCGGCTGTTGTCCTGTTTCCATCAGTCCGGCAGACTTTATATGCTATACGGAAATCATGACATGATGAAGAAGAATAGAAAATACATCACAAAACAGTGTAACGCATACCGGTGTCCTGAAGGAAACTGTGGCGGAAAAGAATGTTCATGCTGCCCGGTGTCTCCCGGTATGAGATTTTCGGAAGGACTGATTCTTGAAAATGCTTCCGGTGTAAAGATTCCCGATCTTTATCTGACCCATGGTCATCAGGCAGATGCCCTGAATTCTGTTTTCTGGCGGGCTGCCTGCTTTCTGGTACGATATTTCTGGGAACCGCTGGAACGGTTTGGAGTCCTTGATCCGACCAGTGCTGCAAAAAATTATACGGTAAAGAAAAAGACAGAAAGGCGGTTACAGCATTGGGCTGAAACTTCAGAGCATGTGCTGATTGCAGGGCATACACATCGTCCCGTACTATCGGAAGAAAACAGATTTTATTATAATTGTGGAAGCTGTGTTCATCCTTATGGAATAACATGTCTGGAGATAGAACAGTTGAAAATCAGTCTTGTAAAATGGTCCATAGCAACAAGACCGGACCGGAGTCTGTATGTGGTAAGGGAGATTCTTGCAGGTCCGGTGGAGCTGGGACGGTAGGTTCATTTCAGGTGTTTTTGTATCAGGTTGCACAGATAAGATGGTCTGAATGACGTTTGCACTAAGCGTTACGATGAGCCTCAAAAGGCATAAATCGTGTTCAGCAATGGCTTCCACGATTTATGGAGTCTCATCTCCACAGTGCAAAATGTCATTCAGACCATCTTATCTGTGCAACCTGACATGAAAGAATGTTGCAACCTGACATGAAAGAATGTGCAATGGACTTATGAACAAATATGAAAATGGAGCTTCCTGTGTCATGAAATGTGCTATAATGGATTTGGTTTGAAAGCTACAGGCAAAGCACTGGGATTGAAGATAGAGGGAAATTACTTTATGAGGGAGGAGAAAAATACAGATGATAGAATTGAAAGAGGTAAGGACAGAAGAAGAGATTCAAAGAACGGCAGCACTTGCAAAGGAAATCTGGCAGCAGCATTTTACGCCGATTATCGGTGCAGACCAGGTGGCATATATGCTGGATAAATTTCAGAGTGCCAAAGCCATGAAACGGCAGATAGAGCAGGAAGGCTATACGTATCTGATGGCAGTGGAAGACGGTATACCGGTTGGTTATACAGGATTCAAAAGGGAGCAGGAGCGGATGTTTTTAAGCAAGCTCTATGTAAAAAAGGAGTATCGTAAAAAGGGAATTTCCAGATTGATGTTTGAAGAAATCAGGAAACGTTCCGAAGGGCTGAAAAGTATTTATCTGACAGTGAATAAATACAATGACCAGACAATTGCAATCTACCACCATATGGGATTTGTACAGATTGATGACGTAGTTACCGATATTGGCAGTGGATTTGTGATGGATGATTATATTCTTGAATTTGCGTTAAGAAATAATTAAATAATACCGATATAATAGATAACCTATTTCAGCTAAAAAGGATTTTGGCTGTCATTTTTAATATTCCAAAGGAGCAAGGATGAGCCTATGAATATTACAATCGGTCGTTCCGGCACAATTTACTATGGGAATTGTGCCTCAAAGAATTATCAGTCTGATTCCGTTTACAATCAGGGAAAAGCAAATGGGGAAGATAGTGCTTCTTCCCTTAGAGAACTGTTGTCCGAAAAACGCAGAAAACAGAAAAGTACATCCGGATATGAAAAGATTTTGCAGACATCCTTCGAATATGGACAATCCATCCGGACAGACCGTACCAATCAGAAAAAATCGGCTACAAAGCTGAAAAAACTGCGGTATAGTTTTAAGGCAGTTTCAACACAAATTATGCGCAGCAAAACCTCTGTCAGTGCAAAGCAGGTGGCAGGTAAGGCGAGGCGGGAGGTTGTCCGGCTGAAGCAGAAATTGACCAGCAGTGAATATGATCCGGAGGAAGTACGGATTGCACTTACCCATGCACAGAAGATGGAGCGTGTAGCAAAGAAAAAAGTCAAGCATCTGATGGAAGAAGAGATGGTGAAGGTAACCGGTGGTCCCTGCGTCGGAGAATTGGAAGAAAGGGAAGAAGAACAAAAACAGATCCCGGAAGACATGCAGGAACAGATGCAGTCCTATCAGGAGATGATGCAGACACAGATGGAACAGATGCAGCAGATGGCAGAGGCGTATCAGGAAGAAATGACTTCCGAAATGGATGATATGATGTCAGAACTGATGGAGGAAATGGAAGAATCCATGAAAGAGTTGCTGGAGGAATCCGGCTTAACTGATCTGATGGACAGCATGTTCGGTGGCACGGACATGGAGATGGATCCTGCAGATTATCAGATGATGAAATTAAAACACCGGGCGAAGGAACTAAAAGAAATTGCAAAAGCAGATGCGGAATATCTGAAGGCTGTATTTGACAGACTGGAGAAGATGAAAGATGCGGCAATGCAGGGAATGGATGGAACAAACCAGAATTCCAATGCAGGCATGATGAACCTTTCAGGAGGAATGACTTCTTCAGCCGGCACGGATAGTGCAGCAGAGATCATTCGGGAATCCGACCGGTTTGCAGAAAGTGATATGACGGGTTCCGGTATGTCATCAGGCAGCATGCCTATGACAGCAGCAGGTGTGAGCTTCGACGTATCTGTGTAATTAAGATTTCTAATAAAAATAAGAAAATAAGATTGCCATAAATACGGTCAGTATTCCTGATACCGCGATGGACAGACCACTCATTGCTCCTTCAATCTCGCCCATTTCCATCGCTTTTGCCGTCCCCATGGCATGGGAGGCAGAGCCGATTCCCACGCCTTTGGCAATGGGATCTGTGATTTTAAATAGTCTGCATACGGGTTCAGCGATCATATTTCCAAACACGCCTGTAACGATAATTACTGCGACAGTAATGGATACATATCCGCCCAGCTCATCACATACGCCAATGCCGATTGCAGTTGTAATGGACTTGGGTAAAAAGGTAATGTATTCTTCGTGACTGAGTCCAAAGATGATGGACAAACCTAAAACCGAAACCATAGTTGTCAGGACACCGGAAAAAATTCCTGCAAAAATTGCTTTGACATTTTGCTTCAGTACTTCAAACTGCTCATATAATGGAATGGCTAAACAAATTGTGGCAGGTGTCATTAGATAGCTGATGTATTTTGCCCCGGCGTTGTATGTTTCATAAGGAATGTCAAGCACCAGTAAAGTTGCCAGTGTCAGGGTAATAGCGATCAGCAATGGATTAAACAATGCAATTTTCCACTTTTTTTTACACCATATACCGATTTCATAGCTTAACAGACTTAAAAAAACTCCGAAAAATACAGATTCATTAAAAAATTCCATGGAATTATTTCTTCCCCTTTTTTGAAAAATGCTGTGTTACCCTTCCGGCAACAATCATTACAATAACAGTTGTAATCATGGTAATCACCAGATAGGGTACGAAAGCCGCTTTGATGATCCCCCAGGATTCCATCAATCCAACTGCCGCCGGTATAAACATGACAGGCATAATTTCCACCAGAAAATGCCCTGTTTCCTTTACAGCCTTATAAGGAACGATACCGGTGACCAGACCGATAAACAACAGCACAATTCCATAGATGCTTGCGGGAATCGGCAGCGGGATAAAATAATTCAGTAACTCTCCTATACAGGAAAATAAGAGTATGACAAAAAACTGTAGCAGATATTTCATGGGAACTCCTAAATTTCTAATATGTTTTATATTTTGCACCTTTAATAATCTATATTAATTTAAAAAATATTGCAATAGATAATATTTCCTGTTCCTATGAAAAATTTGTAGAAATCCGGATTGTATTATAGGAGAGAAGTGCTACAATGAAACAAGAAAAGAATCAGGATTGGAGATGGATAGGAGATGTGGTTATTATTTGCTATTCTGTCGGCAGTATTTGCAGCACTTACCTCAATACTGGCAAAAGTTGGTATTGATGGGGTTAACTCAAATCTGGCAACAGCAGTAAGAACAGTTGTAGTTGTTATCATGGCATGGGGAATGGTATTTCTGACCCATGCGCAGAGCGGATTGACGGAAATCAGCAAAAAGAGCTGGCTGTTTCTCATTTTGTCAGGACTGGCAACGGGGGCTTCCTGGCTTTGCTATTATAAGGCATTGCAGATGGGAGAGGCTTCAAAAGTTGTCCCGATTGACAAGCTCAGTGTCGTAATTACTTTAATTCTGGCTTTTGTTTTTCTGCATGAGACCTTCAATGCAAAATCCTTAATTGGCTGTATTCTTATTGGGGTTGGAACCCTGGTGATGGTAATGGCGTGATGAAATGTTATGAAAAATATAAAACAGGGAATACTTGAAATAGCTATTTGCATATGTTATACTAGCAGTAGCTAAGAAATGATATGAGCGTGCGTAAGCACAAAACGAAACCCCATGAGTTGCGACCTCGTGGGGTTTCTTCTCTTTTTGAACGGTTGAGCATCCGCAGGCTAATTGTCGCTGTCGTTACCGTCTAGCCATTTACAGATATAGTAGCTAACTATACCTGCCGTGACGGAAACAAGAAATGATATGAGGATTTCCAACGTAAGCACCCCCTTTCTGTTGCCAGATTGGGTGCGACAACATTGTAATTATAGCATAGTTACTCAGGAAAATTTACTAAAAGTAGTTGATAATTTTTCACCGCAAAATATAATATTTATACAGATATGATTCTGTTGTACAAAGTACATGAATATTTGGGCTGGTCAAATACAGGAGATTATTTTAAGGGGAACTTTGCAAATGAATTTGTTCGAATTATGTACCAAATTAAATCACAGACATTCAGATCGTGGCTGGGTAAAAACAACCGCCACATTTACGGGAAAGTATGAAAAGGCAGCTGTCAGAACCAAAGGCGGTTATCGGCAAAAGGATTATAATACATATCAATTCCGATATATGACGGATAGCGGGGAGCAGTTTGGATGGCATATATTTTATCCGGTGCCTGATCCGGACATGGAAGAACTTCCTTTTATGAAATTGAATATACGATATCAACAGCGTAAACCATATATTTATGAGCAGGTTACGGATGATGAATAATACATTGACGGAAGGTCCGATTATCAAAAATATGCTGCTTTTTGCATTGCCAATGATGCTTGGCAACTTTTTGCAGCAGATCTATAATCTTGCAGATATGTTTATTGTGGGGCAGTATATAGGTCCGGATGCTCTGGCAGCGGTAGGATCGGCATATACGCTTATGACATTTCTGACCTCTTTGATTATTGGGTTGTGCATGGGCAGCGGAGCATTATTTTCCAAGTGGTATGGTGCCGGGAAAACAGAGGAAATGAAACAGGACATCAAATTATCCTTCTGGTTTATCGGTGGGGTAACTTTGATGATTCTTTTGCTGGTATTTCCCGGAACAGACATTATTCTGCATCTGCTTTCCGTGCCGGATGATATTTATGATCTGATGCGCGGTTATGTGGAAATTATCTTTTGTGGAATCGGATTTATCTTCCTTTATAATTTTTTTGCTTATTTACTGCGTTCCATAGGAGATTCGAAAACTCCGCTCTGGTTTCTGGCATTGTCTTCTGTTACGAATATTGTTTTGGATCTTTATTTTGTGATTTCATTAAACTGGAGAATACCGGGTGCTGCCATTGCGACGGTTGTTTCACAGGGGCTTGCAGGAATCGGAATTACGATCTATACCATCTGTAAGAAGCCGGACCTATTAAAAACAGAACAGAAAGTAAAATGGGAAAGATTACAGCTGATCATCAGGAATGATGTATTTACCGGTATGCAGCAGTCGGTGATGAATTTTGGAATTCTGATGATTCAGGGATTGGTGAACAGTTTTGGAACTGTCATTATGGCAGCATTTGCAGCTGCAGTTAAAATTGATACACTGGCTTATATGCCGGCGCAGGAATTTGGAAATGCTTATTCTTTATTTGTTTCCCAGAATTATGGTGCAAAAAAGAAGGAACGTATCCGGAAGGGAACCCGGGCTGCTATGCTGGTGTCCCTGGTCTTCTGTAGTCTGGTATCTGTCCTGATATGGCTGATTCCGGAGTATCTGATGCGATTTTTTGTGGAGGAAACGGAAACGGCAATTATCAGGGAGGGTGTCAGGTATCTGCGGATAGAAGGTTCTTTCTACGTCGGAATAGGATGCCTGTTTCTTCTGTACGGATATTATAGGGGAATCCAAAAGGCGGAAATGTCACTGGTGTTGACGATCATATCACTTGGTACAAGAGTTATACTGGCTTATCTGCTGGCGCCTACGGCACTTGGAGTAACAGCGATCTGGTGGGCAGTTCCCATTGGATGGCTGCTGGCAGATCTGGTGGGAATCCTTAAGATGTCTAACGCCAGGCAACGGAATTGAACTGGAATGTTGCCGGATTGTTCCGGGATTCGGTATATTCAAACATATCACCATTTAAGTTATAACAACGGGAGGTAATGACTGCCACACAATCATAGTCTTCAATATTCATATATTTTTTGTCAATTTCGCTGATGTGTGCAATGGTGATGCTGCGCTTAATGGTTCTGATTTCCATTCCCAGCTTTTTTTCAAAATAATCAAATAAGGAGCCGGAGGCAATCTGTGGGGTAAGACCGGGAATCAGATCTTTGCGTAAGAGATTGGTGTCCAGGGATTTCACATGACCGTTTAAGGAACGGACCCGCTGGATAAAGTAAAGTTCTGTTCCTTCCGGAAAAAATGTCTTCTGGGATAAATGTTTGTCTGCAATGATATCGGTAAAGGTGATAACATTAGTGGTAACCCGGTATCCGTTTTTTTCGGCACTTTCTTTAAATCCGGCTGTGCCACTTCTGGTAAGGCTGTATTTTTGGGATTCATGATAGATGACGCGTACGCCTTTCCCATGATGAGGCTGTACCAGACCTTCTTCTACAAGAAAAGCGATGGCACGCCTTATGGTATTGCGGGAACAGTTGTATTCTTTTACCAACGCATTTTCTGAAGGCAGATAATCTCCGGTTTCGTAGTCGTGAGACAGTATCTTTCGTTTCATTTTGGCATAGATTTCTTCATATTTAATCTGGGGCATACATTTCCTCTTTTCTGTTCTAATAAAGTATTCAAACTTCCCATATTATTATTTTAAACGGTAGCCAAAAGCGGAGTACTTTTCAGACACGCTCCCGCTTCGACGAATCATAATCATATGGTAGCATACTGCATTGACTTGTTCAACTTGTTTGAACAAGTATGTTGTATATGTACAAAAACGACAATAAAATTCTAGTGAGTTGTGCCGATTGACGAAAAACCTTCTTTTCGGTAAGATTAGTTATAGAAAAGTTCACAGGCCATGATTTTTGAAGGGTTGTAATTCATGCAGATTATAAAAGTATTCAACAACAACGTAGTCAGTTCTACGGATGAGAAGAACAGAGAAATCATGGTTCTTGGTAAAGGAATCGGTTTCCAGAAAAAACCGGGAGAAGTGATTGAAGAAAGCAAAGTAGAAAAGATTTTTCGATTACCCAGTGACATTGATCCGGATCGAAAGTCCTATTTTCAAAGCCTGGTGGAAGAGATTCCCTACGAGTACATTAAGTACACCAATGAGATTGTAAAGTGGGCGACAGAAGTTCTTGGGAAAAAGCTGAACCGGAACATCTACATTACCTTAACGGATCATATCTATTACGCAGTAGACCGGTGCAGGCAGAATATTGAAATTCATAATGCCATGCTTTTTGAAATCAAGAGCTTTTATAAATCCGAATTTTTGCTGGGGCTTCGGGCAGTGGAGCACATCAACAAGCTGGAAAATGTGAATCTACCGGAAGACGAGGCCGGATTTATTGCTCTCCATATTGTGAATGCGGAATCGGATGCGACCATGAATCAGGTAATGAGCATGCCGGGGATGTTAAAAGACATTATAAGCATTGTGCGGATGTCGATTGGCGGAGAGATTAACGAGCAGAGCATTGAATATGAAAGATTTGTGGTACATCTAAAATACATGCTCAGGAGAACGATGGAAGATGTGGCATATTCCGGAATTCAGGAAGGGTTGTTCGCGGAGTTTTGCAACAAGGAGAAACATGCATACAGTATCGCCAAAAAGATTCAAAAGTATATGCATGAAAAGGTAAACAAGGAAATACCGGAAGAAGAAATGGTTTATCTGATGGTTCATTTATCCCGGATTAAAAATTACGGAATGAAGCATTAGAGGAATAAGAAAATAGAATAACGATTTCGTAAGGGATTGTTACATTAAGTTGGCATGACCCAGGTGAAAAGATAGGAACTCCTATGTTTTTCGTCTGGGTTTTTTATTTGAAAATAGAAGGAGGAAATGAAGATGAAGATGCCGGAAGGATTTTTGTGGGGCGGTGCTACCGCAGCAAACCAGTGTGAAGGAGCATATAACGTGGATGGCAGAGGTTTATCCAGTGTGGATGTGATTCCCTTCGGACCGGACCGTATGCCGGTGGCAAGAGGACAGATGAAAATGCTGGAGTGTGATGCGAATCATCAGTATCCTGCACACGACGGAATTGATATGTATCATCATTATAAAGAAGACATTGCATTATTTGCGGAAATGGGATTTAAGTGTTACCGGTTATCCATCTCCTGGACAAGAATTCTTCCTAACGGAGATGACGATACACCGAATCAGAAGGGAATTGATTTTTACAATGATATTTTTGATGAATGTAAAAAATACGGAATTGAACCCTTGGTAACCATCTGTCATTTCGATGCACCCATTGCACTGATTAAAAAATATGGTGGATGGAAAGACCGTCAGATGATCAATGCATTCATGAAATATTGCAGAGTCCTTTTCACCAGCTTCGGTTCCAAAGTAAAGTACTGGTTAACCTTTAACGAAATCAACATGTTGCTTCACATGCCGTTTATGGGAGCCGGAATCGTATTTGAACCGGGCGAGAATGAAGAACTTGTAAAATATCAGGCGGCACATTACGAACTGGTTGCAAGTGCCAGGGCAGTGAAGCTGGCAAGAGAGCTGATGCCCGGTGCAATGATGGGATGTATGCTGGCAGCCGGTCAGTATTATCCTTACACCTGCGAACCTAAAGATATCTACAAAGCGATGGAATGTGACAGAGATAATTACTTCTTTATCGACGCCCAGGTAAGGGGAGCATATCCGGTGTGGGCGAAGAAGAGAATGGAAAGAGCCGGAATCCACATTGATATGACCGCAGAAGATGAGAAGGATATCAAAGAAGGAACCGTGGATTTCATCAGTTTCAGTTATTATTGCAGCCGGTGCATGTCAGCAGATCCGGAGATCATAAAGAACCATTCCAGAGGCGGCAATGCAGCTATCCACGCAGTGGTTAATCCCTATCTGAAAGCAAGTGAATGGGGATGGCAGATTGACCCGTTAGGATTGCGAATTACACTGAATAGCTTATATGACAGATATCAAAAACCTCTCTTTATCGTGGAAAATGGATTGGGAGCCAATGACGTGGTAGAAGAGGATGGAAGCATTCACGATCCTTACCGAATTGATTACATGAGAGAACACATCAAAGCAATGATGGACGCAGTCAATGAAGATGGCGTGGAACTCTTGGGATATACCAGCTGGGGATGTATCGATCTTGTCTCAGCATCTTCCGGAGAAATGAAGAAGCGCTACGGAATGATTTACGTTAATAAGCAGAACGATGGCAGCGGAGATTACCGAAGAATTAAGAAAGACAGTTTTGCATGGTATAAGAAAGTCATCGCAACCAATGGAGAAGATTTGGACTAATCAAAATAATACAGTAATTGGCCGTGGCCGGGTGACAATTACTGATTAGAAAAGAAAAGTAAAACAAGAACAAAGAAAAAAGGAGGACAAAAGAATGGATTACAAATCATTAGCAAAAGCTATCCTCGATAATATCGGGGGCAAATCAAATGTAAAGTCTGTAGTACATTGTGCAACCAGATTACGATTTACGCTTCTGGATGCATCCAAGGCGGACACAGACAAAATCAGTAAAGAAAAAGGGGTATTAAAGGTAGTCAATGCCGGAGGTCAGTATCAGATTGTTATCGGACCCGATGTACCTCAGGTTTATCAGGAAGTCGTAGCGCTTGGCGGATTTGAAGCGCAGGCAGAAATTGATGATCCCGATGCAGAAAAGGAAGATAAGAGATCAGCTTTAAGCCGCCTGTTGGAAAGCATTGCAAGTATCTTCCAGCCGATTATTCCCGCAATTACCGGAGCTGGTTTATTGAAAGCAGTTATGGCACTTTGCTCTACCTTTGGATGGTTACAGAACGGAACACAGACCTACATTATCTTAAATGCAATGGCAGATGCAGCGTTCTATTTCCTTCCGCTTCTTTTAGCAGCATCCTGTGCAAAGAAGTTCAAATGTAATCAGGGTACCGCAATGGCACTTGGAGGGCTTTTGGTTTATCCCGGTCTGACTGATCTGATGAAGTCCGTATCAGCCAATGCCAATGCAGTAGCAGCTGCCGGCTCCTTTGAAGCAGCTCTTGCAGCAGAAACCATTGCGGAAGGTGCAGCAACCTCTATTAAGTTGTTTGGCTTCCTGCCGATACAGGTAGTGACAAGCTATGCATCTTCGGTTATTCCCATTATTCTTGGTGTATGGTTAATGTCTTATGTAGAGAAGTTCGTTCAGAAGGTTTGTCCGAAGGCAGTGAAGTTCTTCTTCGTTCCTTTCTTCAGCCTGACTATCGCAGGAATTGCTACACTTGCATTACTTGGACCCATCGGAACCTGGGCATCTGAGTTAATCCAGATTTTCTTCACATGGTTAAAGGATGTTGCTCCCTGGTTAGTTCCTACCGTAGTTGGTATTTTCTCACCGCTTTTGGTTATGACGGGAACACATTACGGACTGATTCCTATCGGAACCAACAACCTTACAACCGCAGGTCACGATGCAGTAGTTGGACCCGGTATGTTAGTATCTAACACAGCCCAGGGTGCTGCAGGTCTTGCAGTGGCAGTAAGATCTAAGAATCCGGATACAAAGCAGTTGGCTTCTTCCGCAGGTCTTACAGGTATCCTTGGTATTACAGAACCGGTATTATACGGTGTTAACTTAAGATTTACCTTCCCTCTTTACGCTGCTATGATCGGTGGTGGTGTTGGTGGTCTCTTCTTGGGACTTACCGGTGTAGAACGTTTTGGTTCAGGATCTCCCGGACTTCTGGTATTACCGGTTTATCTTCCTACAGAAGCAGCGACAGCACTTGGATTTACAATGAATAACTTCTTCATGGCAATTGCCGGTGTTGCGATCGCTATGTTAGTATCTTTCATCTCCTGCTGGATTATGTTCGGTATCTGGGCAAAGAAAGGTAAATTGGACGCAGCTGAACTTGGTAAAGAAGTAAAGGTTGAAGAAGTAAAGAAAGAAGTTGTAGAAGCAGGTTCTGAAGAAATTTTATGTGCTCCTTTAACAGGAGAAGTAGTAGCACTTGAATCAATTGATGATGAAGTATTCTCTTCCGGAGCAATGGGACAGGGCGTTGCAATTATCCCTACAGAAGGAAAGGTAGTTGCACCTTGTGACGGTACCATTTCCTCCTTCTTCCCAACCGGACATGCCATCGGAATCACAACAAAGACCGGTGCAGAGCTTTTGATCCATGTTGGTATGGACACGGTGAAGTTAGACGGAAAAGGATTTACTCCGAAAGTAAGTGAAGGAACAGTTGTTAAGAAAGGTCAGTTATTATTAGAGTTTGATATTGATTTTATTAAGTCTCAAGATTTACCTGTTACAACACCTATTGTTGTAACCAATGCAGATGATTACAAATCTGTAGAGGCTTTGGCAACAGGCAATGTAACAACAGGCAATGAATTGATTAAAATTACTGTATAATGAGTGTATAATAGAAGTTAAGTTGTTGACAATATGCATAAGTGGATTTCCGGTTATGCATATTGTGCAACACAGAATATGAATGAAACAAGGAAAAAAAGGAATCATTAAGATAAGAAAGGTGGAAAAAGTTATGAAGACATTTGATTACAAAATTACAGATGAAGTAGGAATCCATGCAAGACCGGCAGGACAGCTGGCAAAGGCTGTAAAGGAGCTTGGCGTAAAGGTTACTATTACAAAGGATGATAAGACCGTAGAAGCGCAGAAGCTGATGGCTGTTATGGGTCTTGGCGTAAAAAAAGATGATGTAGTTACGGTAGCGGTTGATGGTGACGATGCAGCATTTGATGCAGTAAAGAAATTTTTTGAAGAGAATCTTTAATGATGGGAAACGTTCTATTTTTTGATATTGATGGGACATTAATTGATTATCATGGCAAAATGCCTGCTTCAACTAAGTCAGCGTTGGAGCAGGCACGCCATAATGGGCACCAGATTGTCATCTGTTCCGGCAGATCCAGATTTCAGATTGCAGAAGAGCTGCTGCAATATGCCGACGGGCTTGTAGGTGCTACCGGTGCTTATGCTGAATTTCAGGGGAATATTCTTTATGAGCACTTTATGCCGGCAGAGATCATACAGGAAGTCTGTGAAGTACTTAAGGAAGCTTCTGCTTATGCGATTGGAATGAGCGGAAAGACTACTATGATGAACCGGGACTGTCGGAAATTTCTGGAAGATAGATTTGAACGTGAATTTAACCAGAAGAAAAAATTTGATAGAGTTTTCGGTGATCCCATTATGACAGACAGGCTGGATACATTCTCTGATATACAAAAGATGCTATATTATAATAGTGTTCAGAATGTAGATCAGATTGCAGAGAGGTTAAGCCATATCTGTGATGTAACAGCGTCCAGCTTTGAAAAGGAAGTCGTTGACAGTGGTGAGATTACGCTGAAGGGAATCAATAAGTCCTACGGAATGCGGCGGTATATGGAGCTTCAGAAGCTGTCATCCGTGAAAACTATAGCATTTGGAGATGGACCCAATGATATGGATATGATTGAATATGCTGACATCGGTGTTGTTATGGGAAATGGCCGCGCCGGATTGAAGGAAAAAGCAGATTTTGTTACAAAGGATGTAGAGGAAGACGGAATCTATTATGCAATGCGCCATCTGCACCTGATTGACTGATGTGTGGATGAGGAATGGAGGTTACTATGGTTGAACAAAAAGGTAAGTCGGTATGCAAGGGAATCGCAATCGGAAGGATTAAACTGTATCAGAAGACGGATAATGTGGTTGTCCGTACGAAAATTGAAGATACGGAGCTTGAAAAGAAGCGGTATGAAAGTGCCAAAGAACAGGCGATAGAAGAACTCAACGGCTTATATGAAAAAGCATTGAAGGAAGTCGGGGAAGATAACGCAGAAATCTTTAATGTGCATGCTATGATGCTTGAGGATGAGGATTATAACGATTCGATTCATAATATCATTGATACACAGCAGGTCAATGCAGAATATGCGGTTGCCACAACAGGTGATGACTTTGCCGAAATGTTTGCTAATATGGAGGATGAATATTTTAAAGCAAGAAGTGCGGATGTGAAGGACATTTCGGAACGTGTGATCCGTATCCTCAATGGCGTATCGGATAACAATGATCTGGGAGATGAACCGGTTATTATTGTTGCAGAAGATCTGGCACCCAGTGAAACAGTCCAGATGGATAAATCGAAGCTGATTGCTTTTGTTACCAGACGTGGCAGCTCCAATTCCCACACAGCGATCCTGGCAAGAATCATGGCGATTCCGGCTCTTGTTAAAACAGAGATTGATGAAAGTTACCATGGAAAAATGGGTATTGTAGATGGGTATGAAGGCAAATTCATCGTAGATCCCACCGCTGATGTGCTGGAGATGTATTTTGAAAAGAAAAAAGCGGATGATGAAAAGAAAGAGCTGTTACAGCAGTTAAAAGGCAAAGAAACGGTTACAAAGTCCGGTAAGAAGATTAACTTATATGCAAATATTGGTAATCCTTCTGATCTTGCCAGTGTCATCGGGAATGATGCAGGCGGAATCGGATTGTTCAGAAGTGAATTCCTTTATCTGGAATCAGAGGATTATCCGACAGAGGAACAACAGTTTGCGGCTTATAAAAAGGTAGTTCAGACCATGGGTGGAAAAAAAGTTATCATCCGTACACTTGATATTGGTGCTGATAAACAGGTTGATTATTTTCATCTGGACAAGGAGGAAAATCCTGCACTTGGTTATCGTGCCATCAGAATCTGCCTGACAAGGGAAGATATCTTTAAAACACAGTTAAGGGCATTGTATCGTGCATCTGCATTCGGCAATCTGGCAATTATGTATCCAATGATCATTTCTGTGGAAGAAGTATTGAAGATTAAGGAAATTTCAAAGTCTGTCAGGGAAGAACTGGAAGCTGAGGGAGTTACCATCGGAACTGTGGAGGAAGGCATCATGATCGAGACTCCGGCAGCGGCAATTATGTCAGATGAGCTTGCAAAACATGTTGATTTCTTCAGCATCGGAACCAATGACCTGACCCAGTATACGCTTGCAATTGACCGTCAGAACGCTAATCTGGAGCCATTTTACAATGCACATCATCCGGCACTGCTTCGCCTGATCAAAATGGTTGCGGACAATGGACACAAAGAAGGCATCTGGACCGGAATCTGCGGAGAGCTTGGAGCAGATACAGAGCTGACAGAAGAATTTGTCAGAATGGGAATAGATGAATTATCTGTTTCACCGGGAAGTATTTTACCGATCCGGAAGGTAATCCGTGAGATAGAATAAGTATTTATCCGTGAATCAGTATGACAGGGGCTGTCGCAAAAGTGGCGGCTCCTTTTTTCGTTCTAAAAAAGCGGACTATAATTCCGGTACGGACAACCTATAATTTTGACACATATAAAATAAGAATTATCCTATTCTGTCTATTTTACATGAGATAAGATATTATCATATGATGTAGGTGTCAAAAGTCCATTTTCACGATTCTACATGGAGGATTGCACAAAATAGATTGCTTCCATGGCATTTTGCGCTGTGGAGATGAGACTCTAAAAATCGTGGAAGCCTTTGCTGAACACGATTTTTGCCCTTTGAGGCTCAGCGCAACGTTTAGCGCAAAAAAATGGAAGTAAACTATTTTGTGCAATCTGACAAGGCAGAACCCCAAATGGACTTTTGACATCCACATCTTGAGATCATAGGGAGGTCGGAGAAAATGAATGGTGTATTAAGTACAAATGAAGAACAGGCCAATATTGTTGCCGCAAAGGTAATGCGGATTACATTTTTGTTTTTTACCCTGGTTCTTATCTTAAATCTGGTAGGAATCTTTAAAATTGAAGGGAATGTTATGCTGGTATGTTATCTGGCCGGTTCTCTGGTTTTATGGCTGCCCACCTTACTGATCAAAGTGTGCGATAAGGCTGCACCGGGCATTAAATATGCCATTGTAATCAGTGCTTCAGTGTTTGTTTTGCTGACAAGTACCACATTGGCTTATCATGCAACACTTCTTTATGTATTTGGAATTGCCATTGCAAGTCTGTATTTCTCAAGAAAGTTAAATATTTTTGCAACGATACTTGCAGTACTGGCATCGTCTCTCGGACAGCTTCTTGCATTTTATCTGGAGACAACGACAGATCACAATTTTACGACATTATATAAAGCAGTGGTATTCGGAATTGTTCCAAAGGCACTTACCACCATTGCCATTGCCGCTATTTTTACCATGCTTTGTACCAGAACGGCAGCACTGCTTGGCAGTGTTATGGGAGCCGAGGAACAGAAAGAAATGTTAGAGCGGATGACAAGGCTTCGTGAACAGAACAGCAAAGCATCCGCAAGACTTCATGAGATGGTGCTGGAGCTTGCGGGACTGGCACAGCAGTCCAATGCGGTCAATCAGGAGATTGCTGCCCAGACAGAAGATATCGTAAAAGGAACAGAGGAAAATGCCGGACAGATTGCAGATATTAATGACAGTCTGGATGATATTTCCAGACAGATGGAAGAGTTTGGACAGATGAGTGATTCCCTGGCAAAAGCGGCAGTGAAGATCAGGGAGATTTCTTCCCAGAACCAGAGCCTTATGGGAATGGCTACAGAGAGTATGGAGCAGATCGCAGTCAGTGCAGGCGAAAGTATGGAGATTATCCGTAAACTGGGTGAAGAATCCAAAGAAATTGTTGGAATTATCCAGACGATTACGGAGATTTCCTCCCAGACAAAGCTTCTTGCCCTGAATGCGACTATTGAGGCGGCAAGAGCTGGAGAACATGGAAGAGGGTTTGCGGTTGTAGCAGAGGAGATCCAGAAATTATCCGAGCAGACGCAGACGGCAGTCAGTGATATTGAAAGTATTATCCATGAGGTAGTTAAGAATACGGAACAGTCTGTACATTCCATGGGAGAAAGTCTGGAACTGACAGAAGAAGGAAGAAGACAGATTAAGGAAGCAGAAACTTCAACCGGCATTATTACCGGCTCCAATGAGGAAATGACAGAACAGATCAGTCATCTGGATGAAATTGCAAAGCAGCTTTTATCTGAAGAGAAGAAAGTTACGGATGCCATGCATCTGGTTCACCGGAATACGGATACAAACCTTCATGCAGTAGAACAGGTTACCTCGGCAACATGGGAAAGCAGCCAGGGAGCGGAGAAGCTGGTTATGCTGGTAGACCAGATCAGGGAAATGGCAGAACAGCTGGCAGAGGAATAAAAAACAGCCTGGTTACACCGGGCTGTTTTCACTCAAGATCTCTGAAATGGTTTTTAAGAAAGAATCTTTTTCGGGGGGCTTTAGGAGATAACCTGCCGGTTTCATCTGCAGGACTGCTGCGATGTGATTCTTATCTGCAATGGAAGTTAAAAAGAGCACAGGGATAGAGGCTGTTTCTTGATTCTCCCGCAGCTTTTCGAGGGTTTCTTTACCATTCATGTCGGGCATCTCATAATCTAAAAGAATTAGATCAGGATGTTTGGCAGCCGCAGTTTCCACTGCTTTTCTGCCTCCATTGGCAAGATATACCCGGTAAGAATCTTCGAGAATGGATTTCAGTCCCCGAAGCATCAATGCGCTGTCATCCACGATCAGAATGGATTTCTTTTTCTCCGGTTCCTGCTCACCGGGAGTGCCGGACTCATATTCTCCGATTCTGCCAAGACATTTTTCCAGCAATTTTTCTCTGGTAACAGGCTTTAACAGTTTATCAAACTGTGTTTCCTTCAAATATTCGAAATAAAAATTACATTCCTGACCGGTACCTATGATCAGGACAGGAGTGTTGCTGTATTTCTGTTTCAGATGTGCAAGGATCTGATTTTCTTCATCCGGCATATTGGAGAGACTGATGACTACCAGATGGGGTTTTACCATTTTTACTATTTCTCTGACTGCCTCAGGATCATTTTTGCACAATTGAACGGCAAACTTATTGCAAAGGCATTGATTCAGGTTATCCATGATTTTTCCGTATTTTCCAATAATTAAAATCTTTTTCATCTTCATAAACAGACCTCTCTTATTGTTTACACTTATGATGCTGGGAGCAAAAGTCCTTTTGTAATTTGTGATTAAGCAAAATGCACAAAATAAAATGTTTTCATTCGTTTGCGCTAGACGTTTCGATGAGCCTCAAAAGGCAAAAATCGTGTTCAGCAAAGGCTTCCACGATTTTTAGAGTCTCATCTCCACAGCGCAAAATGTCATGCAAACAATTTATTTTGCGCATTCTGCCACTCCAAGTTTTATAAACGGACCTTTGCTCCCAGCATTTGCTGATTATAGTATAGCATATTTTTTATAAAAATGAAGATATCATTGCCCGGATATCTGTTAGCAGCTGATTCAGGCTTGCATCCTCCAGATTGGCAATGGCTGTATCCAGCTGTTCCATCAGGGCTTCCAGTTCTTCAGGATAGGAATAACGGTTCAGTTGATCCATCGTTTCATCCAGTGTATCCAGATCCATATCCTCCATTGCAGGAGCCAGTGCATCCAGATAAGAAAGAATGGTATTGTAATTATCAACCGGTATCTTGGGAGTTTTTTTCATACAGATAGAAAGCTTGTCGTGGTAGCTTCTCCATTCGGCGATAAAGTCAGGGGTAAGGCTGATAATCTGATCAAGCTTACGATCTCTTGCAGCATATTCCAGGATACGGGCTGACCCTGCAAGCCATAATGCTCCAATCATGGCAGCAGATCCCTTCATGGCATGTGCCTTAATCCGATATGCTTCCAATGCTGTCTGCAGAGCTTCTTCGGATAAGCTGTCGCTATGCAGGATGGAATGATAATAGGATTCCAATTCTGCGGTATCGGTTTCAATCAGACGATAAAAATTGTCCAATGTTTCCCAAAGTATTTTTTCGTTCCCCAGATGTGTCAGAGCGTATGCAAAATCAATGCCTTCTATTTCGGGAAGTTCCATGAAGAGAACATCATCTTTCGGATCGGAAGGATTGGAAACTTCCGTTTCTGCATCAGAAAGCATTGTAGCTTTGCCAGGTGGGTTTGAAGGGGTATCCAGAATCAACTCCTTCGGCAGCATGATTTTTATCATATGCTCCAGCTTCTCAGTGATAATCGGCTTGGACAGGAAATTGTCAAAGCCCTCTGCCAGATACATTTCTTTGGCACCTGTGACGGCATTGGCAGTTAATGCAATTACAGGAGTATCGGTACAATAGTGATTTTTTGTGTCTTTGATGCGATGAAGTGTTTCAATACCATCCATTCCGGGCATCATATGGTCTAGAAAGATCAGGTCATAATGCTTCTCCGTTATGACCTCCAGACATTTTTCACCACTGTCTACAGTATCGGTCGATATTTTTAAAGCCTTTAAAAGACTGGAAAATACCTTCCGGTTAATTGCATTATCATCTACCATCAGAATCGATGCACCGGGTGCGATGAAGGGGGCCTTATAATTCCATTCGGTCGCCATCCGGCGGATGCGTTCCTCCAGATCACCGATGGGTTCCTGCTCCACAATGCCCTGCTCCAGGGAAAAAGAAAATTTGGACCCTTTTTCATAAACACTTTCTACCTGCAGTTTGCTTCCCATCATGGACAGCAGCTGGGCGGTAATGCTCATTCCAAGTCCCGTGCCTTCAATGCTTCGGTTCCGATATTCGTCAATTCGTTCAAATTCTTCAAACAGCTTTGGCAGATCTTCTTCCCGGATACCGATGCCGGTATCTTCTACGGAAAAGTGCAGGAGTACCTTTTCTTCATGACACTCTCCGGTAATCCGGAAGGAAATGCTTCCTTCTTCTGTATATTTTACGGCATTGCTTAATAAATTAACAAGCACCTGCCGGATACGGATTTCATCTCCGTATAATCCGGAGGGAAGCATCTGGTCAACAGAAACATTTAATTTTAAGCCCTTGGAATGTGCTTTGATGGATATCATATTGACAATATCATGGATCATGCTGCTAAAATCATAGGAAGCCGGAAGAATTTCCATTTTGCCGGATTCGATTTTGGAGGAATCCAGAATATCATTAACCAGTGTTAACAGGGTCTGTCCCGCATTCTGGATATCGAGAGCATATTCCTTGATGGCGCCATCCTCACATTCCCGCAGGATCATGGCATCCATACCTAGGACAGCATTGATTGGTGTACGAAGTTCATGGGATACCTTTGCAAGAAATTCAGCTTTGGTTTTACTGGAAATCTCTGCAGTTTTCCGTTTGTCTTCTATCTGAAGGAGCTGGCGTGCCGTACTGATAATACTGCAAATAAGTAAAAAGATCAGTCCGACGGCAATGGTGGCACCGTTAAAAAATGCTTCCCTCTTGAAATAACGCAGAATCTGCAAACAGGCTGCTGCACAAACGCCTGCCATGCCGACTGCTACAACCGGATATTCCTTCAGATATCCTCTGACAGCATCGGCAATGATCGCACCGATAATTGTAAGGATGGAAAGAAAGCAGGTAATGGCAATCAGAGGAAAGGTATCTTCCAAATCCTTTATATGGGTGGTATGAAGCAGGGTACACAGGGTCAGATTAAGAAGATCGATCAGGCTGACAACAAAATATACTTTCTGATATCGTTCCTTTTGAATCCCATTCAGATAGAATAGAAAGGGAAATGGCAGAAGCATAATAATGTAGAATGTCAGATCACTGATGACGGAAATAGAAGGGAACATTAACTGCCGGAAGATGGAGTTATTGATTAACCATGCAGCCGCAAGAATGATGCCCCAGCAAAGATATTCCAGATCTATTTTTCTGTGGTAGATAAAGCGTGAAATCAGGCTGACAGCAATCACGCAGATACCCAAAAATAAAGTAAGAAATGCAATTATAAGCTCTGTGCCGCACTGCTGGAAAAAGAAATGCCAGATTCCCATGCGGTTGCCGTAGTAAACGGTTCTGAAGACACCGGAATAAGGTGAATCCGTTACAGCAGTGAAAGTCAGTTTCTTTCCGGCATCCGAAGGAGAAAGTTTTAGAAAAACATATAAAGAAGCAGTTGTACAGCCAAATAATCTGGTATCCT
The DNA here is from genome assembly GCA_051879415.1 of Lachnospiraceae bacterium. GTDB lineage: Bacteria > Bacillota > Clostridia > Lachnospirales > Lachnospiraceae > NK4A136. The sequence goes on from JBJELZ010000063.1 coordinate 50,351, forward strand.
CCGTGGAATAGCACTGGCGGAGCGTACCGTCAATATAAATTGAAATATCCTGTTTCAGGCTCTGGAAGCATAAGTAAGAATCCTGATCAATCTGATCGGGAAGAATGGTTTCCACCGTAAAAGGTGTACCACGCGGTACATCACATTTAACCGGAGGCTGTACCGGAATTTTCTGATTATCTTCTGTAACCATGCTCCAGTCAGCTTGTAATTCCTCACATCTAAATCCCCTCGACGGTGTGTCGGCGGGCAGAAAGAGATATCCTATGATAAAATACAGACAGCCTAATAAAAAAGCAAAGGTAAAAAATGCTTTGATTCTCCTCATAATTACAATCCTTTTGCATTTTTTGCTTTATTATATATTTTTCCTGAATATTCGGCAAGTCTGTTTCGCATTATTCTTCAAATCACACGGAAGATTAAGACATACATATTAAAATGGATTTTCTACCACCGGAACAGTAAAATTCTGCAACGCCTGTACCATTTGCGGATGCCTGATAACGAAATGGATGGAAGGCGATTTGATTTTGGAAACGATCACATACTGATTCTTTACAATTTCAATCTGGATGTTCCGGAAGGCAGAGATTTCATTGATGTTTAAAATATAGTTTTCATGTGTTTTGGCATATTGGCGGGTTTCTTGCAAATGAGCAAGCATTTCTTCATAGGAATAGAAGATGGGGGTCTCCTGGAAACATCCTGAAATGGACAAATGCATGGGATGCTTCTCATAGGTATCTCTTGGTGAAATTGCAATCTCATCTGCAACGGTACCGTTATTCAGTTTCTGTTTCATCCTTTCTATTTCAGATTTTCTGTAGTCTCTGATCATCTGTGCTGTAGAAGCTTCTACTTGATTGGAGGCAAGAATCTTTTCCAGCAATTCTTCGCTGAGTGTATAAAGGGGCAGGGAAGATAAAATGTTTTTCCTTTCCCCGACCGTCCCTGCATCCTGCAAAAGAAAAGCATGGTAGTCATCTGCTCCGGTGCTGTCATAGATTTCCATTAAAGGCTTGGCGTGGGATAGAACATGGGCGGCTTTCTTCTGGAAATATGCCACTTCCTCTTTATTGTTTGTCAGGATATATCTTCCATCCAGAGGGGAACCTTCAATGGATTCTCCGCACAGGGCAGCCACGCCTGATACATAGTTCAGATGGTGAAAGACAGGGGTTGCACTGTCGGGAATATAGTAGGGGGATACCTGTCCGGTCATATAAATGGGAATCCATGCCTCCAGGCCCAGCAACAATTCTTCAAATGGGCGGTCCAGATGATGAATGATATTCAGATGAAGCCCCTTTTTGATGGAACAGGCAATTGCAAACATCCATTTTTTATTAAAGTCCATATCCTCTGCCATATCAAGCAACGGCATATCGGAATGCATGAAGATGGGGGCTGTTGTTTTTGAGGTTACGGTTGTCTTGAAAAAATCCAGTTCTCCTTCCCGCATCCGGGAGATTCCATAATATATCTTATTGGCAGGAAGATGAAAAGGCATGGTAGGAACCTTGATTTCATCAAAATGGATGACCTTGATATAGTCCTCCAGATCAAATTCATCCATTCTGGTCAAAAATTTGGAAATATCAGCGGAAGGTTTTTTCTGCTTTGGATAGGAATTATCATTCAGGCTGCCGTCAGCCAGTAACCATTCATAAACGGCAGTATAATATTCTGACTTTTCCGCGAGCTGATCGGTAGAAGATCCTAGTAGTCTGGCAACCTTTTCTTTGTTTTTCGGAGAAGAATAGGAAGAAACAAGGTATTCGGATATCTTTTTACAAAAGTTAGAAAGGTCAGATGTCTTTCTTTCACCGGATTTAATACGATATAAGAAGGAAGTGTCAAAATTGGTAAATGCGGAAATGTTCTTCATATTGAGACCAAGTTCATCATAAAGAACATTAAAATTATGTAAAAATCTGTCATAATCTCTGCTTTTGGCAAGGAGAGCATCCTGAAAGGATGCCAGAATAGTATCCTTTGACATATCTGTCTGATCTCTTTCAGAAGCAACCAATGCCAGTGCCCCGGTCAGGGCATCCACTATGTCAGAATCCGCCTGTGGCTCTCTTTCCCCGTTTCTGTACCGGCTGATTACAGATGGGGATATCCCGGACAGATCAGATAATTCTTTGTTTGTTAAATGCAGAATATTCATATAGTGATTTAGTAATTCAGAAAATTTCATAATAAATTACCTTTCTTTCGTCTATTAACAACTGTGCAATATACATGATTATAATTGACTCATGACTGCCAGTTCCATTTTATCAGAAGAATGGATGTCAGGCTGGGCAATTGCCAGAAAAAGCAAGTGTCAATTCTGGAAACTGCCTTGAAGGTCACCTGTTGTATGTTGTATTTTTACAATAACTATTAATATTTTCGGTTAGATATTACTTATTTGTCAATAAAAACGGAGGTGAAAATTTTGAAAAAACGAAAATTAAAAAAAGGAAACAGATTGCTGGCACTGGTCATGGTTCTGCTTTTGACGGTAGGGTTGTGGAATGGATATCCGGCAATGACAGCTTATGCTAGTGGGGGGCCGGACACCATTACTTTGAATTTTACCAATGCAACGATAGGTACTAATGTAGATGGTATTCAGGTAAATGACATCAATATAGCTCCAAATGGTAGTAATTCAGTTACAGCAAGCGGGTATGGCAGTTCTTATAGTGCCAATGAGACAAATACTATAGTATTTAGTAATGCAGTTGGTGGGGCTGATATTACATCAGCAACGATTGATGGACAGAATTTTACGGCAGCATCAGTAACAGATCCTATACTGGGTATAACATCTACTGTGGTTACGGCTGTGGTTCCCGCCGCTGATTCTTATAATATTACACTGACTTATGGTGCATCCAGTGATGATGTTACCATTGTCTGGGCTTATGATCTAAATGAGGCGATATATCGTTATCATGACGCTGATGCCTATGTGGAGCATGGTAAAGTAGAAGTGGTTTCTATTACCAGAGGGGGTAGTACTATATATAGCAGTGGTCAGAACGCTGCTTTTGTAGATATTACTTCATTAGGCGGAGAAGTAAGGTTAAAGAAGGGTGATGATGTGGTCTTAAAACTGATTCCGGATTATGGATATCAGCTGCAGAGTGCTTCTGTCAATGGAGAGACATTGGCTCCGCAGGATACAGTAAGTACCTTTAAATTAACAAATATTCAAGGCAATCTGCATTTTGCAGGCGTTTTTGTCCCTGCATCAGATACGATTAATACATCGGGAACAGTTACGTCGGCATCCATTGCCAATGGACAGAATGCGGCATCCAGCGGTAATCTGAAGATGGATATTTCAGACAATGGAAGTTATTCAACTGATGTAACAGGCGCTGTCAGCGGTGAAAATGTATCACAGGTTGCTTCTGTTGACATTTCCCTTACCCAGGTAGTCAGCAAGGGAACAGCCGGAAGCAATTGGACCAATGGAATTACAAGTTTTTCAAATCCTATTACGGTAGGAATTAATCTTGGCAGCACGACACCTGCGGATGGGGAAACCTTCAGTGTTGTAAGAGACCATAATGGTAACTTGCAGGAACTGGATGCAACCTATGATGCTGCTTCCAATACCCTGTATTTCCCTACCAATCAATTTTCTACATATACGATTGTAAGTAAGACGGCAGATCAGACGCAGACGTCATCTCCTGTTACGTCCACGCCTAGTCATACACATAGTTACCAGTGGGTAGTAACAACCGTTGCAACACCGGAAAGAACGGGAATATATTCGTATATTTGTTCCGGTTGCGGCAGAGTGGATGCAACCCAGATTATTGGTCGGGATGCTGCGATGTACCAGTCTGTGTTACAGGAATTGGCTGAAAAAGTTGCTGCAGTTCAAAATGGAACAGGACAGGAACCAATCGTTCTTAATATGGGAGACTGGTATTCCATTCCAAAGGTTATCATGGATAAGATCCGGGCATGCGGTATGGATGTGATTGTAAATTACCGGTATCAGGGAAAGGAATATTCCATTCTGATTCCAAAAGGAAAATGTGTGGATCTGCGTATTCCATGGTATGGTCCGCTGCTTCTGGAGTATTTGTACGGTAATCTTTTAGAAATTTAGAATTGAATGGCTATCAATAAAAATCCATCAGACATTCCGTATGGCAGGTTGTGTTTGGTGGATTTTTTATTTATAATTAATAAGTGCTTTGCAATTGCATGCCAACCATATAATTTGGAAGGATGAATGTCATTATGAAAATAATTGATTTGGATATTGAGGATCCGGATGAGAAAGATTTTGATAAAGAAAATTTGGATGCAGAGTTTACGGAGACAGAAGATAATAACGATGCCTGGGAAGAAGAAGCATGGAATGGTGATTGGCTGTCAGAAACAGGGAAAGATATATACAGCACTAAATGGAGGAAGCTTCAGACTGTCGGAATCGTCTTTCTTCTTGCTGTCATGGTGGTTGCTTTGGTGAAGATTTTTCTGATCTTTTCGGATTACCATAAGGCAGAGCAGATCTATGAGGAAACCAACAGAAAATATGTGATACAGATTGACGGTAACAATGGCGGGGATTTGTTTCCACAGGAGAAACCGGCACAAGGAAATCCGGTGCAGGAGGAACCCATGTGGTATGAGATCATGACGGTGGATTTGAAAGCACTGCAGGAGGTAAATCCCGATGTCATAGGCTGGATTTATTTTGAGAATGAAAAGATCAGCTATCCGATCCTGTATTCCGGTGATAACGAAACCTATCTTCGTAAGACCTATACCGGAGAAAATGTGACCGCAGGTTCTATTTTCATGGATGGAGCAGGCTGTCCTGATTTTAGTGACCGCCATGTTATCCTGTATGGCCACAATATGAAAGATTTATCTATGTTCGGGCGTTTGCGGTATTATAAGACAGAAGAGGATTACTATGAGGATCACAGATTTTTCCAGATTTATACCGAAGGAATGATTTACCGGTATGAGATTTTTGCTTATAAGGAAGTGCCGGAAGACAGTGCGGTCTATACGATTCTTGACAGGGATGCGCAGGGTTTGTTTGATTTTGCAAAGGATATACTTTGCACAGGCTCTTATATACAAAGTGGAATTTATGTTTCCTATGATGATCATGTGATTACTCTCTCCACCTGTACAGCAGATGAGGCGAAACGGTTTATTGTCTGTGCAGTAAGAACAGATCAGAAAGAAGTTCTCTATTGACAGGTAATAAGAAAAATACTTAAAATAAAAGAAGATACCGATAGAAAACCGGAGTATATAAATGAATATTAAGATGCAGTTCTGCGGTCTTATATTGTTAATGGTTATTTTGTATTTTTATATATGCCGCAAAAAGATAAAATTACATACAGCACAGGCATTTATGCGGATTTTCTGGATTACGGTGTTAAATCTGGTATTGGATATTACATCGATTATTCTTCTCGATTATCATATTATTGTGCCCGATCTTTTGATCAATGCGGTCTGTAAAACTTATATTTCCACACTGGTCTTGGTTGGTATGGCAGCTTTTTTGTATATCTGTGCGGATATTTACGGAGAAAGCCGCCAATATAAAAAAAGATTTTATCTGGCAATTACAATTGCCACGATAGGAATTGCACTGATTTTTGCTCTCCCAATCTACAAGTCATGGAATAATCCGGATCAGATTTATACCTATGGTCCAAGCGTTATGGTGACCTATGCATTTGCAGTTTTTTTCCTGACATGGATTATTATTTTATTAATTGCGAAAAGAAAGAGAATTGATAACAGGCGGTGGGAGGCTATGTGTATCTGGATGGTACTGTGGCTTCTTGCAACAGGTGTTCAGTTTGCTTTCAATGAAATTCTTTTAGTTGGTTATGCAAGTGCGATCGGAATTGTTATTGTCTATCTGAAACTTGAAAATCCGGAATTAAATATCGATAAAGGTACAGGGATGTTTAATCAGGAAGGATTGCTTTTATATACAGCACAGTTAATCAGAGGTGGAAAGAAATTTGCTGTGATGGTATTGGAGCTTCAGGATATTCTGTGCGTTCATTCAGCGACCGAGGAGCAAAGTACTGTTCGAATGGAGATTATTACCTGGCTGTTGGAAATGAAGGATGCTTATGTCTTTAAAAACAGAGAAAATGAAGTTGTGCTTGTTTTTGAGGATCATGAAAAGGCTGAGCAGCATGGGAAGCTTATGAAAGAACGTTTTGAATCCAGCTGGGGAACCGCAGGCAATACCTATATCAGACCGCAATGGACTTATATGCCGGATGGCAGTATCATAACCGACAGTGATGAACTCCTGCATCTGCTGGATTATGCCAGATTGAATGGAACCAATTATATGGACGGGGATACTGTGATCATTGGTTCTAAGATGCGGGACGATATGTATGAAGAAAAGAAGGTGGAACATCTGATTCAGGATGCCCTGGAAAATGACAGGGTGGAGGTTTTTTATCAGCCAATCTATTCCACACAGGAGAAATCTTTTATTGCAGCGGAAGCATTGGTCCGGATCCGCGATGAGGAAGGTGAACTGGTGCCGCCGGGTGTATTTATCAATATTGCAGAGAGAAATGGCAGTATTATCAAGCTGGGCGAGGCAGTGTTTAGAATGGTATGTGCATTTCTTAAGGACCGGAAACCGGAGCAGTATGGACTAAAATATATTGAGATCAACCTTTCGGTCGTACAGTGTGCATATGAACAGCTTTCAGAGCGGTTTATTCATATTATGGAGGAATATCAGATTTCTCCTGAGCGGATTAATCTGGAAATTACGGAATCTGCATCTTTGGAGGCTAAGAAGGTCCTGCTGGACAATATGAAAAAGCTGATGGATTACGGAGTTACATTTTCTCTGGATGATTTCGGGACAGGACAATCCAATCTGAATTATATCGTGGAGATGCCCGTTGACATTGTTAAGTTTGATCGTGATATGATAAATTCCTATTTTGAGAATGGTAAGGCAAAATATGTTATGGATGCCGCCATGCGCATGATTCACGGAATGCAGTTAAAAATTGTGTCAGAGGGAATTGAGACAAAAGAACAGTTTGATACAATGGAAGAACTACAGATTAACTATATCCAGGGATTTTACTTTTCCAGGCCGTTGCCGGAGAATGATTTTATTCATTTTCTTGCTTCGGACAGACAGAACGAAAGATGAGAGGTGGGGGTACAATGAAGGATGAATGTCATGAAAATGAAGCGTTACTAATGCTCTCGGACATTTATTACAAAATATTAAAGGTCAATCTGACGCTGGATAGCCATGAGGAGATCAAGCTCATTCATTCGGAACGGGATCTTGAAAATGGTTATTCGGGGACAACGTCAGAATGGCTCAGGAGATTTGCACGGTCAGGATTTGTACATCCGGATGATATGGAAAAATATCTGTTGTTTATAGATTTTAACAAACTCCGCCGGGCATTTTGTGAAGGAAACAGATATTTGTGCTGTCATTACCGGCGTAAGCTAAATGGGGAATTCCGCTGGGTTTCCATGGAGCTGGTTCCGACACCGGAGTATACCCATGATAACCAGATCGTTTATCTTTATATTAAGGATATCCACGATGAATTTGTACTGGATATTGAAAACAGGGATTTTTTGACAGGAGCCCTGAACCGTCGGGGATTTCTGCGGGAAGCAGGATTATGGCTTGATTCCGCAGATCCACAGAAAAATTATGCCATTCTTCGTTTTAATATCAAAGATTTTAAGGGGATAAATGAATTTTTCGGAACCAGTGGCGGGGACGAAGTATTACAGTATATTTATGCGTATTTCAAAAATTCTCCCCTGCAGCCGGTTCTGCTTGCCAGAACAGATGGGGACAGGTTTCTTTGTCTGGTAGATCAGGACAATCTGGACTATGAGGTGTTGCCGGAGTTATGCAGAACATCTTATTCCAAAGATAAGAGAAGCATTCAGCTATCTATTCGTTGCGGCATCTATCTGATTAAGGACAGAACCATTCCGATCAGTACAATGTGTGATTGTACCAAACTGGCAATCGCGCATATCTTTGATGAATACGTTAAGCCATATGCTATCTTTGATAATTCCATGCGGAAGAATTATATTATTCAGTCAGAAATCCGCGGACGGGTTCAGGAAGCATTGAACAATGGTGAATTTGAGGTATATTATCAGCCGATCTTTGATACCCATGTGGGTAATATTACTTCTGCAGAGGCATTGATCCGGTGGAATTATCCGGGACACGGTGTTCTTTCCCCCGGAATTTTCATCCCGATTCTGGAGGAAAGCGGGCAGATCTCACAGGTAGATTATTTTGTTTTAAGTGAAGTACGCCGGTTATATGCAGACGGTATACGAGAGGGAAAAAGAGTCGTGCCTGTTTCTATCAACCTTTCCTGGGTGGATTTCTATGATTCCAGAATGATTGATGCCATCTTTGAAAGCTTACGGGATGATCAGTGTAATATCAAGGTTCGTTTTGAAGTAACAGAGACAGCTTATGCTGCCATGTCTGCCCATGAGGCCAATATTATTGCTGAGTTACGGGCTGCCGGTGCAGAGGTTCTGCTGGATGATTTCGGAAGCGGATATTCTTCCTTCAGTACCTTCAGTGCGTATGATTTTGACCTGATCAAGCTGGATATGGGATTTGTGCAGAAGATAGGTAAAGATGCCAAGATAAAGAGTATTATCCACTCTATCATTGATATGTCGCATCATATGAATGCCAAGGTGGTTGCAGAAGGGGTAGAGACACAGAACCAGTTGGATTTTCTGTACCGTCATGACTGTGATTTCATTCAGGGCTATTATTTTTCCAAACCTCTTCCACGGAAGGATTTTGAGAATATTCTTGCATATGGTGCAGATAAAAAGGATGCTCTGCCGATGAAAAAGGAACTGACACTGACAGACCTTATCTCTGTAGAAACGCTGCAGAAGCTGCAGGATGCTTTTTCCTCTATGACCGGAATGGCGTTCCTGACAACAGACAAGTATGGTGTTGCCGTGACCCAGGGATCTAATTTTTCAAAGTTCTGTATGGATTATACCTGTCAGTCGGCACTCGGAAGACAGCGCTGCGAGCAATGTGATAAAAGAGGTGCGGAGCAGGCGTTTAGGAATGGGCATGCCTGTGTTTATGAATGTCATGCGGGACTGATGGATTATGCAGCACCGATTATGGTAAATGGTGAGATGATCGGCTGTTTCATTGGCGGTCAGATTCTGGCAGAAAAGCCGGACCCGGAAAAATATCGCAAGATTGCAGAGGAATTAGGGATTGATCCGGAGGCTTATCTGGATGCACTGGATAAGATCAATGTGGTTGACAGGAAAACAATTGATCATGCAGCAGAGTTTCTTTATGTGACAGCCAATATTTTATCAGATGTTGCATATAATAAATATACTGCTGATATGATTAATGGATTGTTGCGTGACAAGAATGCACAGTTGGATCATATGGCAAACTATGACAGACTGACAGGTCTGAGCAACCGTTATCATATGCAGGCTCAGTTCCGCCAGTTCGAGCAGTCCGGGCAGCCTTATTGCGTGATCCTTGGTGATGTGGATAATTTTAAATCAGTCAATGATACCTATGGGCATGAGTGCGGGGATGTGGTATTGCACAGTCTGGCGGGGATGATGAGAAACAATCTGCCGGAAAGCAGTATTCCGAGCCGATGGGGTGGAGAGGAATTTCTGATTCTTATTTATGGAGATAAAGCATATAGTATTTCTGTAATAGAGCATATTCGGAAGACCATGGCCGAAACAGGGATTCCTTATCATGGAAAGGAGCTTCACATTACCATGACCTTCGGGGTTGCCTTCTGCGGAGAGAGGGAGATTTCTGAAAAGCTGATTATACTGGCAGATGAACGGATGTATTATGGAAAAACCCACGGAAAAAACCAGACAGTTGGAGAATAGAAGGCATATAAAAGGAGGTGCTTCTATGTTACTAAAGGGTAAAACAGCGATTGTTACAGGTGGAAGCAGAGGAATTGGTTATGCTACGGTTGAAGCATTTCTCAAAGAGGGTGCCAAAGTAATACTCTGTGCATCCAGAGAAGAAACGGCAGCTAAGGCGGTTGCCTCCCTGAAAGAAAAGTATCCCGATGCAGTGGTGGACTCCATGATACCGAACCTGAATGATTATCAGGATATCAAGGAAAAATTTGATCAGGCAGCCGAAAAATATGATGGCATTGATATTCTTGTGAATAATGCCGGTGTTTCCGATAGTACGCCGTTTGAGCAGTATACAGAGGACTTATTTGATAAAGTAATGGATCTGAATGTCAGGGCAATTTTTAATTGTTCCAAGGCTGTGGTTGATATTATGGAGAAAAAGGGAAAGGGAGTTATCCTGAATACAAGTTCCATGGTAAGCATCTGCGGTCAGGCAGCAGGGGTTGCTTATCCGACTTCCAAATCAGCGGTGAATGGATTTACCTTATCCCTTGCAAAGGAACTTGGGCCCAAGGGAATCCGTGTCAATGCAGTTGCACCTGGCATTACGAACACGGATATGATGCAGGCGGTGCCTAAGAATGTCATTGATCCTCTGATTGCAAAGATTCCGCTTAAGAGACTCGGTGAGCCGGAAGATATCGCCAATGCATTTGTGTTCCTGGCATCTGATATGGCAGATTATATTACAGGTGTTACTTTGAGTGTTGATGGATTGGCAAGAACGTAAGACAATATGATCACAGTATGGTTGAAAACAGAAATCCCGGAGAGTGATTCTCCGGGGTTTTTTGATTTATGTTAGAGAGTTTACTTGGCATATTTTATGTGAAAATTACTATTGAAATAAAAATTGTTATGTGATATGATTTCCGTAAAAACAGAATAAAATACGTTAAAACGAAAAGCGTACAAGGTATATGGAAAGAGGGGATGATTATGATTATCAGTGAAAGAATTTTTTATATAATGAAAAAAAGAAAAATGACACAGACAGAGTTATCGAAAAAGACAGGAATATCTACAAGTACGATTTGTGATTGGAAAAGAAAGAACACAAATCCACAGTCAGATTGCATTATGGCAATCAGTGAAGCTTTAGAGGTATCTCCAGAGCAGCTTCTTACAGGAAGAGGTATTGACCCTGACTATAAAAATATGGATGTTGATTGTGAAATTACCAGTGCGGATATTAAAATTTTAAAACAAATTCATAGCTTAGGAGATGATCAATATAGGAGACTGATTGCATATCTTAAGGCGTTGCAGAAGCTGGAAGAGATGGAGAGTATGGTGGAGGAATAGAAATGGCAAATAAAATAGTTAGGGAAACCATTCACGCAAAAGGTATTGATATTGGAATTTACACGAACGATTTTGAGAATGAATATATTTCATTGACAGACATTGCGAAATACAGAAATGATAATGATCCAAGATTTGTTATTCAGAATTGGATGAGAAACAGAAACACAGTTGAGTTTTTAGCAGTTTGGGAAGAACTTCATAATCCGGATTTTAACCGTG
>JBJELZ010000064.1:0-3027 GCA_051879415.1 Lachnospiraceae bacterium
TGGATAATGTTATCATAAAAAAGTGGATTTGTGGATAAAACTACGGAAACTCAAGCGCTTATAATATTCCAAAATGTGCAAATATTTTATATAATCTTTTTCTTCTTCAAATAGAAGCTGTCGATCTGCACCTTTGATAACGATGTGATAGACCCGTGTGCTGGATTTTGTTCTGATATGTCTTGACATAAGTACCTCCTGGGAAATGTTTGTATAGAAATAAGGTGGCTAAATAGAAATAACTTGAAATTAAAATTGAAAGAAAGATGATAAATTGAAATAGAATACAGAGATACAATTTATTTACCAAGAATTATAGTAAGATATCCAAGAAAAGTAAAGAAAAAATATTAAGTTATTTAAATTTGTTGCGTGACTTATATTTTTTATATAAAATGATTAAAAGAAATGTTACGGGTAGGAGAAAATCGTGACAAAGGGCGCTCTTCATGACAAAGGGCACTCCTTGTGACAGAAGCCCCGTCCCCAAGGAGGAATATCATGAAGATAAAGTTTGAACAGATTGCAGAGAAGGCATTTCCCAAGTTTAAAGGTGGCGAGGGAAATACCAATTTGAAAATGTACGAGGATGCAAGTGGAAAAATTATGCGGGGGCGTCTGGAGCCCGGAGCTTTTATCGGCCTGCATACCCATGAAACCAATTGTGAGATCGTGTTTATTGTGGAAGGAGAAGGAAAGGCAGTTTATGATAATCAGGAAGAGCTTTTAAAAGCAGGTGACTGTCATTACTGTCCAAAAGGGCATGCACATAGCCTGATCAATAACAGTGAGCAGGATCTGATCTTTTACGCGGTTGTTCCGGAGCTGAAAGGATAACGTCCGGTAATAAAAATTTTATTTTTTATCAATTTTTTCTTTTAAGGTTTCCAGCATTTGTTCCTTTAATTCATGAAAGGAATTGGCATATCTGCGTGAAACAGCAGAGGGATTACGACGTAACAGCCGGTGGATAGAGACGGAGCGTCGGGAATCTGTTGCTTCGCGCAGTCTTGTTTTTAAAGTAAGCATACGCTGCTGCTGTGATTGTTTCAGCTGACGTAATTCCTCCAGGCTGATTTCCTTGCCTGCTTTGAACGCGTCTTTTCCGGCTTTCAGATCTTCCCGTAATGTATTTAGCTGTTGAGAATATTTTTCATGCCATTCTTGGCTCTTCTTTTCCATGTCATCTGATAAAATTGTTTCCAGAATCTCTGCCCGTCTCTGAAGGCGGCTGATTTCTTCTTTTATGTTATCCATAGCTGACAACAGATCGCGCAGTTCGATAGCGGTTTTGAAGCTGACAGCAAAGTCAGAAGCAGTGACAGTGGTCAGACATAAGGTGATGCACATCCCCCAATTGTCCGGTATGGAAAGAACCCGCCGTTCAATGGGATTGTGAAATCCATAAATCATGGCAAGGGAAAAGGCACCCCAGGCAATAGAGGAGCTTAGACAGATATAACCTTTATAATTAAATTTCTGCTGGCTGTAATCCCAATATCTTACACGGAATAAACGTTCCATAATAATGCCTGTGACCAGCTCCAACAGGGTTGCGCTGATCAGACCAGCCAGATAAACTAAGATGGGAAAGGATTTTACCGGAATGACGGCAACCAGAATTGCCAGCGCACCAAAACCATAGATCGGCAGGAAGGGGCCTTTCATGAATCCACGATTAACAAACTGTCTCTTCCGAATCGAAACATATGCTGTCTCCCAGCACCATCCCAAAAAACAATAGATAAAAAAGAATAAAAACCATTGCCATATCTTATATGTATACATAATTAAATCCGCCTTTGTATTCTCTAATCAGATGCCTGCTTTTTTAATATGTTCTTATTATAACGCGAACAGTTTTTCTTAGCCATGCTTTTTTAATCGGGGACGGGGCTTTTGTCACAAGGAGCGCCCTTTGTCACGCTTTATGTAATGATACGGGTTGGAAAAAGCGTGACAAAGGGCGCTCCTTGTGACAAAAGCCCCGTCCCTAGGAAGATCCAAACTGGTTGATGGTATTCCGGACATGCCGGCGGCGGTACTGGGCAGGCGTGATCTTGTACAGGGAACGGAATCTAGCTATAAAATGACTGCAGGAGGAAAAACCCAGAAAGGCACTGATTTCTGTGCACGAGCTGGTTCCATTTTCCAGCAGATAGCAGGCAGTATTGCATTTTTGTGCAAGTATGTAGTCCGATAATGTATATCCGGTCTCTTTTTTGAATAATCGCGAAAGATAATCAGGCGTGCAGGACACCTGACCGGCAACCTGTGTATTGGTAAGCGGTTGTGTCAGATGATTCTCAATATATTCCATGGATTTTGTGACGGTCAGGGAATATTTTTTATGCTTTTCAAGATTCATGGTCCTGATAAATTGAGATAATATCTGATAGCGGATTTGAAGAAGTTCCTTTTCTGATCGTGCCCGGTCAAGCTCCCTGATCAGCAGGTCACTCATGGTATAAGCGGTCTCGCTGTTTAGTCCTGCCTCGATACAGAATCTTGTAATCATGGCAGTTAAAATAATCAGGTGGTATCTGGTATTCCGGATGGGGTCATCAGAGAGTTTGCCAAGACCTTCCGTCTGACCGGTCATTTCCTCCTTTAGAATAGAAGTGTCTCCATTGGCAATCCGGCGGTAATAAATGAATTCCTTTTCCAGAGGAATGTGATATTCATTTTCTTCTTTCTGTTTCAGCAGCAGCTTCTGTAATTCTGAATTCATGATTTGCAAGACCTCTTTCGTTGGGGACGTTCCTTTTGTCACGAGGAGTGTCCCTCTGTCACACTGGAAATAATTGGGGAGCGTCCACGATGAACAGCGTGACAGAGGGACACTCCTCGTGACAAGATACTGGGGTCAAAAGCCCAGCACACATTTGTCCCTTATATCTAAAATTGCTTTTTAGTATCATTTGTTCCATATTCTGTTGAAAAAGAACTGATTTTTCCCTTTTTCTATACTGTTTTGTATGGATTCCCCTGCCTTTTTTATCCGAGTAGCGGATTTTGAGCATAGCT
>JBJELZ010000065.1:0-3014 GCA_051879415.1 Lachnospiraceae bacterium
AGTGCTTTTGCGTTACTTTTGACAAAAGTAACAAAACCGCCGTATCCGGCGAAGAGTTCTTTTTATCGCCATAACTGGCGAAGATACAAATTTATGTGCCATGTCTGGCACTGGTTTCAGAAGGGGAGGTGAGAAGCATGACCATGAAAAGAACAATTAGCGGTATGATCGGAGCTGGTTCTCTGGCTCATAACAGAAGGGATTTCATAGCAGAAAATGTAGATCCGGACAGAGTACACTTGAATATTTGTTACCAGAATGAAAATCTGAAAGATGTTTATAAAGAGTTGTTTGATGATTCTGTGGAGCGATACAATGTGGGGAAAAGAAAAGACCGTCAGATTACAAATTATTATGAAAAAATCCGGCAGGGAAAACAGGAAAAACTATTCCATGAGGTCATTTTCCAGATTGGAAATTGTGAAGACATGGCTGTAGGGACAGTAGAAGGAGAACTGGCAGTGAAGGTGTTGAATGAATATATGCAGGATTTTCAGAAAAGGAATCCAACTCTCCGGGTATTTTGCTGTTATCTTCATCAGGATGAAGCTACACCACATCTGCATATTGATTTTGTTCCCTATGTGACTGGTTGGAAAGGAAAAGGGATGGATATCAGAGTTTCACTGAAGCAGGCATTAAAAAGTTTGGGATTTCAAGGTGGAAATAAACATGACACAGAATTAAATCAGTGGATAAACCACGAAAAAGAAGTGCTGGCAGATATTGCAAAGCAGTATGGGATTGAATGGGAACAGAAAGGTACCCATGAGGAACATCTGGATGTTTATAATTTCAAGAAAAAAGAACGAAAGAAGGAAGTTCAGGCTCTGGAGCAGGAAAAAGAGTATCTGACAGCAGAGAATGAGGGACTGACTGCACAGATTGCAGAATCCAAGGCAGATATTCAGCTTTTGAAAGAAGATAAGGAACAGGCGGTCAGGGATAAAGAAGCTGCAGAAAAGCGGGCAGAGAAAGCAGAAATAGAATTAAAAAGCCTAGAAGAACGTCGGGAGCAGTTACAGCCGATCATAGATAATGTCAGTAAGGAAATAAAAGAATATGGGACGGTTAAAACGCTTCTACCGGAAGCAGGAGCATTGGAACGTGCAGGAACCTATCGGGATAAAAAAGTTAAACCATTATTTATTCAAATGAAGAATAAGATTGCTGCAATGGCTGCCCAGGTAAAAGAACTTACGAAAGAAGTGGAGAAATGGAAAAATAAATACCAGAAGACAAAACAGGCATATAACAGTGTTCAGAAAGAGTTGGATGATATGCGTAAAGACAATCAGAAATTATTAGAAGAAAAGAATATGTTGCAAAGTGTTTCTGATAGATATGATCGTGTTGTGCGTGTCATGGGAATAGACACTGTGGAGGCTGCGGTACTGCAGGATATTCATAATCAGAAAGCACTGGAAGAAAAACGACGGATGGAACAAATGCCAAAAGGAAGCATTTACGAAAGATTAGCATGGGGTGCGAAAAAGAGCGAGATGGAGAATCAGCAGCGTAAGAAAAATAAAACAAAGAACAGAGGAATGGAGATATAAGTGCATGAAAAAACACATTTATGATGAAAAGAACGGATTAAGCTATACCTTGCATGGAGATTACTATTTGCCGGGTCTGGTGCTGAATGAGGAAGAACCGACATATGGGAAATATGGAATGTTGCGGAAACAATATCTGAAAGAGTATAGACCAGCAAGATATCAGTGCCTGTTATTGACTGGAAAGCTGACTGAACATCTGAATCAGATTGATCGGGATGCAAGAGAGCAGGTCGAAATGTTAATGAAGCAGATGGCAGAAGAACAGAGTGTGACAGAAACATTGAAGATACGGGATCAGATGAAGTGGGTCGGGTTGATGAATAATATCAGAACAAGTGCTGAAAAAATTGTACTGAAAGAGATCGTTTATATATAAGTTAAGAGGGCTGCCGAAAGGCGACTCTTTGTAAATGTAAGAGTGGAATTTCAGAATAGAACATGATAGAATGCTAAAAGATAAATCCGGATTTGCAGGGATAGATAATCAGAAGGAAATACTGAAAAAACAAGCATTTACGGGTATGATACGAATCGTATCACGTATGTGACCGAGCGATTCTATCATCATTTTATGTTTTTTGATAAGGTGAATGTGTCGAAAAGACAAACCCATATAGAAAGGACGTAGAATGATGAAAAAGAACGGAATGAAGAATTTACTATTTGGAGGAATATTCATTGCAACTTTTGTATTATGGACAGTTTTGATCCAGATGGTAGATGTGCAGCCTCATGGTCAAAACGGAACGAATATTGGATTTGCAACACTCAATTGCTGGTTTCACCGCTTCACAGGCGTACACATGATGATTTATTCGATTACTGATTGGATGGGGCTGGTGCCTGTCGTAGTATGCCTGATCTTTGCAGGTGTGGGACTAGTTCAGTTGATTAAGAAAAGAAGTCTTTTCAAGGTGGATCCGGATATCATTATTCTGGGTATTTATTATATTGTCGTGATCCTGGCATATATATTTTTTGAGATGATTCCAATCAATTACAGACCTATTTTAATTAACGGAGTAATGGAGGCATCTTATCCATCATCAACTACACTATTGGTATTGTGTGTGATGCCGACTTTGATCGAACAGACTCAGCGCAGGCTGTCAAGCATTGCAGTCAAAAAAGTGATAACGATTGTAACAATCGCTTTTTCGGCATTCATGGTTATTGGCAGATTGATTTCGGGAGTACATTGGCTCACGGATATTGTAGGTGGCGTATTGTTAAGCATTGGATTATTTTCTATTTATCAGGGAGCGGTTATACTGTCAATAAAGAATAAATAAAACGAGCAAGGGGTGGAGGTTTTGGAATTTCATGAAAAACTTCAGGAATTAAGAAAAAGCCGGGGAATGACACAAGAAGAACTGGCTGCGGCATTATTTGTATCTAGAACTGCAATTTCAAAATGGGAATCCGGAAGAGGATATCCGAGCATAGATTCAT
>JBJELZ010000066.1:0-3013 GCA_051879415.1 Lachnospiraceae bacterium
ATGAGATGTCTGTCCGATCACTATTGCTTTATTCGCCGCATGATAAATGAGGGGCTGAAGCAAATTCTGGTCATGGGGACCATGCATGAGGTTGGGTACTGGGAGGGCGCAATTGAAGAGAATACGCCATGCAATCCCAGTAGCTTGTATGGAATCGCAAAAGACAGCCTGCGAAGAGCTGTTTTTGCAATGTGCAAAGGCAGAGATGTGACGGTACAGTGGCTGCGGGCCTACTATATCTATGGTGACGATAGAAGAAGCGCTTCTATTTTTGGGAAGCTCTGCGCAGCAGAGGAGCGGGGTCAGGAGTTCTTCCCTTTCACCTCAGGCAAAAATAAATATGATTTTATTGAGGTCAAACAGCTTGCGAAGATGATTGCGGCAACCGCCATGCAAACAGAGGTTGCAGGTATCATCAATTGCTGCACTGGCGTTCCTGTCAGTCTGGCGGAGCAGGTGGAAGGCTATATTCAAAGCAGAAATATGAAAATTCGCCTTCAATATGGAACTTTCCCTGATCGCCCCTATGACTCTCCTGGTGTGTGGGGAGATCCGGAAAAAATACAACGCATTATGGGTAAGCTTGAAACCCAATCGTAAGTGATTTCGCTGATGTAAAAAACTTGGCTATTCTGACAGCTTGTTTTTGATTTCGGGAAGCTTTGATTGATTCGACTTGAGCTGAGGAGACGATATTTTGGGCCATCTTCAAGTTTGAAAACCGGGGAATACTGCGTATATTTCCAGCCTTAAAAGGGAAGGAGACCTCTAATAACTACTTATCGCGGTTTTGAATGAGACATTTTGCTCCAACAATAGTTTTGGAAAGTTCGGAATACTTGGTGTATTGCAGACTTTCCAAAAGATATTGTTGGGGCAAAAGATTCGCCCCAAATCTCAAAGGGGAGTTTTCAAAGATGCTCTGAAAAGTATGAACGATAGAACCCTCTGTTGCTGAAGATGGATGATTCGGAGCCGCCTTAGAACATATTTGTGACAAGGCATCTGAGAAAGTATTCTCAGAAAGCAAATATCTTCGAATTAAATTAGAAGCCAGACTTACAATTTCTACTGCCGCAAACAATGCTGATTGTTCGGGCAATATGGAACGAAGTGCTCTGTTTTCAACTGTGGCAAATGGTGAAGTATCCTATGCCTACATGATAAAAACGAGGAAGAAGTCGGTAGACTAAGGACGTTGTACGAGTTTCCGGGCATAGGTCTGAGATTGAAAACAGATTTGAAGGTCAAAAGCAGGGATCATGAGGCACTGAGAGATAACGTTGAGGATAAGACTATTTCCTTGTTCTACTCACAGCATATTCAGAATGGTATGGTTATTTTTCGGTAAATAAGGACATGAGGATATTGTTACCGAGTAAAACAGTCTACAGCAGATGAATACGAAGTGCATATATATATAGAATAAAATGAGGTGCGCTATGGTTTTCTCGTCGATGTTATTTCTTTTTTTATTTCTGCCTATTACCTTGGCGGGGTATTATATGATCCGCAAGGAGCTGAGAAACAGTTTTTTACTGGTGGCTAGTCTACTGTTCTATGCTGTCGGAGAGCCTTCGTTTGTCTGGGTGATGCTTGCATCCATCCTGGCTAATTATCTTCTTGGCTTGCTGATTTGGAAGTATTCTCCCAAAGGAAAGGGCTTGCGCATTTCGCTGTTGATCATAACAGTGTGTGTGAACTTGGGCATTTTATTCTACTATAAGTACTTCGATTTCGCGGTAAAGAATATCAATGGCTTGCTGGGAACATCGATTCCCTTGCGCAATATCGTATTGCCCATTGGCATTTCCTTTTTTACATTCCAGGGAATGAGCTATGTTTTGGATGTGTTTATGGGGAAAGCAAATGTGCAGAAGAATCCGCTGAATGTGGCGCTATATATTGCCATGTTCCCACAGCTGATTGCGGGGCCTATTGTTCGATATAGCGATGTTAACGTAGAGATTGAGCATCGGCAAGAGAAGTTGGATGATTTTGCTGCCGGAATTCAGCGCTTTTGTGTTGGACTAGCAAAGAAGGTGATTCTGTCCAACGCATTTGCGGTCCTTGCAGATACGGCGTTTAACATGAACCCTGCTGAGTTGGAAACGGGAATGGCATGGCTGGGTGCGTTTGCTTATGCAATCCAGATTTATTTCGACTTCTCCGGTTATTCGGATATGGCAATTGCTCTTGGCAGAATGTTTGGTTTTCATTTTCCGGAAAACTTTGACTATCCCTATACTGCGACGAGCATAACGATGTTCTGGAGGAAATGGCATATTTCACTCTCCAGCTTCTTTCGGGACTACGTATATATCCCAATGGGAGGCAATCGCAAGGGAAATGTTTATCTCCATTTGCTGACCGTCTTCTTCCTAACCGGCTTATGGCACGGTGCCTCCTGGAATTTTATCCTTTGGGGGCTGTGGCATGGCTTGTTTCAGATTATTGAACGTGTTTACAAAAAAAGTGGTATTACGTTATCAATCCCCCAGGCCTTTAGATGGTTCTATACAATGTTGGTGGTACTGATCGGATGGGTATTTTTCCGGGCGGCGAATTTACAAGCGGCAATCGAGTACGTGAAGAGCATGTTTATTGTTGGACCATCAGGAGCGTTCGCAACACAGACGCGTTTTTTTGCAAGAGAGTATTTTGTCTCGTTTGCGATTGCGGCAGTATGCTGTACGCCCATCCTGCGCAAATTACGTGGGATGGGCGATAGAAGCGGGAAAATAGATCAGATGTGCAGAATCATTGAGCCGGTCGGGAGCATAATTCTTTTCCTGATGTCGATTGGCACTCTGGCGGTTACATCCTACAATCCTTTCATTTACTTTAACTTTTGAGGTGGGGTATGAAAAACAAAGTCGAAAGATTGCTTCTGTGCGCCTCGTTCCTAATCTTGATTTTCGGAATTGGATTAGGAACGGCTCATAATATTCTGCCTGACTTGCTGAATATGGTTAGTATTTCTGAAAATAAAATGATTGACATCTCAAGCACT
>JBJELZ010000067.1:0-2994 GCA_051879415.1 Lachnospiraceae bacterium
GGGAATACAGATTTATTTATGTTTCTGTTCCTTGCAGGGCTTCCATTTGGAATACATAAAATGTGCATCATTTTAATCCCCAAAGGTTATGATGTTGGGGGTACCATTGGAATGATCGCATTGAGTGTTATTGTGGGTGGTTTATTGGGAAGCCTTATGATTCCATATTATGTTGTGAGAGCATTCTATGTGACCATCCGGTATATAGTAAAACGATAATGAATAGTAGATTTGAGGCAGGCTTGCGAAAAAACAAATTCGTAAGCCTGCCTTTTTTTGTGCGATAAAGCAGGCAATTCAGGGGGAATCCCCTTTTGCATAAAGAAAAAGACGGAGGAAAACGAACATGAGAGAGCGAATCAAGAACAAACAGATTACGAAAGAAATCAGAGGGCAGCTTCCGGTTATTACACCGGTTATGTTCCGGGAAAGGGGCTGTTCTTATTGCCCTTATTATGCAGGAAGTTATGAAAAATTTCCACGTTGCATGATGGCAGCCTGTGCCTGGGATGATGAAGAAGAACATTTCCATCCGGTTCTTCGCCAGATGCTTCCGGAATTTAAAAGGAAGATGGAAAAAGCAGAAGAGAAATATCTGGAATTGAAAACTGCTTATGAACTGCTTATGAGCATGTTTGCGGCTGAAATGGAACAGGAGGAACTGGAGAAAGATGAATGTTACGACTGTTGTTATGCCAAGTGTGGTCCATGTATCGGGCTGTGCTATAAAACACTGAAAGGATAGGAGGATGCGAGGTAATGAATACAGCAATTATTTCCGGAAGACTGGTTCGTGATCCGGGCTATAACGAGACACAGAATGAAAAAGGTCTTCATAAGATCGCCAAGTTTGTACTGGCAGTCAGAAGAAATTACTCAGACGATGTCAGTTTCATTCCGGTGAAAGCCTTTGCAAAAAAAGCGGAGTTTGTCCGGGATTACCTGGTGCAGGGAACAAAGGTGATGGTAGAGGGTGAAATCGTAACCGGCAGTTACGATAATAAAGAGACCGGAAAAAAGGTGTATACGACAGAACTTTTTGCAGACCGTATCGAGTTTGCCGGGGCAAAAGTGCAGGAGAAAATGCCGGAGCCGATGGAAGGGGATGGTTTTCTGAACATCCCGGAATCTATGGAAGAAGAAATGCCGTTTCGATAGGAGGAAAAGCCAATGGTAATGTTAAATAAAGAGTACATGATCAATCACATGAGAAATGAAAATGGTTCCATCAATATCAAAAATGTAGTATTGGCGGCTGCCTGTGAAGCAACCGAGCTGTTCCAGTGCCTGATTGTAATGGACAGCAACTTTACAGATTGGAGCCGTTTTGTTGACCGTCTGGAGCAGAACGTGGAAAAACAGGACTATGAAAAAGTCCATGAACTCTGCCAGACAATGTATGCCATGAGGCATCTGTCAGAAGAACTGGAAGGGTTGTATCTGGTAAGGGATGATGCAGAGCTTTGTTCCCTGTATTATCAGATTTTTGTGGGAATGCTGGATTTGACTGTTTTCTCAACAGAGGCAATGGTCGATCTGAATGGAGGGAAGCATGATGAGTAATCAGGATTATATGCCGATAGAGTGCCTGCTGGTTCCAAAGGCACTGTTTAAGGATGAGAGATATTGCTCTTTATCCACTACGGCAAAGGTATTATACAGCCTCATGCTTGACCGGCTGAAATATGCAGCACAGAACAGATGGGTTGACCAGAAAGGGAAACTCTATGTGATCTATCCCAAAAGTGAAATGATCAGGGATTTGAATAGCACCAGATACCGGGTAGATTATGCTGTTTCGGAACTGGAAAGTATGGGAAACATGGTTCGGGTTGTTAAGGACAATGGCAGACCGAACCGTTTCTATATAAATGATATTTCAAAAAATGAGGAGGAAAATGCAATGATGACAATTAAGGATTTGATGGAAATGGTAACACCGGAGGAAGCAGAGGAAATCATGGACAAGATGGTGGCAACTGCCAGGGAAATTGTAGATGATCTTATGAAAAAAGGCTACATTGAGATTATCAGGGAAGGTTGTCCTGAAGAAGGGCATCTGGAGGATGGTGTCCCGCCAATTGATCTGGGAGAGGACGAGTTCAATCCGGAAGATTTAAGTCCGATGGAATTCAGATGCTATTGCGATGAGGACGGTATCCTGGATGATGAGGCAATCGAAGATGATGCCAGTGAATTTGGTATGGATCTGGCTTTCGGTGTCATTGAATTACTGGAAAATGATCCGGATAGAATTGAAGCGATCCGCCAGTATTTCAACTATGTCTACAAGATGAAATCCATGAAGAAATTTATGGCTGTCGTAGAGACAACGGCTGTGATCTGTGGAAATTCCCCGGAATGGATTGAAGATATGCATGCCTGCAACAAAGGTGCCAGACGTATCTACCTGAAGGAACTGGTAAGTGTGTTCAACATGTATCTGGATATGTTCAAGAACAAAGAAATGGAATAATGAGGATGAAAAAATGGATTATGAATACTTCCGGGTAGAAGAATCCGAGCAGTTTTCATTTTTCCGTATTCCCAAGGCATTGTTTACCGAAAAGGAATTTGAAGGACTGTCCACGGATGCAAAGCTTCTGTATGGCATCCTGCTGGACAGGATCAACCTTTCAAAGAAAAATGGCTGGGTGGATGCTGATGGTTATGTGTATATCATCTACACAGTAGCTGAACTTCAGGAAGTGCTGCATATGTCACACACAACGGTCACAAAGCTTCTCCGGGAGCTTGACAGTGTACATGGCATCGGTTTGATCGAACGGTACCGGCAGGGCTGCAACCGTCCATCGGTGATATATGTGAAGAACTTTGTGAAACGCATCCGGGCAAAACCGGCAGTTTATTATCCTTCTGGAATGCAAGAAATTTGCTGTCCGGAACGCAAGAATCTGGCAGTCCGGAATGCAAAAAACTTGCTGTCCGGAACGCAAAAAAATGGAAGTCCGGAGTGCAAGAATTTTGCCACAA
>JBJELZ010000068.1:0-14601 GCA_051879415.1 Lachnospiraceae bacterium
GGAGGAAGCGGGAACACCCTGCTTCGTGATACGGTATATGCTGTCGGGGATACAGCACTTGTCAGTGCGGCACCGGGATGGGTGACACTTGTCTGTACACAGGAAGGTAAGACCGCATCTGCAGAGCCGACTTCTTATGCTACCATCCAGAACGTGGGAGACAGCATTCTGGACGGAACCTGTGTGTTTGCTGCAAGGAATGTGATAGGAGAACTGGATGGTGCGCTGGAAACCATCAGGGAACTGGACACTGCGGTTTCTGATCTGGGTAGCCGTGTGGATGAGGCTCTAAGCAGCTCCGGAAATCTGATTACCAAAATGATCAGTCTTACCGATTACAGGGCGTTGGAAACCTATGATGAGAACTGTATCTATTTATGTTACAGAGACGAGAACACCAAAAAGGTGGAGCGGATTTATCTGGGGGAAAACAAGGTTTATTCGGAAGGAGTAAAGGTAACCTTTCAGACGGATACCGGGGAGTCGGAAACCATTCATGTGGATGACGGGGAAGATGCCCTGCTTCTTGCACCTTCTGCAGCATTGGAAGGATATACGCTCCTTGGATGGAGAAAGGATACGGAAGCCGGGGCAAAGGTGCTTACTTCCTGCATTGTGGAGGAAGAGACGGACTTTACCCTTTATGCCGTATTTCAGATGAATATCGAAGTCAATATGTATCCCAACGGTGGTATTTTGATTGAGGGTAAGACGGAAAGTGTCATAAAGAGCACCTGCTATTACAATAACGGGAATACGGGAGGCTCACAGGTCACCGTTCCAGTCTGTCCTTATGAAAAGGAGGGCGAGTCCTTCTGCGGATGGAACTGTAACGGAACCACCTACAAGCCGGGAGAAAAAGTAAACTTTGTGGATGGGGATTTCATAGTACCGGAATGGGTGACCACGGTCTACGATTTCCCTTATACGGGAAACTATGTACCATTCACCATTCCGGCAGACGGTATTTATGAATTTGAAGTCTGGGGTGCGGAAGGCGCATCCATCACAAAGGATACGGCTACCGGAAAGGGAGGACTTGGCGGTCACGCAAAAGGCTATAAGAAGATGACCAAGGGTCAGCAGATTTATATTTATAATGGCGGACAACCCTCATCTGCTAACAGCAATGGTGTCAATGGCGGAGGATATGGCTATTCTTACTCTACCAGTAACGGGTATGGAGCAGGAGGTGGCGGAGCAACCAGTATCATGACAAGATCCGGTGCCATCTGCAGTTCTTCCGGTTCGAGCAGTCAGTCTACCAATTACAAAAACAGGGAAACGGAAATCCTGATTATTGCAGGTGGCGGAGGTGGCGGCGGCATCACTTCTGCAGGAGTTGAAAATAAAGGCGGAGACGGTGGCGGAGAACGCGGCGGTGACGGCTCAGGCGGAGCGCTCGGAGGAAGACAGATTTCTACCGGAAGCTATGAATACACCAACTTTGGCTGTGCAGCAAGTTATTCCGGCAGTAATATGACCTATTCCGGAGGCGGTGGAGGTTATTTCGGTGGAAACTATGGATTGAGAGGAGAATCCGGTGCCGGAGGTTCCGGCTATGTGGGCGGTGTGGCCGCATTCACCTACAACAAAAAGTTTTACGGAACGGTAAATGAAGCCGGAGTGAATGAAGGAAACGGATATGCATACATCCGGTATGTGGAGTGTGTGTAATCCAGCAATGGATGATAAGGCAGAGGCGTGGTGCATCTGCTTTTTTCATACAAAACTTTAAGGAGGAAGAGATTATGAAACAGGTTATTACGGCAATGCAGTATGTATTTGCAGGGATTGGAGGCTTTATGGGATGGTTTTTGGGAGGTCTGGACGGATTTCTGTATGCACTCATCATGTTCGTGGTTATTGATTACATCACGGGTTTAATGGCGGGAGTCATTCAGAAAAAGTTATCCAGCGAAATCGGATTTAAGGGAATCTGCAAGAAGGTAGCCATCTTCTGTCTGGTGGGAATCGGCCATGTACTGGATACCCGGATTATCGGAAACGGGAGTGTCCTTCGGACGGCAGTGATTTTCTTTTACCTGTCCAATGAAGGGATTTCCATTATTGAAAATGTGGCCATTATCGGACTTCCCGTTCCCAAGAAGTTAAAAGATGTACTGGCACAGCTTCATGACGATGCAGAGAGCGATGAAAAGTAGGGAGTATCTTCGGATACTTCCTTTTTTCGTGGAAAGAGAGGTTTATGATGAGAATCATTGAAAATATATGTACTCAGTCCGACTGCTATCTGGCAGGAAGGACGATAACCGTAAATGGCCTGATGCTTCACAGTGTTGGGTGTCCACAACCGAAAGCACAGCCTTTTATCAATAACTGGAATAAGCCGGGAGTAAAAGCCTGTGTGCATGCCATTATAGAACCGGACGGGGATGTGTATCAGCTTCTTCCTTGGAATCACAGAGGATGGCATGGCGGAGGGGAAAGCAACAATGCCTATATCGGAGTGGAAATGACGGAGCCGGATACCATCCGGTATACAGGCGGTGCTGCATGGCAGGAAACAGGGGACGGTACAAATACGAAAGCCCATGTACTTGCAACATACCGACATGCGGTTGATCTGTTTGCATATCTTTGCAGGATGTTTTCCCTTGACCCGATGGCAGACGGGGTTATTTTATCCCACTCTGAAGGTCACAAAAAAGGTATTGCCAGTAACCACGGTGATGTGGAGCATCTATGGAAGCATTTCGGGCTATCCATGAATCAGTTCAGGATGGATGTCAAGACCGCAATGAGCGGGGATACGGAAGTCAGTCTTACCCCTGTTCTGGGAAATGCAGTGGCGACTATCGAACAGATGAAAGCCTATGTCATGGCAAAGAATCCTGATGTGCCACAGTCCGTTCTTGATATGATTCCATATTACCTGTCGGAGGGACAGACGGAAGGTGTGCGTGGTGACATTGCTTTTGCACAGTCCTGTCTGGAAACGGGAAATTTTGCTTTTGCCGGGTCGGCAGTAACATTAGACCAGAATAACTTCTGCGGTCTTGGCGTGACTGCAAAGGGAAGGAAAGGGTGTTCCTTTGAAACTGCAAAACTCGGTATACGGGCACAGATACAGCATCTGAAAGCCTATGCCACAAGTGAAGCACCCGTAAATGAATGCGTGGATCCAAGATACCGCTATGTATCAAAAGGCAGTGCGGAGTATGTGGAGTGGCTCGGTCAGAAGGAAAATCCGAACGGGAAAGGCTGGGCAGCAGGAAAAGGGTATGGGGAGAAAATACTCAGAATCCTTAAGGCAGTCTGTGAAACGGATGTGGAAGAAAAATACACCGTTCCCTATAAGGTAAAGGTCAGTGTTCCCAATCTGAACATCCGCACGGGTCCGGGAACGGATTATGCAAGAACAGGAAGGTTTACGGGCATCGGGGTCTTTACCATTGTGGAAGAGGCAGACGGAAGAGGAGCGTCAAAGTGGGGACGTCTAAAGAGCGGTTCAGGATGGATTTCCCTTGATTATGCAGAAAAATATTAAAAATGTCCGGGAGGCAGTCATGGCTTCCCGGCAGCTTTTTTTGGGTTTCGTGCCAAGGATAGAAAGATGAAGGGTATCGAAAATAAGACTGGATAATTGGCACACAGTATGGCATATATAGACACTACAACGAGAAAGGAGGTCAATAAAATGCAGGTAATTGTAAGGGAAGCAAGACCCGGGAAAGCACGAAAACTCAGGGTATGCGCATACTGCAGAGTATCCACGGATGCGGATGAACAGGAGAATTCGCTGGAAAACCAGATCGGACATTATGAAGATGCCATTACCTCAAATCCCGAATATGAATTTGCAGGTGTTTATCACGATTTTGCCATATCTGGATTTAAGGAAAAGCGTCCCGGATTTATACGGATGATGGAAGATGCCAGAGCAGGGAAGATCGATCTGATACTGACAAAATCGGTATCAAGGTTTGCAAGAAACACAGCCGTCCTTCTTAAGGCAACAAGAGAACTTAAGAGCATGGGAATCGGAGTGTTTTTCGAACTTCAGAACATTAACACCCTTTCGGGAGAAGGGGAACTGATGCTTTCCATTCTGGCTGCCTTTGCACAGGCAGAAAGCGAGAGCGGAAGCGTTGGTGCAAAAATGGTATACCGCAGGAAATATGAAGCTGGGATTCCCGTACAGTATCTTGAAAGGTCTTTCGGATACCGGAAGGATGAAAACGGGAAGTTTGTACCGGAACCTTCGGAAGCCGGATGGGTAAAGAAAATATTCCGGATGGCGGCAGACGGATATACCCCTGCAGCAATCAGAAGATATATGAATGATAATCATGTGAAAACGGTGGATGGCGCACTCTGGTGTGATTCCACCGTTTTCCGCATTCTGGAGAACGAAATCTACAAAGGCGATTACATCATGCACAAGCATTATGTGAATGAGAACAGAAAGCTGGTGCCAAACCGTGGGGAAGAGGATGCATGGTATATCGAAAACGACCATGAGCCTATCGTAAGCAGGAAACTGTGGCAGGACGCACAGGATAAGTTAAATGAGAAACGGGAGTATCTCTCGGAAGGCTCCTTTATTGCGGATTTCACGGAAGAAAACTATCCCTACATGGGGCATCTGTTCTGCGGTAAATGCGGATATCCGCTTTACCATCGGATTTACAGTAACGGAAACAGGCTTTCATGGGACTGCAGCGGTGTAAAACGGTACGGGAGAGGATTCTGTGACGGAGTAAATGTTCCGGACGGAACAGTCAGGGAACAGGAAATTACGGAAAACACCTACGTTATGGAAAAGACCGGGGAGACGGGCAGAAGGGAATACACTTTTCTGAAGGAAGCAAGCTGGAAAAGAAGGCATAAGAAAAAAGAATTTAAACATGATGTGCCGGAACTGAATTTGGAGAATTATCCGTTTTACAAAAGCATTTACTGCGGAGAATGCGGTGGAAGGCTTGTCAGATATGTAGGCAAGGGCGGCAGGGTTGTATGGATCTGCAGCAACCAGAAAAGGAAAGGCTCACGGTTCTGTACCGGGATACGTGTTCCGGATACGGAGATGCGGAAAATGGAACTTCGGGAAGAGAAAAATTATATTACGGAAAGGAAGATGAAGAATGGAAAGAAATGTTACGGTCATTCCTGCGAAAAGCCGAAGCGAGATACGCAGGGAGAAAACAGCAGCCAAGAAAATCAGGGTTGCAGCCTACTGCCGTGTATCAACGGACAATGAAGACCAGATTCACAGCTTTAAGGCACAGGTCAGTTATTATACGGATTACATCGGGAAACATGAAAATTACGAACTTGCGGGAATTTATGCGGATGAGGGTATTTCCGGAACGAACACCAAAAAGAGAGAACAGTTCAGACAGATGGTTAAGGATTGCGAGGACGGGAAAATCGATCTGGTGATTACAAAATCCATCAGCCGTTTTGCCAGAAACACGCAGGACTGCCTTGAGTATTCCAGAAAGCTGAAGAATCTCGGAATAGGCATTATTTTCGAGAAAGAAAACATCAATACCTTGGATTCCACGGGTGAGCTGCTTTTTACAATCCTTTCCTCGCTGGCACAGGATGAATCAAGAAATATTTCGGAGAACTGTAAATGGGGAATCCGCACCAATTTCAAAAACGGAAAGGTCAACATCTGCCCTTCTTCCTTCCTCGGATATGACAAGGACACGGATGGGAAGATAGTCATCAATGAGAGGGAAGCGGAGATTGTGAGAAGGATTTACAGGGAGTTCCTATGGGGC
Organism: Lachnospiraceae bacterium; assembly: GCA_051879415.1. Lineage (GTDB taxonomy): Bacteria > Bacillota > Clostridia > Lachnospirales > Lachnospiraceae > NK4A136. The sequence goes on from JBJELZ010000068.1 coordinate 5,754, forward strand.
ATGAATCCGCAGCAGATAGCCAAAGGGCTGGAAGATGACGGAGTGGAGGGGTGCAAAGGAAAGAAGAAATGGTACGCCTCCACAATTGTCGGCATACTGAGGAATGAGAAGCACATGGGGGATGCCCTTTTGCAGAAATATTATACAGCGGATTTCCTGACCAAGAAACTTGTGAAAAACAAAGGGGAAATCACACAATACTATGTGAAGGACAGCCATGAGGGGATTATTGATAAGGAAACGTGGGAAGCGGTACAGGAAGAACTGGACAGGCGGGAGAAGTTCAAGGAAGCACACGGACTGGCAAATTACAGTTACGGTACGGAATATAATCCTTTTACTAACCGGATATTCTGCGGAAAATGCGGTCATTCCTATAATCACCACTGTTGGAAAAAGAGAGGAATTTTCCAATGGCAGTGCAAGGAGAGGACGGTACAGGGAAGCAGAAATTGCATGAATGACACCGTGAATCAGCAGGACTTGGAAAAAGCGGTAGTCAGGGCAGTTAATGAAATCATCCGCAACAGAGAGAAGCACCTTGCAGGGTGGAACAAAATGGCTGAGAGCGGAACAGCACTGGAAAGGTTACGGGCAAGACAGATGATTGAAATCACGAATCAGCCGGAACTGAACATCTTTGTCCCGGAACTTACACAGCTGATATTATATGAAGTGACTGTCCTCGGGGCAAAGACCTTTGAGTTTGTATTTATGGATGGCAGCAGGAAACGGATTCAGCTGGGTACTGCTTCGGCAGCATAGTTCATATCCTCTAGGGAAAGCTGTCCATCCTGATCCATATCTTCCATGTCGGAAACAGAGTCCGTATCCGGTTCGGATTCTGTTTCTGCTTCCGGTTCCGGATTCTCCGAAGTATATTTGTTCTTTACCTTATGGGTATAGAGTTTTTCCCATTTCAGTCCGTTGTGTGCCTTTTTGTTATAGTAAATCAGAATAGCCTCGGCAAAGCCGAGAGAGCCGCTTCTCCGGTCTCTGGCAGTTCTGCTTAATTCTTTTATGGATACCTGTCCGAGTTTGGCTTTGAAAATATTATCTTTCAGGGATTCCCCGTATGCATTGATGAGCCGTGCCACACCGTTTAGCATATTTGCGCTTAAGGACTGGGACTCTCCTTCCCATGTACCGATAATCAGTCTCAGTACATGGTCGAGAGTGTGGTATCCGTATTTGTCATAGATGCTTTCCAGTGTGGATACCGCACAGATGGTTCCGGGTGCGGAGTTTGCGGCTATGGTAAGGTCATAGGATTCCACAAGGTCCTTAATAATCAGCTGTTTATCATTTCCGGCTTCCACGTTTGCCATGAAAATCTCATAGGGCAGGAGCGGCTTAACATATTTCTGCTGATTGGCGAAGATGTCTGCTTCATGTGCATACACAAGATCGTCATAGATCATGCACCACACGGGCGTTTCACGGGAACCGGATACAAGGGCGATAATTTCGATGGTATGCTGTCCGTTAAATACATAGTTGATGCCGTCCCTGCGACTGACTTTTACCGGATTTACCTGATACAGATCAAAGTTTGCGGCTGCCTTCTGAACGTGTTTTACGGACAGATTGCGCTGATATTCCTGATTGGAAACCAGATTCTTTATGGGAATCAGTTCATAATGGACATTCGGGATGAACTGTTGTAAATCCAATTCTTCTGTAGATTCAATTTCCGACATCTTTCTTTTCCTCCAATGCTTGATATAGATTGTTGGCTTCACTCATGAGCCTGATGAGCTGTCCCTGCAGTTTATTTCTGGCAGGGGGTGTGATGTTTTCAAAAACTGTATTTTTCTTCATGCGGTTTATGGAACTTATCCATGAAGGAATGGTGAGCGACAGACTGGAAGCCTCTGCATCAGGGTCATATTCCGGGAGTTTTCGTATTTCGGGGATAACCTTTTGGGCTTTTGTTTCTTTGGGTTTGGCTTCATGGAAATATTTCCACTGCAGTTCATGGCGGATGTCGGAATAACCGATATGCTCCATGTTATGCTCGTCCATGATTTTTTTAATACTGAGAACATCTTCGGTCGGAAGCCGTACAAACTCTATCAGATTCTCATGGGATATTTTTAATTTGGAAGAGAGGATGCGTTCTGCCAGTTCGGCATCCTTTTCCCGTAGTTCGTCTATGTTGGATGCGAAATAACCGTATTTCAGCACCGTCCCTGTTGCCAGATTATATTTCTTCCCCACAATGCGTCCGACTTCATATTTCTTGTTTGGCTTCTTTGGAAGGGAAAGATGCGTTTTCAGATATTCTGCCGGAGGATTTAAGACAAATTCCCGGACGCATATTTCCACATCCGCAAGATACTTTCTGCCTATAAGGTATTTTCTCATTTCAACGGTCAGGTCTTCCCGTTCCAGCTGTACTTCACATATATAGGAGACTGCATCAATCATCTCACGGAAGTTTTTGTGTTTTGTTGTATAGCTGAGGCCATAGGCTTTGCAGATATCGTAGCGGTTTGCTCCGTCTATGACATATTTATCCCAGACCAGAAGAGGGTCACGACACCCGTTGTCTACCAGATTTTCTTCCAGCTTCCGATAATCCGCATCGGAGAGAGACTGTTTTAATACCTGTAAAACGGAACTTTTACAAAACGGATAATCATTCATGGCTGCTCCTTGATTCGTTGTATTCCAAATCCACAATCGGGATGCTGTCCTTCAGGGCAAACTGTGCAATGCATTCTTTCTGATTAAATGTTCCCGTGATGCGATAGGAGTGACTTTTATCAAGGTCATCAAACAGGGAGCATATATTGTCAAGCAGCAGCTTGCTTGTAAGTTCATAGCAGTTATCGGAAGTAAAGAACTGCGGTCTGATCCGATGCTTGTAGTGGTCAACAGAGGATGATCTTCGGATTGCTATCAGACCTGACTGTGGGTTAACCAAAAGCTGGATATAGCTGGGGTTACCAAGCATGTGCAGGGTCGTTTTGTGTATCCGTATGCGGTTCTTCTTCAGGTCGATGCATAGAGTCGGTGGAGAATAAGGTTGTTTGCTCATATGTCGGTTCCTCACTTTCTGGTGTTTGGGTGGTTGCTGTTGCTTCAGGCTGTGCCATCGGTTCCGGTTCTTTTGCGGAAGAGGATGCAGTACCCTTATCCTCTTTCTGCAGACCAAAGACGGCAAGTCCGTTTATGTAATTGACAAGTAATCCGCTCTGATGGTCTTCCACGGGAACACCGAACTGATTCTGCCACTCTGCAGGATAGGAGGGGGTACGGGATGTTTTTGGTTTTTCTCCATCCTTTGCCGTGCGGGTGTAGATTTCCGGTGTACTTAAGTCGAAAACAAACAGAAGTTCACCGTTGGAGCGGACAAGTTTACCAAGCAGTTTATAGCGGTAATCAGAATTCCAGCCCATAAGGGAGATTACCTTAGCAAAGAAGATGCGGCAGGTGATCTGTTTCGGAGCGCGTTTTCCATTGCTGCACCAACGGAAAGAGTCCTTTTCCTCTTCCGAACAGGGTCTTACTACCAGCATTTTGGTTTCGGGATTAACAAGTATCTGGACATACTCCACTTCGGGAAGTTTTTTAACACAGGCGGTATTGACGGCTACCTTATTGCTGTTGAACGTGAAGGACGGCTCGAAAATGTGGGCAAAAAACTCTCCACGGACAACCTGATATCCGGCATAGCTGAAGGAATCGTCTTCAATAATCTCAATACCGTTCTCGTCATTAACAATCGTAGGTTTTGTTTCAAATTCACTCATTCGTAGTTGTCTCCTTTAATTCCTTCATAATTGAATGTATTTCTGCGTAGATAACATTTGCATCCGTTACCTGAATATCCGGTTCCGTGTATGGCTGTGATTCCATTGATGCATCCCAGTTCGGGTCGGAAAAGGCTCTGATTTCCTGTGCCTGTGCATGGGTAAAATAGGTTGCTCCGAAGCCGTCTCCCCAATCGGCAGGGTAGGCCAGAACTTCCTTTTTGGAACCGGATGTAAAATGGGATACATCATCCGGAAGTCTTTCGGAAGAATCGTCATCGGGGTCGGTATCAAGAGAAGAGGCAGGAATGAATACCTCTGTTTCACGAAGATTGAATATGAGGATGCTTTCATTCTGATTCTGATGGCACATACCGATGATGCGGTATCTGCAGTTAATGTCCCATCCCAAAAGTTCATAGAGGGTTTTTAGATAGGCACTTCCCGGTATTTTCCTTGGTATCCATTTTTCTTCCTTCATTTTTATCCACTTGTTTGCATTACGGTAATCAGGCTTGCAGGAACGTACCGCAAAGAGCATTCTGCCCGGATGCACCAAGAATTCCACATATTCGCAATTGGCTAACCGTCTTACGGCTTCTACGCTGAATTGAATGCTTTTTCCGGTAATGGATATAAATATCCTGTCTGCCATATCAAAAAACTGCGCACGGGCAACTTCAAATCCGTGGAGTGCGAGATTGCCCTGTGGGACAGAGGCATCTTCGGTCTGATGCGGTTCTGCAGGAACACTCTGTGAAGCAATATGGTAGTCATTCGGTTTGAATCCTGCCCATCGGGGATTGATGGGAACAAAGCCTTTCAGGACACCCTCCGTGACAACTTCAAGCTGGGGCAGAATCCCTTTGTTTCCGTATTTGGCATTGGTAATCAGCCTTTGTACGGCTATGAAATCTCCACGGGAGATAATGGATTCATGGTGGTCTCTCCAAACATACTGGTTTCTGTCCTGACGGTTCTTTTTCGATTTATGATCCAGATAGTTTGGAGTGAAAGTTTTCCTCGCAATAACATCTCCGCAATGACGCTCGTTCTGCAGTACACCGAGTATGCTTCCCGGAGACCATGTGGTGTTTCCCTTTTTTGTCTGACATCCGATTTTTGTAAGCGTATCGGCAATCTGCTGACAAGTATATCCATACAGATACATAAAGAAGATGAGTCGGACTATTTTTGCTTCCTCTTCATTTATGACAAGATTTCCTTCTTCGTCATGGTCATAACCGAGAAGAGTGGGAGTCAGGAAGATGCCCCGTTTAAATCGCATTTCGATAGAAGCATTCATGATTTCGCTTTTGGTATGACTTTCTTCCTGTGCCAGTGTGGCTATGAATGACAGGCTCATTTCACTGTTGGGATCAAGTGTGTATATATTTTCCGTCTCAAAGAAGATGCCGATGGGTGGATTCAGCTGTTTGAGCCTTCTGACATATCCGATGCAGTCGAGGATGTTTCTGGCAAAACGGGATACACTCTTTGTAACAATGAGATCGATTTTTCCGGCATTACAATCATTTATCATTCGAATAAAGGAATCCCTGTGTTTCAGGGAAGTTCCTGAAATACCTTCATCCGCATATATTTCTACAAGCCGCCAGTCCTCCCTTCGGGATACCATATCGGTGTAGTGGTTCTTCTGCAGTTCGTAGGAAGATGTCTGCCTTGGGTCATCCGTGGATACTCTGGCATAAACTGCAACACGCTTTATGGAGGATTTGCTGTAGAAGTCATCCATGGGAATTGCAGGAATGACATCCAGCATATCCTGATCAACACCTTTATACCGTTCCCTGATTTTGGATTTCTGTTCGCTTATATTCCCTGTTTTTTCTTCGTTTTCTTTCATTACATACCGTCCTTTGTATGAGTATGGTTTTATTATATTTTTTTCATAAAAATAAACCATAAACCAACGGCTTTAATGGTATGCCGTCAGTTTATGGTTTGCCGGAATAATATGTGATTTAATGATTGCTATTTAGTTTCTGCCGTGTGAGAACCCATAATCCAACCATTCTTCCGGATTGCTTCTTTTGCAGCTTTCAGGATATCAAACAGGAACCGCTTCTCTGTTGCGGAGCAGTCATAAAAGAGCATTTCCAAATCTGCATCGTATTCATAATGACAGTTCTGCTGATTTCCGACTAACAGAGCGTCTGCAGTTACACCGAGAGCATCCGCAATGGACAGCAGAGTTTCCAGACTGGGATGCTTTCTGTTGCATTCTATGTTGGATACGAAAACGGAGGACAGTTCGGAGAATGCTGCCAGAGCTTCCTGTGACAGTCCCTGTGCCTTGCGAAGTTCTTTTATCCTTGAGCCGATAAGAGCGTAGTTTATAACCATCGATTTCACCTCCTTTCCCGTTCCAAGGAGGCGAAAAGGCCGACTTCCTTTTTTTGAAAGTGGAACGTTTTCGTTCCCATTATATCAGCACAGACAGATACAATCATTATAAATGGAACAAAAATGTTCCACTAAGGGAGAAGCAATGGAGCAGTGGGTTAAACAGGATGGAAAAATAAATATAGGTAAAAACATCCGTGAAATCCGTCTGAGTCGTAACATGAAGCAGACGGAACTGGTTCGGCTTGTCCAGTTACAGGATGTTCCTTTGATTAGGGAAACTCTTGTGAAAATAGAAAGAGGAGCGCATCATGTGACGGCTTCCCAGTTGAAGGCCATAAGGGATGCGTTGGGAACAACATATGATGAACTGTTAAAAGAAAAATAAGTGCGATTGCTTCGGAAAACAGGAAGTAGTCGCATTTTGCTTTTTGGTAGGTTTTACAGTGGGGAAGTGACTACAAGGGCGAAGAGAGGGGATTCGGGAGAATTATGAAAAAACTATTTGTGATAGGTAATGGCTTTGATTTGGCACACGGATTAAGAACAAAATACTCGCATTTTATGCAGTACTTAAATCAGTTTGAGAATCCACCAAGATTACATGCCCGAGGGTTTATTGATCGGAACAGCATGAGCAAGGATGATATAGAAAGACACGATTTATATGAAAAGATTTCAAAATATATTCCGGCTGACGATTTATGGAACTGTTTTGAGGATGCTTTGGGAAATGTAGATATAGATAGACTAAAGGATGACAACTCTTGTTATTTGTTAGGATATGGAGATGATAATTGGAGAGACAGTGCTCACCATGACTATCAGTATATGATTAATGAGGAACTGGATTTTACGGACGATATCGTTTATTGGTTTTTCCGTTGGATAGATACTATTAATACTCATGTTGCACCTAAATCTGAATTTGCGCGGTTATTCAGTGCTGAAGATGTGTTTTTGACTTTCAATTACACAGATACGTTGGAAACTGTTTACGGTATTCCAGAAAACAGAATAAAATATATACATGGGAAAGCCGGACGGGATCGCCAATTAGTATTAGGACATCATAATGAAGAATATTTTACAGAGCCGATTGACAGGAACAAAATGACTGAGGAAGAATATGAAAATTACTGTGAGTATATGTCCGGCATTGATGTGCGTGAACAGGAAGCTGATGAGTATATAGAAGCATATTTCCGGAGAACATTTAAGGATACTTCTGCAATTATTGATGCAAATAGAGGTTTCTTTAATAGTCTGAGTAATGTTGGGGAGATATACATATTAGGGCATTCTCTTTCTTACATAGATTACGATTACTTTATAGAAATAAGGGAAAAAATTCCCGAGAATTGCCGATGGAATATTTCGTACTTTTCGGATGATGATTACTATCATGCTCAACGGTTAATCCAAAATTTGCAGATAAGAAATGCTCATATTTTTAATTAGGTCGATATGGAATTAGGCAGAGTTTTTGAGAATGTAAATATTTTATTATGTGCTGCTACAGGATATGCTGATATGATAGAATATGGATGATGAATAAGAGAATGGAAATGTGGGAGACACCTATGAGAGTATTACGCCCTGAAGAGGGACAAACGTTTCTTTACTTTTATAAAAATGAGGAGCTTGAACCTTCACAGGATATTGCAACTGTAAAAAAGTTGCTTCGTAAACTTGGATGCAAGGTTGGCCCTGCATGGAGCAGAATGGTGCCGGAGTATTATTTATGTAATTGTGAAGCCGGAGAATTTAAACTTGTGAATGATGTTCCAGCAATTTTTCTGGAAACTGAAGACAGCAAGGTTATAGAGTTTCTTGCCGAAGGATTAATCCGGTTATGTCATATTTATCCAATAGGTGTGGAAGTTCGCTTAAAAGATGAAAGTGTAGTTCGGATAGAGGATTATTATAACGAAGATTATCTCGTTAAGGGGGATGGAGAAATATATCAACTTCCTGAAAGAGAGATTCTGTGCAAAAAGGTTATACCGGATAATATTGAAGGGAAGAGAATCAGAGTTTGCATCAAAGACAGTATTTTATATGAAGTAGAAGAGTACGAAGGTGTTGTTCTTACAGTGAAAAGTCCATTGCAAACTCCGGAGAATATCGCGCAGATTGTTATAGAGTGCGATTATTATGACAGTGAATTTGAAGAAGGGAATGAAAAAGCCTTACCCTTGGGAACTGTAGAAGAGTTTATCTATGAAAATGAGATTATAAGTATTGAAGTTCTGGAATAGATCTTGACTGCTACTAAAAATGGGTTGTCTCGTCAATGGATGAGGCAACTTTTCTTATTTACCCCATTTTACCCCATATATAATAAGTAGGGAGTTTTGCATAAAACTTTGCAAAGAAAATCTAAATATCCGCCTTTACTTCATGGTGGAAGTACATACCGCTATGTAGAAGCACGGTTTCAAGCCTTTTCTAGGCATTTTGATTTCCAAGATTAACATTATTTTTTGTGCCGGAATTGCGGGAGATAGAGCCAAAGTCGAAGGGGTAAATTGGCTTTCTTACAATTTGGCAAAAGGGCATACTTTTTGGCGAATAAAAACGGGGTTATGGGGTAAAGGGGTAAATACCCCACCCCTTATAGCAAGTACATACTTTTGCTTAAAACTAAGCATAGTTAGTGTAATCGGGACTTCATATCAGTATCATCGGGATGGGTTTGTATCAGTGTCTAAAAAAACTGG
>JBJELZ010000069.1:0-13059 GCA_051879415.1 Lachnospiraceae bacterium
TACGATTCCTAAGAATGCCAGTCTTTCAGATTACCGGAGAGCAACCGGAATGGAGGCTGTGATCGGATATCTGTATCTGAAGGATGATATGGAGCGGGTAATTGAACTTGTGAAACTGGGTCTGGACAGGCTTAAGAAGGGAGAATAATCATGGGCTATAGGGAAATGATGATAGAAGGGCGTAATGCTGTGATTGAAGCGTTCCGTTCCGGAAAAACGATAGATAAGGTTCTGGTACTGGATGGATGTCAGGATGGACCGGTCATGACGATCAAGCGGGAAGCCAAGAAGCATGATTCTATGATTAAATATGTGACGAAGGAGCGGCTGGACCAGCTTTCGGAAACCGGAAAGCATCAGGGCGTCATTGCTTATTCCGCAGCATATGATTATGCTGAATTGGATGAATTGCTACAGGAAGCAAGGGATAAGCAGGAACCGCCATTTTTCTTTTTGCTGGATGGAATAGAGGATCCGCATAATTTGGGAGCAATTATCCGAACTGCCCACCAGGCAGGAGCTCATGGTGTTATTATCCCGAAGAACCGTGCAGTAGGATTGACAGCAACCGTTGCAAGAACCTCTGCAGGTGCATTGAACTATATCAAGGTGGCAAAGGTAACCAATCTGGCAGCTACAATAGAGCAGTTAAAGAAGGAAGGTATGTGGTTTGTCTGTGCGGAGATGGATGGACAGGTCATGTACGACCTTGATCTTAAGGGGGCAATCGGTCTGGTGATCGGAAGTGAGGGAGAAGGCGTCAGCAGACTGGTAAAGGAAAAATGTGATTTTCATGCGGCGATTCCCATGAAGGGAAAAATTGATTCCCTGAATGCTTCCGTGGCAGCCGGGGTACTGGCATATGAGATTGTACGGCAGAGACTGCAGGGCTGAATCTGACATCCGGTTGAAATTTTCCGGGTGAAAAAGCATCCGTGGAATAGGAATAAAAGAAATAAGGAAGGACAGACTTCATGAGCGGTCGCGGTTATGAGAAGCAGACAGACGAAGAATTGATTGTGCGTATCCGGGATGGAGAAACAGAGATTACAGAATATATTATCGAAAAATATAAGGCTCTGGTCAGAAAAAAGGCACAGAGAATGTATATTTTAGGCGGCGACAATGAGGATATTATCCAGGAAGGTATGATTGGCTTATTTAAGGCAGTCCGGGATTTTGATCCGGGAAGGGATGCCAGCTTTTATACCTTTGCCGATATCTGCATATCCAGGCAGATGTATACGGCGGTGCAGGCGGCGGATAGAAAGAAGCATTTTCCGTTAAATCATTACATCTCTTTACATGCTTCTGCACATTCTTCAGATGATGAAGCAGGGGAGGAAATGCAGCTGATTAATGCAATTGACACTACCCCGGGAAATGATCCTGAGGAGAAGATGATCTCACAGGAGAATGTGGCGGAAATTGAGAGAATCATTAATGAAGAATTGAGCCCTTTAGAGCGACAGGTCTGTGACCTGTGTCTGATCGGACTCAATTACATTGAAATATCAAAAATACTTGGAAGGGATGAAAAATCCACGGACAATGCCCTTCAGAGGGTAAAAAACAAAATCAGGAAAGGCCTTATACATCTGTAGGGGCCTTTTTTGTATCTGTATCGTCGTCTCCCTGCTGTGTGGAATTGTCCGTTTCTGCTTTGGGAAGCTTTAGCCTTACTGACTGGATTCGGTTGTTCTCAAAGCGTTCCACACGAAGTGTGGTGCCGTCTTCCAGACATACCTCTTCTCCCACGGATGGAAGACGGTCATCAAGATGTTCAATCACAATACCACCAATGGAATCGTAATCATCACTGTGCAGATCCGTCATAAGCTGATCATTGATATCATCAAGCTTCATGCTTCCTTCAATCAGGTATTCCCGGTCTCCGACACATTGAAGCAGCTCTTTTTCGTCTTCATCATATTCATCACGAATTTCACCAACAATTTCTTCCAGAAGGTCTTCCATGGTAATCATACCTTCTGCAGCACCATATTCATTCAAAACGATGGAGATGGAGGCTGATTTCTCACGCATTTCATTTAACAGATCAGGAGTTTTCTTATATTCATAAGTATAATAGACATCCCGCATGATTTTTCTGATTTTAAACTTTTCGGTATCCTCAATCAGAATCATATCCTTGATATTTACCACACCGACAATATTGTCAGGGGTATTTTCATAAACGGGAATTCGTGTGTACATGTTTTCACGGAATGCCGTTAAAAGCTCCTCATAGGAAGCATGAATATCAATTTCCACCATATCAATCCGGGGAATCATGATGTCCTTTGCAAGTGAGTCGGAAAAATCAAACAGATTGTAAATCATTTCTTTTTCTTCCGATTCAATAACGCCTTCTTCGTGACCGGCATCGACATAGGAAAGCAGTTCGCTTTCTGTAATGCTGATGACCTTGCGGTTGGGATCAATGCCAAGGAGCCGCAGAATTGCATTGGAAAGTTTGTCAACTAAGAAAATAACCGGGGTTAGGATAACACTGAGTCCGTGAATGGCAGGCGCATATGCCAGAGTAAGTTTTTCATTATTCAGTTTCGCCCAGGTTTTTGGGATGATCTCACCAAACAAAAGGACAAAGACAGTCAGCGCACCGGTTGCAATACCGATTGACCAGCTGCCAAATACCTTGGATGCAAATATGGTAACAAGGGAAGAAGAAACGATATTGACGATATTGTTGCCGATCAGGATGGTGCTGAGCATTTTGCTGTAAGCAGAAAGAATTTTAATAACAAGCTTTGCTTTCTTGTTGCCCTCTTCAGCAAGGTTCTCCATCCTGATCTGGTTGACGGTAGAAAATGCCGTTTCAGCAGAGGAGAAAAAGGCGGATAAAATCAAAAGTACAATGATGATAATAAGCTGAATCCAGGATGTCTGGTCCATTTGAAACGATTGCGCTGCGTCTGTAGGCACGGTCATAACTCCTTTTTATGTATTGATGTTAATTCTTACATCTTTATTATATTAGTATAGATTATAAAAGATAGCCATAAAAAGTCAAGTTCCTTTCTGTCGCTGAATATACATTAAAAAAGAACAAAGAATTTCATTAAAATGGGGGACGAAAGGACTATGGATAACAAAGATCTGAATCTGCATCTGTTAAAATACCTGCTGATATCCTATATGATTACGGCAATCTTACTTATTATCATGTCATTTCTGCTGTATTGGTTTGATTTGTCACCGACCTTTGTATCCATTGGGATTATAGTAATCTATGTGGTATCATGCCTTTTATCGGGGATGTTGGCAGGGAGCCGGGCCGGTCATCACAGGTTTTTATACGGGCTTTTGATGGGAACAGCATATTTTCTTCTGTTGACCTTGATTTCCATGATTGTCGGTGGGAATGGGATTGAAATGGATGGTCATTTCTTTACTGTTTTATGCCTGTGCTGTGGAGGCGGAATGCTAGGCGGCATGCTGAGCAAATAAATAAGAAAAAAATACTTCCTATATGAGAAAATTTGTGATACAATATCCTATGTCTATGTGATTAGGTTCATATACATATGTGTCAGTCAGGAGATTTAGCCTGATGGAACCGTATCACAGAGAAAATTGTAACAAGGTGGAGGAAAACAGAGATGAAGCATATTAAAACATTGAATACGAGAGATTTTAAGAAGAGCATGAAGAAGGGCGGATGTGGTGAATGCCAGACTTCCTGTCAGTCAGCATGCAAGACATCCTGTACAGTTGGCAATCAGAGTTGTGAACAGGCAAAGTAATTCATAGGAAAGTATGAATGTATGGGGGAGCAGCGGTGAAGAGTCGCTGCTTCTTTGTGGTATAGATAGAACAGGATATGGTAAGGAGAAAACCGGTATGATTCATCAATATCAGAGCAATGGTTATAATATTGTACTGGATGTAAACAGTGGAAGTGTTCATGTTGTGGATGATGCCGCCTATGGATTGATTGCCAAGGTGGATGAGGACCTGAAGGCAGGTATGGCGGAAACAGCCATTCGTGCAAAGTATCAGACAGCAGAGGAACAGGAAGCACTGGATGAAATTTTCACATTGAAAAATGAAAATATGCTCTTTACAGAGGATATTTATGAACCGTATATTGATCAGTTCATGAAGCGTGAGACAGTGGTCAAAGCTATGTGCCTTCATATTGCCCATGACTGTAATCTTGCCTGCAGATACTGTTTTGCAGGAGAAGGAGAATATCATGGCGGACGCGGTCTGATGAGTTTTGAGGTTGGTAAAAAGGCATTGGATTATCTGGTGGCACATTCCGGCAACAGGGTAAATCTTGAAGTGGATTTCTTTGGCGGTGAGCCGCTTTTAAACTGGGATGTGGTAAAGCAGCTGGTTGCCTATGGACGAAGTCTGGAAGAGCCTAATCATAAGAAATTCCGATTTACTCTGACAACAAACGGTACTTTGCTGAATGATGAGATGATGGAATTTATTAATAAGGAAATGGGAAACCTTGTTTTAAGCATTGACGGACGTAAGGAGGTCAATGACCGGATGCGTCCTTACAGAGGCGGTCAGGGAAGTTATGATAAGATTCTGCCTAAATACTTAAAGGCTGCAGAATCCAGAAATCAGATGAATTATTATGTTCGTGGTACCTATACGCATTTTAATACAGATTTCTCAAAAGATGTTCTGCATCTGGCAGATCTTGGCTTTCAGCAGATTTCCGTAGAGCCTGTAGTTGCTCCACCGGAAGCAGAATATGCACTGACGCAGGAGGATGTTGCGGGACTGATGCAGCAATATGATGAACTGGCATTGGAGATGCTCCGCAGAAAAAAGGAAGGAAGACCATTTAATTTCTTCCACTTTATGATTGATCTTGAGGGTGGACCGTGTGTTGCGAAACGCCTTTCCGGCTGTGGCTCCGGTTGTGAATATCTTGCCGTAACGCCATGGGGAGATTTTTATCCCTGCCATCAGTTTGTCGGACAAAAGGAATTTCTGATGGGAAATGTTGATGATGGCATTACCAATGAAGAGGTACGGCAGATGTTTCATGACTGCAATGTATACTCTAAGGAAGCCTGTCGGAACTGCTTTGCAAAATTCTATTGCAGCGGAGGCTGTGCTGCCAATGCATATAATTCCCATGGAAGCATTAATGATGTCTATGAGGTTGGCTGCACATTACAGAAGAAACGAATTGAATGTGCTATTATGATGAAGGTGGCTGAAGCAGCCGCAAAAGAGGAAGACGAAGAGGTCTGACAGGAAAGGAGTACATGGAAAAATGAAAAAGGGTACAGGTTTTCTGGCGTTCTTTGCATTTATCATAGTTACAGTACTGCTGGGCTATGTTGCAATCTTTGGCGTCGGAGCAGAAAAAAGCTATTCTGCTGAAACGATTAAGCTGGGACTTGATCTGGCAGGTGGTGTCAGCATTACCTATGAGGCAGTAGGAGAAGAAACTCCTACGGCTGAGGATATCAGCGATACCATATATAAGCTTCGAAAGAGAATTGATAAATTTTCTACGGAAGCTCAGGTATATCAGGAAGGGGAACGCAGAATTAATATTGAAATTCCCGGTGTTACGGATGCCAATAAGGTATTGCAGGAACTCGGCTCTCCCGGTTCCCTGTATTTTATTCAGGCAACAGCTCCGGATGGAAGCATGAACTATCAGCTGATGATGACGGCAAGCGGTCTCCAGGTATATAAAGAGGATGAGACCAGTTTCTGTTATATGAATGGTGTGACATATCTGTATGATGAAGATACAGATAACATCATGCTCGATGCAGCAGGAGCGCCGGTTGCATATGAGGTTTCTGATTCTGCAGCGGTAAAGCAAAGATATGAACTGACAAGAGATATTAGTGAAATCGTTGCTGACGGCAGTGCTGTTTTAAGCGGAACAGATGTTGTTTCTTCCAAGGGTGGCGGTTATACCGACGATTATAATACGACGCAGTATATCGTAGAACTGACCTTTACAGAGGAGGCAGCCCTGAAATTTGCAGATGCTACGGGAACTGCAGCAGGCAAGCCCGGGCTGTATGGTACGATTGCCATTTATTACGATGGAGAAGTACTTAGTGTGCCGAATGTAAATTCCCGGATTGATGGTGGAAAAGCGCAGATTACAGGTATGCGGGACTTCGATGAAGCAGACCGTATGGCACAGAGCATCCGTATCGGTGGACTGAAGGTAGAGCTTCAGGAACTGCGTTCTAATGTTGTAGGCGCACAGCTTGGAACAGATGCCATAAAGACCAGTTTGATGGCAGGTGCAATCGGACTGGCACTGGTAATTATTTTTATGATTGCAGTTTATCGTGTTCCCGGAGTTGCAAGTTCCCTGGCATTGATCCTGTATGTGATTCTGATGCTTTTAGGAATCAATATGTTTGAAGTAACACTTACGCTGCCGGGAATTGCAGGTATCATTCTTTCTGTCGGTATGGCAGTGGATGCCAATGTTATTGTATTCGCCAGAATTAAAGAGGAAATCAGAGACGGTATGACAGTGCAGTCTGCAATTAAGTCAGGATTTTCCAAGGCATTTTCAGCAATTATAGATGGTAATATTACAACCCTGATTGCAGCCATTGTATTGATTGTTATGGGTAGCGGAAGTCTGAAGGGATTTGCTTATACCCTGGCAATGGGTATTGTAATCTCTATGTTTACGGCCCTTGTGATCACAAAGCTTTTGCTGAACAGTTTTTTTGCGATGGGACTTAAGGATCCTAAGTGGTATGGTAAGGGTAACAACGGAGTCAAGTATGATTTTGTGGCAAAGAGAAAGGTATTCTTTGGTGTTTCCGGTGCGGTGATTCTGCTTGGAATTGTGATGCTGATTGTCAATAAGATAACCATTGGTTCCATCTTAAATTACAGTCTTGATTTTGTAGGTGGTACGGCAACCAATGTTACCTTTGAACGTGAGATGACCAGAGAGGAGATTGATAATCAGATCGTTCCTGAGATTTCAAAGATCACGGGAGATGCCAATGTATTCTGGCAGCAGGTAAACGATACCAATGAAGTGGTATTTAAGACCAGGGCTTTGGAAGCAGAGGAAAGAGAAGCATTGGAACAGGTTATGGTAAATCAGTTTGGTGTCCAGAGCAGTAAGATTGAAACGGAGACCATCAGTTCTACCATATCCGGCGAGATGAAGCGTGAGGCAGTCATGGCAGTTTTGGTTGCAACGTTCTGTATGATGCTTTATATCTGGTTCCGATTTAGTGATATCAGATTTGGTGCAAGTGCCGTGGCAGCACTTTTACATGATGTTATGGTGGTGCTGACATTCTATGCAGCAGCAAGACTGAGTGTTGGTTCTACGTTTATAGCATGTATGCTGACGATTGTCGGATATTCCATCAATGCGACGATTGTTATTTTCGACAGAGTCCGCGAGAATAAGCGGGAAATGGGACGTAAGGATACGATTACGGATGTGGTTAACAAGAGTATATCCCAGACTTTATCCAGAAGTATTTTTACTTCCCTGACTACATTTATCATGATTGCGGTATTATATATTTTAGGAGTATCCGCCATTAAGGAATTTGCATTACCGTTAATGATTGGTATTCTGTGCGGAACCTATTCTTCCATATGCCTTGCAGCTTCTTTGTGGGCGCTTCTTCGGGATAAATTTCCGCAGGTGGAAGAGGATGATGACTAATATTAGGATAGGCAATTGTGAAACTGCAATTGCCTGAGTTATTTGGAATGTAATGAGGAAAGAAGAAGTAAATAAAGAAAGAGTTAAAAGAAAAAACAGAACAGGTTTTTGGATAGTGATAATTGCGGTAGCGGTTGCAGCGCTTGCCGCATTTTTCACATGCGTTTACCAGAGGAAAATAGAGCTTGCAGAAAAGATGGCAGAGAAATTCACCGTAAAGGGCGTTGATGTTTCTTATTATCAGGGAAATATTGACTGGCCCGTATTATCGGAAGGACTCTCCTTTGTCTATATGAAAGCAACGGAAGGAAGCGGCCACAAGGATATCCGCTTTGAGGAAAATCTGTCAGGGGCGCTCGAGACGGAGCTTGCAGTAGGTGCTTATCATTTTTTCAGCTTTGAGAGCAGTGGAAAGACGCAGGCACAAAATTATATCAATGTGGTAGGTAAATGGGACGGTATGCTGGTTCCCGCTGTTGATGTGGAATATTACAGCGGGGCTTATGATGCTTCTTTTGAAGAATTGGATAAGGAAGAGATCAGAACGCAGCTACAGTTGCTGCTGGATGAGTTGGAATCCTATTACGGATGCAAACCGGTAATTTACACTACGATGACAGCCTACCGGAATCTGCTCTGTGGAGAATTTGATGAGTATCCGTTGTGGATCAGAAATGTGTATTATCAGCCTGTGTTTAGCGGTCGGAATTGGAGCTTCTGGCAATATAATGATAAAGGGATTCTGGAGGGATATTCAGGAGAAGAAAAATATATTGATCTGGATGTTTTTCGCGGAACATTGGAAGATCTGGAAGCATATCGTATCTACTTTGGCGAGGAATGACCCGCCAAAGTAGAGGAATAGTGAAAAATTAACAGAGAAGAAAAAAGCGGATACCAGTGTACCCGCTTTTTCTATTTAAGATTATTTCATGAACATCTTTTTGGAGTCAGTTTATGTTACTCCGTAATTGTTACTGTATCTACAAGATAATTGGTTACCTTGTCTGCAAGTGCCATCTGTGCAAGATAGTTATAACCATACTGTGTCAGTAATTCCTGGAAGGAAGCATCGTCATACCCCTGTTCGTAATAATAGTTCATAACATCTTCCTTGGTGTTTGTCATTCCTTCGCCAGCATAAACTGTCATAACGGAAAGGTAGAAGGCAACATCACTTTGTGCCATGGAATGAACTGAGGAGCGATATTCTTCGTCACTGGTAAAGCCATACATTTCATAAACAGAATTGTAAGCATAGGAACCAAGGGAACTATAAAACATCTGGTTATAATAGTTGAACTGGTTTTCATTCTGGGCAAGGTAAATCTTTTCAACGTTGGCAAGATAATCCTGCGGATACTGCAATACAGTACATCCATTGGTCAGGGAGTCTGTGATGGCATCCTTTAAATTGCTTTTAAAATATTCTTCCGTCAGATAAGTACGGTATTCTTCTGCAGAAGAAGCAATGCTGCTGAAGTTTTCTGCAACAAGTTCATCGGTAAATTCAGGGACAACGTAAATTCCATGAATTGTAATATTATAGGTTACGGTCACACCGGCAAGTTCTGTATCATAGTAGTCTGCCGGATAAGTGATGTCAGCCTGGAAATTGTCTCCGGGATTATGACCGGGAAGTAATTCATCAAACTGATCTGAAACAGACCCGCTGCCGATGGTGTAATCCTGTTGCTGCACAGAGTTATAGGAAACTCCACCAATGGTTGCATCATAGGAGAGACTGATTTTATTTTCTGAGGTTGTTGTCAGACCGGTATCCTCAGAAAGCTTGGCAAGAGATTCGCAGGTGGAAGCAATATCTGCATCCACGGTTGCTCCGTCAGGTAATAAATCAGCTCTGTTATAGGAAAGACCCTTATAATCAAACTGCACATAGTCTGCAGGTGTTACATTTTCAATCAGGCCTTCTTCGGTAAGATATTTGTTATAGGTATCAGCAGACAATGTCCCGGAATTACCCTTGTTGATCCGGTAGATAAGATAAGACAATCCGATAACACCTATCAGGGCAAGGCAGATGATGATGGCAGTCAGGCGAGACTGTATCTTCTTGCGATGCTGGTCTTTTCTTGCATTTTCTATATCCATACGTTTCTGCTTGGATTTGCTGATTTCATTTGTTGCATTTTCACTCATGACGATCCTCCGATTTTGCATTTTCCATGCATTTATTTTAAACAAAGTAAAGTATAACACACATTCTTTCAAAATTAAACTGTTAAAAAGTAAACTGGTGAAATTCGTATGGCGAAAAGCGGGGGGCTGTTGTATAATGTATTTTAATAAGGTACAGCAGGAGGAAAGCTACAAGATGAATCAATGGATCCTTCTAAAAAAAGGAGCTGATTTTCAGGCTATTGGGAAAAAATATCATATTGATCCATTGATTGTAAGGTTGATCAGAAACAGGGGAATAGAGACGGAACAGGAGATGGAACGGTATCTTTATGCAACCAAAGAAAGTTTTCATGAGCCGTTTTTGTTAAAGGATATGGACAAGGCCTGTGAACTTCTGGTACAGAAGCTGCTACAGAAAAAAAATATCCGTGTGATCGGAGATTATGATATTGATGGGGTCTGTTCCACGGCAATTTTACTGAAAGGATTAGAATTTCTGGGAGCACAGGTGGATGCTGTGATTCCGCACCGCGTGCAGGATGGATATGGACTGAACCGGAGACTGATCGGGAATGCTTATGAGGACGGTATCGATACAGTGGTAACCTGTGACAATGGGATTGCAGCAAGAGAAGAGATTGCTTATGCAGCTTCTCTTGGTATGACGGTGCTTGTGACAGACCACCATGAGGTGCCCTATGAGGAAACAGAAGGAAATAAAAAATGGCTGTTACCCGATGCGGCGGCAGTGGTAGATCCCAAACGGGAGGACTGCTCCTATCCGTATGCGGGGATCTGCGGAGCGGTGGTTGCGTATAAACTGGTCTGCGCCATGGTACAGGAGAAATATATCGGAAAAGTGCCGATGCAGGAGGGTTTAGAAGCCCGGTGGGAAAAGTTAAACCGGGAACTGATACAGCTTGCGGCATTTGCCACAGTCGGCGATGTTATGGAATTGAAGGATGAAAACAGAGCACTTGTAAAAGAAGGGCTGCGTCTTATGACGAATACGGAATCTGTCGGTCTGAAAGCACTGCTTAGTGTCATGGGACTTTGGGGACAGCCTGTTACGGCATATCATCTTGGCTTTTTGCTTGGACCCTGCATTAATGCAACAGGAAGAATTGATACAGCCTCAAGGGCATTGGAACTTCTGATGGCAGAGCAGGAGTCAGAGGCAATGCGCCTTGCCGGAGAACTGAAAGCCATGAATGACAGCCGCAAGGCCTATACGGAGCAGGGAACCAGGGAGGCTGTGGAGCAGATTGAACAGGGGATGCATGAAGGAGAATCGGTATATGTTATTTATCTGCCGGAGTGCCATGAAAGTATTGCCGGGATTGTGGCGGGACGAATCAGGGAAAGATATCACAGACCTACCCTTGTTGTTACAGATACAGAAGAAGGCTTAAAAGGTTCCGGCAGATCTATAGATGCATATCATATGTATGAGGAATTGTCCAAAGTAAAGGACATCTTCACAAAATTTGGTGGGCATGCTCAGGCGGCAGGCTTTTCCCTGCCAAAGGAGAAGCTTCCGGAGCTTACAAAACGGCTAAATGAAAACTGTACACTGACAGAAAGGGATTTCAGAGAGAAAATCTATATCGATGCAGATATGCCGTTTTCTTATGTGACTCCGGAACTGCTGGATGAATTTTCACTTCTGGAACCATTTGGAAATGGTAACGGAAAGCCGTTGTTTGCCAGAAAAAATCTAATGCTTTTGGAAGCAAAGATGCTCGGGGCAGAAGGAAAAGTCGGAAAATACCGTGTGATGGATATTGATCATGGGGTAGCAGAATTAACATTGTTTTTTGATAAAAATGTGGCATTCAGAACCTTTCTTACAGAAAAATACGGTGAAGAAAAGGTGCAGGAGGCTTTTCACGGCAGAGGGGGAGAAATTCGGTTTTCAGCTGCTTTTTATCCCCAGTGGAATGAATATCAGGGAAGAAGATCTATCCAGTTTATTATGGAAGATTATTGTTAGTAATGAGAGGGTAGAAAGTATATGAAAGAAGAAAAAAGCAGATATATTGATGTATATCGGGGGCTTGGGATTGTTCTGGTAATTCTTGGAAATCTTGAGTTGATGCCGGAGAATTATAAAATCTGGATCAATGCATTCGGGATGCTTTTGTTTCTGGTGGCAGAAGGAGCACTGATTGGGGAAAAAAGGCTGTATGAGAGGAGCGGCAGTAAAATTTTCTGCTTAGAAGCAAAGCGGTTTCTGCTTCCGTACTTCTGGATCAGTCTTCTGGTTGTTTTTACAGAGTGTGTTGTTATGCTGTTTTCTCCGTTGCAGGTTGGCGGAGTTGAAATTATGGAACAGATCATGGAGGTTTTCTCCCTTTATGTCGGAACCCTGCTTTGGTTTTTACCGGTTATGTTTATCAGTGTAACAGGATATCAGCTATTGCGTAAAAAAATTGATTATATTGTGCTGTTGGTGCTGAGCGCTATTCTGGCGGCGGTGATCTGTGGAATCAATGGAATTCCGGTATATCTTGTGGGAAAGAAGATGTCACTGGAGGTATTCCTTCTGCAAATGGTATATACAGTCTGGAGGGGATGTGTCGGAATATTCTTCTGTGCAGTGGGAGAAGGTATGAGTATGCTGATTCGAAGGTTTGAAAAAAAGAAACTGCTGCTGGTTTTGCTGGGAATAGGCCTTACGTTTTCAGGCTCCTGGTTTGCTATCTGTAATGGAAAAAAGATCAGTATTCCAATTTCCTTCCGCTATCTGATTACGGGTGAAATGGTTTTGTTTTTTGGCGCTGCCGTATTCCTTTGCTGTGGATTATTGTTGATATGCAGGTGGATTGATGAATGCAGTCCCTTGGAATTTTTCGGAAAATATTTTCTGATTATACTTGCAACCTGTCAGGATTGTAAGGTGGTGGAACTGGCAGAATGGAGCGGGGATAGGATATTTGCACTGCTTGATCATGACTTTATCCGCAATGTAACGGTTCTTGCTGTTGTTTTTGGGGTGGAGATCGCATTGATTTTGCTGATGCAGCTGGGAGATCGTGTTAGAAACCACTTGAATAAGACGCGGAGCATTTTTAGGTGGTAAAATTCGGATTGTGGCTACGTGAAAACGTCGAAAAAACCACTTGAATAAGGAGTAGAGCCATTTTAAGTGGTAAAAATCGGAATGAGGCAGAGTAAAAATGTCGAAAATACCACTTGAAAAAGATGTATAGCCATTTTAAGTGGTAAAATTGAGAATGAGG
>JBJELZ010000069.1:13159-14439 GCA_051879415.1 Lachnospiraceae bacterium
AATACCACTTGAAAAAGATGTATAGCCATTTTAAGTGGTAAAATTGAGAATGAGGCAGAATAAAAATGTCGAAAATACCACTTGGAAAAGATGTAGAGCCATTTTAAGTGGTAAAATTGAGAATGAGGCAGAATAAAAATGTCGAAAATACCACTTGGAAAAGACGTAGCACCTTTTTAAGTGGTAAAATCTAGAATGTGGTTGCTTGAAAATATTGAAAATCAGTGATACGAAAAGGAGAAAAAGAAAAAGGAGTGAAAACCACCGCCGAAACGGTGGTTTTCATTATGAGGGGGAGATAGTAAGTAAACCAACTATCTGATACATACAATACAGAACAGTTGTGTTTTTTATGTGTTTAAAATGTGAAAGATATTTTATTTTCAAATTTTGTCAATTCCTGAAAATATAATAAATTAAAGAAAATAATGAATTTAAGAAAAATAGTGCATTTAAGAAAAATAGTACATTTAAGAAAAAATGTAGTTAAGGAAAATAATGTAATCAGGGAAGGATAGAAGTGATTTCCTTGTCATTTGAGGGAATTGGGTATAATATATAGTATAGATTAATCTGAGGCGGAGGATAGATTATGCTGACTTTGGAGAAACTCCTGGGAGATCTTGAATATCAGTGCGTGCAGGGTAACACAGACAGGCAGATTACGCAGGTTGTTTTTGATTCCCGCAATATTACCAGGGACTGTGTTTTTATTTGTATAGAGGGTGCAAAATTTGATGGGCACAGCGCAGCGGCAGCCGCGGCCGCAGGCGGGGCAGCCGCAATTGTAGCGCAAAAGCCGGTTACGGTATCGGACGAACGTGTTACCGTCATATATGTGGAGAATACAAGATATGCCATGGCATGCATATCGGCTGCTTTCTTCGGACATCCGGCACGGAAACTGAAAACAATCGGCATTACCGGAACGAAGGGAAAAACGACGACAACATATCTTGTAAAATCGATCTTGGAACATGCAGGATATAAAGTAGGTTTGGTCGGAACAATTGAGATTATGACAGGCAAACGTACCATTCCTTCTGCCAATACAACACCGGAATCCTATTATCTGCAGGAATATTTTGCAGAAATGGTGGATGCGGGTTGTGATGCTGTTGTGATGGAGGTTTCTTCCCAGGGACTGATGATGCATCGATGTGCCGGGTTTGTCTTTGATTATGGCATCTTTACCAATATCGAGCCGGATCATATCGGACCGAATGAACATAAGGATTTTGATGATTATCTCTTTTGTAAGAGCCTGTTGTTCCAGAACT
>JBJELZ010000070.1:0-2940 GCA_051879415.1 Lachnospiraceae bacterium
GTTCCCCAATACTGAGCCAGCGGCTCATTTTTTATATTGTTCAGGATACCAGCAAGAGCAGCCCCGTGTGTTGCAATCAGGATATTTCCGGTCTCATATTCTTTCTGATTATAGAGCCAGGACAAAAAATCTCCGGTTCTTTTCTTTACATCTGAAAAAGATTCTCCACCTTCTGCCGGCTCATAATTTACCGGATCATTAAAAAACAGCTGAAATCTTTCTGGAAGATTCCAATGATCTCTTGCACAGCATTTGCCTTCCCATTCACCAAACGCCATCTCAGCAATCCGATCATCCTTCACAATGGGTACGTTCTGGCCGTTTAAAATAATCTGTGCAGTTTCCACCGCTCTTCCAAGCGGGCTGCTATAGCATGCTGCAAAAGGGATATCATTAAGGCCTACTGCCGTCTTACGTGCCAGCTTCCTTCCGAATTCGTTGAGCGGAATATCTACCTGACCCTGAATCTTTCTTTCTTTATTCCAGTCTGTTTCACCGTGCCTTACAATGTACAGTTTCACTTTATCTATGCCTCCCTGTCATTACCTGTGTTGTTGTCCGTTGATAGTATATTATATCTTTTCTCGTTTTTCATTTATTTTGTGCAAATTACGCACGAAAGATGTTATAATGTTAGAGCCCGCTTGAAACAGCCAGCCTGAGACCAACAGAAATAACCAATCTGAGACCAGTAGAAACAACCAATCACAGTCCAACTGAAAAAGCCATTACTATATTACTCCATGCTCTATAATGGTGTTAGCCAATGCACCATGAAAGGAGAAACATGAATGAAAATAATAGTAATGACTTGCAGACTATCATAACACAAGTCATTGAAGAAATGAAGTCTGAGCAAGGGCATAAGTTTGATCTCAATAAAATTAACCTTGCTGAACTGGAACGTCGTACCGGAATGACTAGGGCACAGTTGCGGCGATTACAAAAGAATGGATTCCAGATAACACCACATGCTCTTACTGGTCGTAAAGCAGATACTACAATTATCTCTGGTTACACAGGTGTAATAGATGATCTGCTTAGAAAAGGAGTATCTAATTCAGAAGTTATTCTGGAACGAATCCAGGAACAAGGCTATGCAGGCAGCCTAACTACTGTAAAAAGATATATCAGCACCCATAAAGATCTTATCCCTCCCAGAAGGCAGGCAGTTGCACCACAAGGTAATCGCGGACGCCGATACTCCAGTGATGCTGGTGAGAGTTATCAGATGGATTGGGGATTTGTCAACGTGGACACAGGTGATGGTGATTCTTACAAAGTAGCCTGTTTTGCAATGATCTGCCATCATTGTGGTGAACGCTATATAGAGTTCTTTCCGAATGCGAAACAAGAAAACCTGTTTATTGGCATGATTCATGCTTTCAAACGTATGGGGGTTCCGGAGCATGTACTCACAGACAACATGAAAAGCGTTGTGATTCATCGTGATTCCGAAGGACATCCGGTTTGGAATCACGATTATGAAGCGTTTATGAATACCATCGGCTTTGAAACAAAACTATGCAGACCCAGGCATCCATTCACGAAAGGAGCGGTGGAGCGCCTCGTACGTTTTGTAAAAGAAAACTTTCTTGCTGGACGAGTCTTCGGTACCATTACGGATCTTAATTATGAAGCATGGAAATGGTGCGATAATCAGAATAATCGATATCATAAAGCAGTTGATTGCATTCCTCATGAAAGACATTCTATCAGTTGTATGAAAAATGCAGCAATGCTAAAAGATACCTTTGATGTCCGAAAATATCTGTGTCCTATCCGATGCATTTCGTTTGATGGTTTTGTTACATATGAAGGAAGACGTTTTGGCGTTCCATACAGTTATGTCCAGCATACCTGCCGTGTTCAAAGAGAAAACTTCACGCTATATATTTATGATTTGGAGTTGCGAAAAGTCTTAATCACCCACGATGTGACATGGAGCCGGAAAGACAGCTTTTGCAAAGGTCAGTTTGCAGATGATCAACCCGAAGAAAAGCCTTCCGTCCCAGTAAAAATCTGTATCTCCCAGAAAAAAGAAAACCCACCGAAATCTGCTTTTGCAAAGTTTGCTTTTGGAGGTGACTGGAATGAATGAAACACTGATCGAACAGATTCAGACAGATGTCTCTGCGCTGGATATAAAGATAACTGCTCAGGAAATCGCATTATATCTGTCGGAAAAGAAAGTTCCACCAGAACATCTGGAGGCTATGAAAGAATTCATAGCATATCTCAGACAAAACCAACGAGATAAAGCAATCAATGCACTGTTACAACATAGCCGCATCCCGCAGAAAGAGCCAAGTACATTTGAAAACTTTGATTTCAGCAGGATAACTGGTGAAAATGCTGTTCAGATAAGAAATCTTCCAAATCTGACGGCACTTTATTCAAGGCAGAACATAGCCTTTATAGGACCACCGGGAGTTGGTAAGACACATTTATCCATGGCATATGGTAATTCCTGCTGTCGCAAAGGATTGAGAGCATATTTTATAAAGGCTACTGAATTGAACGAAAAGTTCACCAAGGCACGAAGAACAGGTACTGAGAGCAGTACTATTTCAGGCCTGGTCAGACCTTCCTGCCTGATTATTGATGAAATAGGTCGAAGCATCTTCGACATGGAAAACACACGCTTGTTCTTTGATATGATCGACCGAAGATGCAGTAAAGAAGGTCCTAATTGCATAATCTTCACCAGTAATCTGACTCCCGATAAGTGGCGGGACTTCTTCCGAGAAGAAGATGCATTACTTTGTGCGTTGGATAGAACATTCGATGCTGCTACTGTTTATCTCATGAAGGGTGAAAGCTATCGAGGACGAAACTTAAAAACTTATTCGATAGAAATCAGCGATCCCGCTGAATAACTGTCGGTAATCTATCAGCCAAGCAGGTGCATTGGCTATTTCTAATGAGCTCGGATTGGTT
>JBJELZ010000071.1:0-14291 GCA_051879415.1 Lachnospiraceae bacterium
TTCTCTGGATACCACGAAGCAGTGCACCAATGTTATCACCAGCCTGTGCCTCATCAAGCATCTTACGGAACATTTCGATACCTGTTACAACAGTCTTCTTTGTCTCTTCCTTAATACCAACGATTTCAACTTCCTCGTTAAGGTGAAGAACACCACGCTCTACTCTACCGGTAGCAACTGTACCACGACCTGTGATTGTGAATACGTCTTCTACAGGCATCAGGAACGGCTGATCTGTTGCACGCTGAGGATCAGGAATATAAGAATCAACTGTATCCATCAGTTCCATAACCTTGTCGCCCCACTCACCGTTAGGATCTTCAAGAGCCTTAAGAGCTGAACCACGGATGATCGGGCATCCTGTGAAATCGTACTCTTCCAGCTGCTCTGTGATTTCCATCTCAACCAGGTCAAGAAGTTCTTCATCATCAACCATATCACACTTGTTCATGAATACAACGATACAAGGTACACCTACCTGACGGGAAAGAAGGATGTGCTCCTTTGTCTGTGCCATAACACCATCAGTTGCAGCAACAACCAGGATAGCACCGTCCATCTGTGCAGCACCGGTAATCATGTTCTTAACGTAGTCAGCATGTCCCGGGCAGTCAACGTGTGCGTAATGTCTCTTCTCTGTCTGGTACTCAACGTGAGCAGTAGAAATTGTGATACCTCTTTCTCTCTCTTCCGGAGCCTTATCGATGTTCTCGAAATCTACCTTTTCGTTACCTGCTACTCTTTCAGCCAATACTTTTGTAATAGCTGCTGTCAGAGTTGTTTTACCATGGTCAACGTGACCAATGGTACCGATATTACAATGCGGTTTTGTTCTTTCAAATTTTGCCTTTGCCATTTCTTCAAAATCCTCCTTAAATAATAAATTACGTTGGGCATTGCCCTTTTATTTTTTTAGTCTGCACTATCTTGAATTATAGTAAAATTTACCGATGATTTCAAGTATAAAATGCATTAGTTACATTTATTTTGCCTTATCAGCAAGAACCTTGTCCTGAACATTCTTAGGAACCGGCTCGTACTTCTCGAAGAACATGGAGTAGTTACCACGTCCCTGTGTAGAAGAACGAAGTTCTGTAGAGTATCCAAACATCTCAGCCAAAGGAACAAGTGCTCTGACGATCTTTCCACCGCCAAGGTCATCCATAGACTGAATCTGTCCACGCTTAGCGTTCAGGGAACCGATAACGTCACCCATATACTCTTCCGGCATTGTTACTTCAACCTTCATAATCGGCTCAAGAAGTACCGGTGCTGCCTTTGCCATAGCATCCTTGAATGCCATAGAT
This sequence comes from Lachnospiraceae bacterium, assembly GCA_051879415.1. Classification (GTDB taxonomy): domain Bacteria; phylum Bacillota; class Clostridia; order Lachnospirales; family Lachnospiraceae; genus NK4A136. The sequence goes on from JBJELZ010000071.1 coordinate 1,308, forward strand.
CCGGCGATATGGAATGCCATTTCTGAAGAGTCGACTTCATGGTAAGAACCATCATATACGTTAGCGTGTACACCAAGTACAGGGAATCCACCAAGGATACCAGCCTGAGCTGCTTCCTTAATACCTTCACCAACTGCCGGGATATATTCCTTCGGAATTGCACCACCAACTACAGTTGACTCGAACAATAATGTAGGAGGCTCGTTGATGAGTACATTTGCCTTCGGATCTACATCAAAATGATCGCAGTTTGCTTCCATCGGCTCAAACTTAACTTTACAGTGACCATACTGACCACGACCACCGGACTGCTTAGCATACTTACTGTCAACTTCAACTGCCTTGGTAAATGCTTCCTTGTATGCAACCTGAGGTGCACCAACATTTGCCTCTACCTTGAACTCACGAAGCAGACGGTCAACGATGATTTCCAAATGGAGCTCACCCATACCGGCAATGATTGTCTGGCCTGTTTCCTGATCTGTATGTGCACGGAAGGTAGGATCTTCTTCTGCAAGTTTTGCAAGAGCTTCACCCATCTTACCCTGTCCTGCCTTTGTCTTCGGCTCAATTGCAAGCTCGATAACGGGTTCAGGGAATTCCATGGACTCTAAGATAACAGGATGCTGCTCATCACAGATTGTATCACCGGTTGTTGTAACCTTGAAACCAACTGCAGCAGCGATATCTCCGGAGTAAACTGTTTCCAGCTCAGCACGCTTATTTGCATGCATCTGCAGAATACGGCCTACACGTTCTTTTTTATCCTTTGTTGCATTTAAAACATAAGAACCTGACTTCATTGTTCCGGAATAAACACGGAAGAATGCCAGTTTTCCTACGAACGGGTCTGACATAATCTTGAATGCAAGTGCGGAGAACGGTTCTTCATCTGAAGAATGTCTCTCTACTTCATTACCATCCATATCAACACCCTTGATAGCAGGGATGTCGAGAGGTGACGGCATGTATTCGATGATTGCATCCAATAACTTCTGTATACCCTTATTTCTATATGCTGAACCACAACATACAGGTACAGCTTCACAGTTACAGGTAGCTTTTCTTAAAACTGCCTTCATCTGGTCATCTGTAGGAACCTTCTCATCAAGATAAAGCTCCATTAACTCATCATCCAGTTCGCAGATTTTCTCTACCAGTTCCATGTGATATTCTTCGGCCTGATCCTTCATGTCATCAGGGATATCTACGATAGAAATATCTTCACCCTTTTCATCATTATAGATATAAGCCTTCATCTCAAACAGATCGATAATTCCTTTGAACTCATCCTCTTTACCAATCGGTAACTGAAGAACGATGGCATTCTTACCAAGTCTGTTTCTGATCTGATCAACAGCACCATAGAAGTTAGCACCCATGATATCCATCTTGTTGATGAATGCCATACGGGGAACATTATAGGTATCTGCCTGTCTCCATACATTTTCTGACTGAGGCTCTACACCACCCTTTGCACAGAAAACACCGACAGCACCATCCAGTACACGAAGGGAACGCTCAACTTCTACAGTAAAGTCAACGTGTCCCGGTGTATCAATGATGTTAATACGATGCTCCAATGCTCCAGCCTTAGGCTTGCAGTTTTCCTGCAATGTCCAGTGACAGGTTGTAGCTGCTGATGTGATGGTAATACCTCTTTCCTGCTCCTGCTCCATCCAGTCCATGGTTGCAGTACCTTCATGAGTATCACCAATCTTGTAATTTACACCAGTGTAATAGAGGATACGCTCTGTGGCAGTTGTCTTACCAGCATCAATATGAGCCATAATACCAATATTTCTGGTTCTCTCTAAGGGATATTCTCTTCCAGCCATTGGTTATTTTCCTCCTTACTAGAATCTGTAATGAGCAAACGCCTTATTAGCTTCAGCCATCTTGTGCATATCTTCCTTACGCTTAACAGCTGCACCTGTATTGTTTGCTGCATCTAAAATCTCGTTTGCAAGTTTGTCTTCCATGGTCTTTTCGCCTCTCTTACGAGAAAACATTGTTAACCAGCGAAGTGCCAATGCCTGACGACGATCCGGTCTAACTTCGATAGGTACCTGATAAGTTGCACCACCGATACGTCTTGCCTTTACCTCCAACATCGGCATAATGTTATTCATAGCTTCACCAAACACTTCAAGTGCCGGCTTGCCACTCTTCTCTTCTACTTTAGCAAATGCGCCATATACAATCTTCTGAGCGACACCCTTCTTACCATCTAACATGATGTTGTTGATAAGCTTGGTTACCACTTTATCATTGTACAGGGGATCTGCCAATACATCTCTTTTCTGAATATGTCCTTTACGTGGCACGATTCTTCCCTCCTTAATCATTCTATTGCTTTTTAGATTAAATCGTAGGTACTCACACTTTTATGACTAATGTGTACGCGCGGTCTTCTTCTATATACAAATCAAAGTTTGTGAACGAGAATCCCAACACCAAATTAGTTCATGTGGTACACAAGCTTATTTTTTAGGTCTCTTAGCGCCGTATTTGGAACGCGCCTGCTTTCTGTTAGCTACACCTGCTGTATCCAGTGTACCTCTGATAACATGGTATCTTGTACCGGGCAAGTCCTTTACCCTACCACCACGGATCAGTACAACACTATGCTCCTGCAGATTGTGACCTTCACCGGGAATGTAGCTTGTTACTTCGATTCCGTTGGAAAGACGTACTCTGGCGATCTTTCTAAGAGCTGAGTTAGGCTTTTTAGGTGTTGCTGTCTTAACTGCTGTACAAACACCACGCTTCTGCGGTGATTCTGTATCAATTGCCTTCTTGTGAAGAGAGTTATAACCTCTTAACAATGCAGGTGCAGTTGACTTCTTAACAGATGTCTGACGACCCTTTCTTACTAACTGGTTAAATGTTGGCATTCTATTCACCTCCTGTCTTTTTTATCTTTCTGCAATGTTGGTCTTACGGAGTATAACCTCCTACGACTCCTTGCATTTTCCCTGCATACACCAAGTCTTATCACGCATACCATTTTCTGTTCCTGTTAAGCAACAAAAGGCACGCACTTTATGCACGCTTGACTATTATACTGTGTTACTTCCGCAATGTCAAGATATTAATTTCAAATTATCAAAGAAAGAACCGTATGAAACGGTTCTTTCCTGATACTACCTATTATTACCATATAATACAGAGATTATTCTACCGGAACGGTATTTGCATTCTCTGTTTCTTCCGGAGCCTCTGTCAGTTCTGTATCTGTTTCAACAACATCCTGTTCCGGATCATCTGCCATATCGACAACCAGGTCCTCTTCTTCCTTCTCATCAATGTCAAGACGAACTTCTCTATATCTCTTGACACCAGTTCCGGCAGGAATCAGCTTACCGATAATAACATTTTCCTTCAGACCAATCAGAGAGTCAACCTTACCCTTAATTGCAGCTTCGGTCAATACCTTTGTTGTCTCCTGGAAGGATGCAGCTGATAAGAAGGAATTGGTAGCCAGTGCAGCCTTGGTAATACCAAGGATTACATCTGTTGCAACGATCGGTCTCTTTCCTTCTGCAAGCAGCTTCTCATTCATATCCTCGATCTCCAGTCTGTCAACAAGACTTCCCGGTAAAAGATCTGTATCACCGCTTTCTTCAATATGCTGCTTCTTCAACATCTGACGTACAATAACTTCAATATGCTTATCTGCCAGATCAACACCCTGAAGACCATAAACCTTCTGAACCTCACGAATCAGATAATTCTCAACTGCTTCAATCTTCTTGATTTCAAGCAGATCATGAGGATTTACGGAACCTTCCGTCAGTTCATCACCGGCTTCTACTACCTGTCCGTCCAGCACCTTGATTCTTGCACCATAAGTAATGGTGTAATTCTTGGTTCTTTCGCCGTCGGTAATAATAATCTCACGCTTCTTGCTGTCTTCGGAAATGCTTACTGTTCCGCCAAATTCTGCAATGATTGCAAGACCTTTCGGTTTTCTTGCCTCGAAAAGCTCCTCAACTCGGGGAAGACCCTGTGTAATATCAGTACCGGCAACACCACCGGTATGGAAGGTACGCATGGTAAGCTGTGTACCCGGCTCACCGATGGACTGTGCTGCAATAATACCAACTGCTTCACCAACCTGTACTGCTTCACCTGTTGCCATGTTTGCTCCATAACATTTTGCACAGATACCAACATGAGACTTACAGGTCAGAATCGTACGAATCTTTACTGCCTGAATCGGCTCACCATTCTTATCAACACCGGATGCAACAATCTTTGCTGCACGCTTCGGTGTAATCATATGATTAGCCTTTACAATAATATTGCCATCAGCATCTTTTACGTCTTCTGCTGCAACACGGCTGCGAATACGATTTTCCAGTGATTCAATTACTTCCTTACCATCCATCAGGGCAGATACTTCCATACCTCTGATTTCTTTTCCTTCACAGCAGTCAACCTCGCGAATAATCAACTCCTGGCATACATCAACCATTCGTCTTGTCAGATAACCGGAGTCAGCCGTACGAAGTGCTGTATCGGAAAGTCCCTTACGTGCACCATGTGCAGAGATAAAGTACTCCAATACGTCAAGTCCTTCACGGAAGTTAGATTTAATCGGCAATTCAATGGTACGTCCGACTGTATTTGCCATCAGACCACGCATACCTGCCAGCTGTTTCATCTGCTGCTCAGAACCACGGGCACCAGAATCAGCCATCATCTTAATATTGTTATAAGCATCCAGACCATTCATCAATGCCTTTGTCAGTTCCGCATCTGTTTCATTCCATACACGGACAACGCCCTGATATCTTTCTTCCTCTGTAACTACACCACGACGGTAATTCAATGCAATCTGGTCAACCTTCTTCTGGGCCTCCTCCAGCAATTGTGCCTTGATTGGAGGTACGGTCATATCAGAAATGGAAACCGTCATGGCTGCCTTTGTAGAATATTTATATCCTGTTGCTTTTACAAGGTCCAGTACTTCTGCAGTTTTTGTTGCACCGTGAGTATTGATAACCTTTTCCAGAATCTTCTTTAACTGCTTCTTGCCAACCAGGAAATCAATCTCCGGCAGCAGCATGCTTTCATCTGTATCACGTTTTACAAAGCCAAGGTCCTGAGGCAGAATCTCATTAAAGAGAAGTCTTCCTAAAGTTGACTCTACATTACCGGTGATCACTCTGCCATCAGCCAGTGTCTTTGTGACTCTGACCTTAATCTTTGCATGAAGGTCAATGACACCATTCTCATAAGCAAGAAGAGCTTCATTTACACTCTTAAAGAACTTGCCTTCACCCATGACACCCGGTCTTTCCTGTGTCAGATAGTAAATACCAAGTACCATATCCTGGGAAGGAACGGCTACCGGTGCACCATCAGACGGCTTTAACAGGTTGTTCGGAGAAAGCAGCAGGAATCTGCATTCTGCCTGAGCCTCTACGGACAGAGGAAGATGCACTGCCATCTGGTCTCCATCGAAGTCTGCATTAAATGCAGTACATACAAGCGGATGAAGCTTAATTGCCTTACCTTCTACCAGAACCGGTTCAAATGCCTGAATACCAAGACGGTGAAGTGTCGGTGCACGGTTTAACATTACAGGATGTTCCTTAATTGCTTCTTCCAGCACATCCCAGACCTGTACCTCCAGTCTTTCTACCATCTTCTTGGCTGCCTTAATATTCTGACAGATTCCCTTTGCAACAAGCTCCTTCATAACAAAGGGCTTAAATAATTCAATTGCCATCTCTTTCGGAAGACCACACTGATAAATCTTCAGTTCCGGTCCCACAACGATAACGGAACGTCCGGAATAGTCAACACGCTTTCCTAACAGGTTCTGACGGAAACGTCCTGATTTACCTTTCAACATATCAGAAAGTGACTTCAAAGCTCTGTTGCCCGGTCCTGTTACAGGACGTCCTCTTCTTCCATTGTCAATCAGCGCATCTACTGCTTCCTGCAGCATACGCTTTTCGTTACGAACGATAATGTCAGGTGCACCCAGCTCCAACAGCTTGTTAAGACGGTTGTTACGATTGATAATTCTACGATACAGATCATTTAAGTCGGAGGTTGCAAAACGGCCGCCATCCAGCTGTACCATAGGTCTTAAGTCAGGCGGAATTACCGGAATTGCATCCAGAATCATCCAGGAAGGCTGATTGCCGGACTCACGGAATGCCTCTACCACTTCCAGACGCTTAACAATCTTTACTCTCTTCTGGCCTTTTGTACTTTCATTTTCCAATTCGGCCTTTAATTCTTTCATCTCTTTTTCAAGATCAATTTCTTCCAGAAGCTCTTTAATTGCCTCTGCTCCCATACCAACGCGGAATTCAGAACCATACTTTTCCAATGCGTCCTGATATTCACGCTCTGTCAGGATCTGCTTCTTTGTCAGATCCGTTGTACCCGGATCAAGAACAACATATGCAGCAAAATACAATACCTTTTCCAATACACGCGGTGTCAGATCAAGGATCAGACCCATTCTGCTCGGAACTCCCTTAAAATACCAGATATGAGATACCGGTGCAGCCAGTTCAATATGTCCCATTCTTTCACGACGGACATTTGCTTTTGTTACTTCAACACCACACTTATCACAGATAACACCCTTATATCTGATCTTTCTGAACTTACCGCAGTGACATTCCCAGTCTTTGCTCGGTCCAAAAATTCTTTCACAGAACAGACCGTCTTTTTCCGGCTTTAATGTTCTGTAGTTGATGGTTTCCGGCTTTGTTACCTCGCCATGAGACCATTTTCTGATTGTTTCCGGAGAAGCCAGACCAATCTTAATTGAATCAAATGTTATCGGCTGATAGTCATTATTCTTTAAATCAGGCATTCTTATAACCTTCCTTTCACCTTTCAGATAGATTTACACATCAGGTATTACTCTTCGTCCTGTCCATCCATGCTCTCGATAAAATCGTCTATTTCTACATCAAAGTCATCCAGTTCCTCATCTGCAGAATCGTCTACATCGATCAAATCGCCGGATTCATCCAGTTCCTTGGTTCCATATCCCAATGCATTCATATCATCCTTGGAGTAATCTGAACCTTTTCTTTCAGCACCCAGTTCAAACCGGTATTCACTCTCGTTGTAATCAATGCTTTCCTTGATTTCTACTTCATTCTTATTTTCATCAAGTACTTTAACATCCAGAGCAAGTGACTGCAGTTCTTTCAAGAGTACCTTGAAGGACTCCGGAATACCGGGCTCAGGGATATTCTCACCCTTTACAATGGCCTCGTATGTCTTCACACGTCCAACCACATCATCCGACTTCACAGTCAGGATTTCCTGAAGTGTATAGGAAGCACCATATGCCTCCAGTGCCCAAACCTCCATCTCTCCGAAACGCTGTCCGCCGAACTGTGCTTTACCACCTAACGGCTGCTGTGTTACTAAGGAGTACGGTCCGGTTGCACGTGCATGGATCTTATCATCTACCAGGTGATGCAGCTTCAGATAATGCATGTGTCCGATTGTTACCGGTCCATCGAAGTATTCACCGGTACGTCCGTCACGAAGTCTTACCTTACCGTTTCTGGAAAGCGGAACACCCTTCCAAAGCTCTCTGTGATCCTTATTTTCTTCCAGATACTGATATACCTCAGGGAGCAGTTCTTCCTTATGTTTTTTGGAGAACTCTTCCCACTCCAGATTGACGTAATCATTTGCCAGATCCAGAGTATCCATAATATCTTCCTCATTTGCTCCGTCAAATACCGGCGTTGCAATATTGAAACCAAGTGCCTTGGCTGCCAGGGAAAGATGAATCTCCAGCACCTGTCCGATATTCATACGGGAAGGTACACCCAACGGATTCAAAACGATATCCAACGGACGTCCATTCGGCAGATATGGCATATCTTCCACCGGAAGTACTCGGGAAACAACACCCTTATTTCCGTGACGACCAGCCATCTTATCACCAACACTGATCTTTCTCTTCTGTGCAATATAAATTCTTACTTTCTGGTTCACACCCGGCGCAAGCTCTGTATCGCCTGCACTTCTGGAAAATACCTTGGCATCCACAACAACACCGTATTCGCCGTGCGGTACTTTCAAAGATGTATCACGAACCTCACGTGCCTTCTCACCAAAGATTGCACGAAGCAGTCTTTCCTCCGGTGTTAAGTCTGTTTCACCCTTCGGTGTTACCTTACCAACCAGAATATCTCCGGCACGAACCTCAGCACCGATACGGATGATACCTCTGTCATCCAGATCCTTTAATGCATCTTCACCAACACCGGGGATATCTCTTGTGATTTCCTCCGGTCCCAGCTTTGTATCACGGGCTTCTGTTTCATATTCTTCAATATGAACAGAAGTATAAACATCTTCACGAACAAGGCGCTCACTCAAAAGAACAGCATCCTCGTAATTATAGCCTTCCCATGTCATAAATCCGATCAACGGGTTCTTTCCAAGTCCTAACTCACCATTGGCTGTAGAAGGTCCGTCTGCAATTACCTGTCCTTCTGCAACATGATCACCCTTGAATACGATCGGCTTCTGATTATAGCAGTTAGACTGATTACTACGCATGAACTTATAAAGATCATATGTCATCTTCTCGCCATCATCAGCCGTAATCTTAATTTCTTTTGAAGAAACATAAGTTACTGTACCGGGCTTTTTCGCTACAACACAAACACCGGAATCCACAGCTGCCTTTGCTTCCATACCGGTACCTACAACAGGTGCTTCGGTAAAGAGAAGGGGAACTGCCTGTCTCTGCATGTTTGATCCCATCAAAGCACGGTTCGCATCATCATTCTCCAGGAACGGAATCAATGCTGTTGCAACAGAGAATACCATCTTAGGAGATACGTCCATATAATCAAACATCTCTTTGGGATATTCCTGTGTCTCTTCTCTGTAACGACCGGATACCATCTTCTTCACAAAATGGCCATCCTTGTCCAGCTTCTCATTCGCCTGTGCTACATGATAATTATCTTCTTCATCCGCGGTCATATATACAACTTCGTCTGTAACAACAGGATCTGACGGATTGCTCTTATCAATCTTACGATAAGGTGCTTCCACAAATCCGTACTCATTGATTCTTGCATAAGAAGCCAAAGAGTTAATCAGACCGATATTCGGACCTTCCGGTGTCTCAATCGGGCACATTCTTCCGTAATGTGTATAATGAACGTCTCGAACCTCAAATCCGGCACGGTCACGGGAAAGTCCGCCCGGTCCCAATGCGGAAAGACGTCTTTTATGTGTCAGCTCACCCAGCGGGTTATTCTGATCCATAAACTGTGAAAGCTGTGACGAACCAAAGAATTCTTTGATTGCAGCCTGCACCGGCTTAATATTGATCAGAGCCTGCGGTGAGATTTCTTCCTTGCTGGTTGCATCGTGTGTGGTCATTCTCTCACGAACCACACGCTCCATACGGGATAATCCGATACGGTACTGGTTCTGTAAAAGTTCTCCCACGGCACGGATACGACGGTTTCCAAGATGATCGATATCATCATCATGTCCAATATCGTATTCCAATGCAATATTGTAGTTAATGGAAGCAAAGATATCACTCTTTGTAATATGCTTCGGTACAAGAGAATGTGCATTCTTCACAATGGCATCTGCCAGCTGTTCCGGCTTATTCTCATATTCACGTAAAAGCTTCTTTAATTCCGGCCAATAAACATTTTCCGAAATACCAAGTGCTTTTACATCCAGATCCAGCCACTCATTAATGTTAACCATCATATTGGAGAGAACCTTAACTTTCTTCTCCTCTGTCTGAATCCATACACTCTCTACGGCAGAATTCTGAATCTCATCTGCCAATTCTACAGTGACTTTTGTTCCGGCAGCCGCAATGACATCACCTGTAAACGGGTTCAAAACATCCTCTGCAAGAATGTGTCCACGAATACGGTTTCTAAGTGCAAGCTTCTTATTGAATTTATAGCGTCCAACCTTGGCAAGATCATATCGCTTAGGATCAAAGAACGTGGAAATCACATAATTCTCTGCACTCTCCATACTAAACGGTTCGCCCGGTCTTACCTTACTGTATAGTTCTTTCAGACCCTCTTCATAGGAATGGGATGTATCCTTTGTAAAGCTCTGCTGGATCTTTGGTTCATCGCCAAACAGTTCCAGAATTTCCTCATTTGTTCCCAGTCCAAGTGCACGCAAAAATGCCGTGATGGGAACCTTTCTTGTCCGATCAACACGTACATAAAAAACATCATTGGAATCTGTCTCATATTCCAGCCATGCACCACGGTTAGGTATTACAGTAGAGGAATAGAGCTCCTTACCGAGCTTATCATGACCAATCGCATAATAAATGCCCGGAGATCTGACCAGCTGGCTGACGATTACACGTTCTGCGCCATTAATAACAAAGGTACCGGTCTCTGTCATCAACGGAAAATTACCCATGAAAATCATGTGTTCCGAGATTTTTTTAATTTCACCGTCATCCTGATTGTAAAGGCGTACCTTTACCTTAAGCGGTGCTTCATAAGTCAGGTCTCTTTCCTTACATTCCGTAATGGTATGCTTAATCTCATCTTCTGCAAGCACAAAATCAACAAATTCCAGATTCAGATGCCCGCCGTAATCAGAAATAGGAGAGATATCGTCGAATGCCTCTTTCAATCCTTCCTTCAGGAACCAATTGTAGGAGTCCTTCTGGACTTCAATCAAATTGGGGATATCCAGAACCTCTTTCTGTCTTGAGTAACTCATACGCATACTGTTACCGTTTACAATAGGACGTATTCTGTTTTTTTCCATATTGACATTTCACCCCGTTCAAATATTTTGCGGTTATTTTGTAAAAGGGCACAAAAAACCTATTACACCAAAATAGTGCATTGTTTATCTTAACACAAATGGAAATTTAAGTCAACAAGAATATTCAGAATTATGATAGAACTTTATTTTAGTCAGAATATATTAAGAACAATCAGAAAAAGTGCCTTACTTTTTATCTGCAAAGCAAAAGCGGGAGACAATGCAGACAGGTATATACCGGATTCTGACTTTGCCCCCGCCATAAAATCATAGAACTTAGAATTACTTCAGAGTAACTGTAGCTCCAGCTTCCTCAAGTTTCTTCTTAAGATCCTCAGCCTCTTCCTTGGAAGCCTGCTCTTTAACCAGCTTCGGAGCACCCTCAACCAGTTCCTTGGATTCCTTCAGACCAAGACCTGTTACTGTACGAACAACCTTGATAACGTCCATCTTCTTATCGCCGAAGCTTGTCAGCTCAACGTCGAACTCTGTCTTCTCTTCGCCGCCTGCTGCTGCACCATCACCAGCTGCTGCTGCAACTACAACGCCTGCTGCTGCAGATACACCAAATTCTTCCTCGCAAGCCTTTACTAATTCATTTAATTCTAATACAGATAACTCTTTTACTGCATCAATGATTTCCTGTGTTGATAACTTTGCCATTCTAATTTACCTCCATTTTAATTTTGATTTTTTACTTACATTTCATTTCAATCTTATGCTTCTGCATCAGCTGCAGGTGCTGCTGCTTCTACTGCTGCACCGGCACCGCCTTTTTCAGCAAGCTGGTTCATAACACGTGCAAAATTTGCAATCGGAGACTGCAGACTTCCCAACAGTTTGGAAAGAAGTTCCTCTTTTGAAGGAATCTTTGCGATATCAGCAATACCCTTTGCATCATAAGCAACACCTTCTACAATACCGCCCTTGACTTCAAGCTTGGGTGCTGTTTTTGCAAACTTGCAGATCTCTCTTGCAGGTGCTGTTGCATCTGTTTTGGAAATTACAATTGCACTGGGTCCGCTCAGATATTCCTGAAGCTTTTCACAATCTGTACCCTTGAATGCAAATTCCATCATTGTATTCTTATAAACCTTATAAGTAATACCTGCCTCACGAAGCTGCTTACGAAGCTGTGTATCTTCTGCTACGGTAAGACCTCTGTGATCAACAAGAACAACTGACTGTGCGCCATTGATTGCTTCGGAAATCTCATCAATCACCGGCTTTTTCAGTTCAACTTTTGCCATTTTTCTACCTCCTTATTTTATTTATTCTGCCGAAAAAAATCCTCTCTGCCGCCAGAGAGGAAATAAAGTCATCATAAACTCTTTTCTCCTCGGTAGGCAACGTATCATTTCTAACGTTTTACGCTTCTGCACCTACTGTCTTCGGCATGGTTTTTAACCTTGTATAGGATATCATTACTCCTTCTTCTTGTCAAGTCCTTTTTATAAAATCCCTTCTACTCCTATTCGCAAGCAGCTGCCGGGTCTGTTACAAAGCCCTCCTCATCAATCTGTGCTGTTGTGGAGATACTTCTCATATAGGAAAGCACCCTGTCACGTTCTTCTCCTTCCAGCAGGGACACGCGGCATCCCGATTGAAGGCAGGGTACAAACTGAAGACTCTGCATTCCTTCCTCCGAAAGTGTCAGTTTTACAATACAGGAATCCATCGTTTTGGAGTTAAACCAAAAATTTCCCAGGCTGTATACAATCGGGACTCCGTCAATATAGCCAATTTCCTGAAGACAGTGAGGATGGTCTCCGATAATAATATCTACTCCGGCCTCTACATATAAAGGTGCCTGCTCCATCTGACACCAGTCCAGCTGGTCTGTACTTTCCGTTCCCCAATGAATATAGAGAATCACAAAATCACATTCTTCTTTTGCTGTCCGGATGGTTTCAACCAGCAGATCAGGCTGAAGGCATCGGAATACCCCCGCAGAAGTTTCAGTTGCCCCACGGGTATTGGGTTCACTGTACCGCTCAATCTGGGTAGCACTGATGACTGCAATCTTCATATCCCCCAGCAGATAATAAACAGGTTTCACTGCCTCCTCGATATTTCTGCCGGCTCCTACATATGGAATTCCTGCCTGTTCCAGTGTATCCAGTGTATCCAGAAGGGAAATCTCGCCATAATCATAGGTATGATTATTGGCAATCGAAACAATGTCTCCTCCCATAT
>JBJELZ010000072.1:0-14273 GCA_051879415.1 Lachnospiraceae bacterium
CATTGAATATGTAGAAAACAAAGGAAATTCAGCAGACGAAATAAAGAAAAATATAAGAAAAGATGCAAGAGAAATTTTGAATTATGATGCACTGGATTATACGAATAAGCTGTATTCTATTGTAGATGGTACACCATTTCATTTTAAGGCAGATGAGATTAATGCACAATATGGCCTGCCACCGGCATCTGCATCCTCTGTTAATGTTGAGGGAGAGGACGTGCATGGAACGGAAACAATGCAGGATCTTCTTCCGGAGGAAGAAGCATACATGAATCAGGAGATGTCTTTGCCCGATACCACGACAGATACTACGGCAGAATCACCGGAAATACCTGATACGCCGCAGGGACCGGCAGAAGCTGATATTAACGGTACACCCGTTGAGGTTCAGATAGACAGTAACCAGTTTTAATTAAGACAAATGAAATGGAGCAGAAAACAAATGGTAGCAATCATTGATTATGATGCCGGCAATATTAAAAGTGTGGAAAAGGCAATGCAGTTTCTGGGAGAAGAGGCGGTTATAACTCGTGACGCAGAGAGTATTCTGCAGGCAGACCACGTAATTCTTCCGGGCGTCGGTGCTTTTGGGGATGCAATGGAAAAATTGGAGCAGTATGGTCTGAAGCAGGTTATTCATGAAGTAATCAGACAAAAAACGCCTTTTTTGTCAATTTGCCTGGGACTTCAGTTATTATTTGAGGAAAGTGAGGAATCACCGGGCATTCCGGGACTTGGAATCTTTCAGGGGAAAATATGTAAAATCCCGGCGGCAGATGGATTAAAGATTCCTCAGATTGGATGGAATTCCCTTCATTTTCCAAGGGAAAGCAGATTATTTCAGGGATGCGATGAAGATACCTATGTTTATTTTGTCCATTCCTATTACCTGAAGGCGGCGGACCGATCCATTGTTTCCGCAACAACGGAATATGGTACACTGATTGATGCGGCGGTAGAAAAGGACCATGTTTTTGCCTGTCAGTTCCACCCGGAGAAAAGTTCAACGGTGGGACTTAAAATGCTTAAGAATTTTCTGGATGTCGGGAGGGAATAAAATGCATACAAAAAGAATTATCCCATGTCTGGATGTAAATGCCGGAAGAGTTGTAAAAGGTGTAAATTTTGTAAATCTGGTGGATGCCGGAGATCCCGTGGAGATTGCCAGTGCTTATGATAAGGCTGGAGCTGATGAAGTCGTTTTTCTGGATATTACAGCTTCCTCTGATGCGAGAGAAACAGTAGTAGATATGGTTCGTAAGGTGGCAGAGCGTGTTTTTATCCCGTTTACAGTGGGCGGCGGAATCCGTACCGTAGAGGATTTTAAGAAAATTCTGCGGGAGGGTGCAGATAAGGTTGCGGTGAATTCTGCTGCAATTATGAATCCTTCCCTGATTGCAGAGGCTGCGGATAAGTTTGGAAGCCAGTGTGTCGTTGTTGCAATTGATGCCAAGAGAAGACCGGATGGCAGTGGATGGAATATCTATAAAAATGGTGGCCGTGTTGATATGGGTATTGATGCTGTAGAATGGGCCATGAAAGCTGATCAGCTTGGGGCCGGTGAGATTCTGCTTACCAGCATGGATTGTGATGGAACCAAAGCAGGATATGATTTGGAACTGACAAGGATTATCTCAGAAAATGTATCTGTTCCGGTCATAGCATCGGGAGGGGCAGGTACGAAAGAGCACTTTTACGATGCACTGACTGTGGGTAAAGCAGATGCTGCTCTGGCAGCGTCCTTATTTCATTTTAAAGAACTGGAAATCTGTGATTTAAAGAACTATTTGAATGATAAAGGGGTATCGGTCCGGAGGGTTTGAACAAATGTCAGCAATTGCGAATGACTGGCTGCCGGTGCTGCAGCCGGAATTTAATAAAGAATATTATAGGAATCTTTATCAGAAAATAAAGGAAGAATATAATACCAGACAGATTTTTCCGGCTTCTGAGGACATTTTTAATGCTTTGCATCTGACACCTCTTAATCAGGTGAAGGTTGTTATTCTCGGACAGGATCCTTATCATGAGATTGGACAGGCTCATGGACTGTGTTTTTCTGTGAAAAAAGGTGTTGACATTCCGCCTTCACTTGTTAATATTTATAAGGAGCTTCATGATGATCTTGGGTGTACCATTCCTGAACATGGCTATCTTGTAAAGTGGGCAGAGCAGGGCGTGCTTTTATTAAATACAGTTCTTACGGTAAGGGCTCATCAGGCCAATTCTCATAAAGGATTAGGTTGGGAACAGTTTACAGATGCAATCCTTGCAGCGGTAAACCGGCAGGACCGGCCTATTGTATATCTGTTATGGGGAGCACCTGCCCAGCGGAAAAAGGTAATGCTGACCAACCCCAGACATCTTGTACTGGAGGCACCGCATCCAAGTCCGCTTTCTGCTTATCGTGGATTTTTTGGATGCAGACATTTTAGTAAGACCAATGAATTTTTGCAGGCTAATGGGTGTGAACCAATAGACTGGCAGATAGACTAGAGGATTATTAACATTGAAGGGGAGGAACATGTACAAGACCATGGAACCTAGGATAAAGCACTTGGTTAATATCTTAAAAGGGCACAGAGTTCTGATCCAGACGCATAACTGTCCGGATCCGGATGCCATGGCGGCTGCCTATGGACTGCAATTTTTGCTTGAAAAATTTGGAATAAAGAGTGTGCTTGTATATGATGGAGTGATCTCAAAGATATCAGATCTTAGACTGATTACTTATGCAGGCATGGAGATTCATAATGCCAGGGAACTGGAATTGGCAGATGACGATTATATTGTGATTGTGGATGCCCAGAAGTATAATGAAAACTGCACTGATCTGACAGGTGAAGAGGTTGCCTGCATTGATCATCATCCTACTGTAATAGAATGTACCGAATATAAATACAAGGATGTCCGTATGGTTGGAGCATGTTCCAGTCTGATTGCAGAATATATCTTTGAGGCATCGATAAAACCCAGCAGGGAAGTGGCAACATTATTATTGTATGGTATAAAAATGGATACCATGGATTTTTCGCGGGGTGTCACAGAACTGGATGCAAAAATGTATTATATGCTGTTTCATTATACCGATCAGGAATTTTTGTCACAGATGCAGCTGAATCAGATTGAATTTGGTGATCTGAAAGCTTATGGAGCAGCCATCAACAATATATCTTTGTATAAGGATGTCGGGTATGCATGCATTCCCTTTGATTGTCCCAATGCGCTCATTGCAATCATTTCAGATTTTATTCTGGCCTTAGAACAGGTTACCTTTAGTATTGTATATGCAATCCGACCGGAAGGATATAAATTTTCAGTCCGTTCGGAACGTGAAGATCTGGATGCCGGAAAAATCGTCAGAGAGGCATTACAGAAAGGCATGAACGGCAGTGGCGGCGGACATTCCTTTATGGCAGGTGGATTTCTGGCAACAGAGGAACTGCCGAAGCTGGGAGAGCATCCCAGAAAAAAATTGGAAGAAATATTTAATACTATAATTTACCCGGGGGAGAAAGACTATGAAAAAAACACCATTTATATCCAAGGAACAGATTGAAGAAATTGTAAAAACGTATCCGACACCATTTCACATTTATGATGAGAAGGGAATCCGGGAAAATGTAAAGGTTTTAAAGGAAGCATTTGCATGGAATCCCGGTTATCGTGAATATTTTGCTGTCAAAGCAACTCCGAATCCTTTCCTGATTAAGATTTTGAAGGAATACGGTTGTGGATGTGACTGTTCTTCGGAAACAGAACTGATGCTCAGTGAGGCACTTGGAATTATGGGAAAGGATATTATGTTCTCTTCCAATGATACTCCGAGAAAAGAATTTGAACTTGCAGCATCACTGGGAGCAACCATCAACCTGGATGATTTTACCCATATCGCATTTTTGGAAGAAACACTGGGTACGTTACCGAAATGCCTCAGCTTAAGATATAATCCCGGCGGGGTATTCAAGATCACAACAGATATTATGGACAATCCGGGAGATGCAAAATACGGTATGACAACAGAACAGCTGTTGGATGGATATCGTATTCTGAAGGAGAAAGGCGTGGAGACCTTTGGTATGCATGCTTTTCTTGCCAGCAACACCGTAACCAATGAATACTACCCGACTCTTGCAAAGCAGTTGTTTGAAACAGCAGTCCGCGTAAAAGAAGAAACCGGTGTAAAAATTAACTTTATCAACCTGTCCGGTGGTATCGGTATTCCCTACCGGCCGGATCAGGAGCCCAATGATATCAGAATCATAGGAGCAAAGGTTAAAGAGGTTTATGATGAAATTCTTGTTCCGGCAGGGCTTGGAGATGTTGCCATTTATACAGAACTTGGAAGATTTATGATGGGACCTTATGGACATCTGGTAACGCAGGCAATTCATGAGAAGCATACCCATAAAGAGTATATCGGGTGTGATGCCTGTGCTGTTAATCTGATGCGTCCGGCAATGTATGGTGCATATCATCATATTACAGTACTTGGTAAGGAAGATGCACCGTGTGATCATAAATATGATGTAACCGGTTCTTTGTGTGAGAATAATGATAAATTTGCAATTGACCGGATGCTTCCTGAGATTGAGATGGGAGATTATCTTGTAATACATGATACAGGTGCACATGGTTTTGCAATGGGGTATAATTACAATGGTAAATTAAAATCAGCAGAATTGTTGCTTCGGGAGGATGGAAGTGTTCAGATGATTCGTCGTGCGGAGACACCGCAGGATTATTTTGCAACCTTTGACTGCTTTCCGGAATATGCATGCCTGACAAAGAAGTGATTCAGATGACGGAGATAGAAAGATGACAGAAAACGATGTCAGAATCAATAAATATCTTGCGATGTGTGGGGTATGCTCCAGAAGGGAAGCTGACCGGCTGATCGAGGATCATAAGGTTACCATTGACGGTGATTTTGCAACAGTTGGAAGCCGTGTAACAGGGAAAGAAAAGATTATGGTGGATGGACGAATTATTAAATCGTCCGGAAAGAAGGTTGTGTTTGCCTTTTATAAGCCATTGGGAGTTGTAGTAACAGAACGTGATGATCATGCGGATACAACAATTATGGATTTTATTGATTATCCGGAGCGTTTAACTTATGCCGGAAGGTTGGATAAGGATTCGGAAGGTCTTCTGTTATTGACCAATGATGGTGATTTTATACAGGCTGCCATGAAAGGCGCACACGGTCATGAAAAGGAATATCAGGTCAGACTGGATCATGAAGTAACCAAAGAAGCAATCGACAGACTGGCAAAGGGGATTTACATTATTGATCTGAATCGGAAAACAAAACCCTGTGTGATAGAAAAAAATGGACGTAATACGGTAAAAATGATTTTGACGGAAGGGATGAACCGGCAGATCAGAAGAATGTGGAAAGCAATTGGTTATGAAGTAAAAGCATTGAAGCGGGTACGTGTTTTGAATATCAGGCTTGAGAATCTTAGACCGGGTGAATCAAGAGAGATACAGGGAACAGAGTTAAATGAATTATACCGTACCGTTGGCTTAAGAATACAGTCTTGAAGAATACAGTCTTCTCAAGAACGTATATTTATTCTATATTTGGGTATTGCTATTTAAAGGCAGATGTGATAGACTAAGCAATGTATTTGATGTCTGTGATAGGACAGATTAGAAAGGCATGGAGATCATATGAGAACATTTTTGACAGTGATATTTATATTAGTTAGTATTGTATTGACTATTATTGTGTTGATGCAGGAGGGAAAATCAGCAGGACTTGGTGCCGTTAGTGGAATGGCAGAAACATACTGGGGCAAGAATAAAAGCCGTTCCATGGAAGGAAAGATGGTTCAGATTACAACATGGCTGACCGTAATCTTTTTTGTTCTGGCAGTTGTTCTGAATCTTACAAGATTTTAAAATGATTTTCAGAAATTATCTCCTTTATGGGGATAGCAGCTCCTGTAAAAGGGAGCTTTTTTTATTCAGATAAAGGAAAGAAGATAGATGAATCAGAAAGAATTAAAGCAACGAAAAAAGTTAATATGTGAATTGTTTGAAGATCCGCTTTATGTTCCGATGAAGGAAAAGGAACTGGCGATGTTTCTTCAGGTAAAACCGGAGGAGCGGGATGATCTGAAGACAGTTTTAATGGAACTGCTTGCAGAAAACAAGATACAGATCAGTAAAAGAGGCAAGTATACCAAGGGAAGCAGAGTAATGATAACCGGTACCTTTATCGGAAATAGCAGGGGCTTTGGTTTTGTAGAATTGGACGAAAAGGAAAAGAATCCATCCCTGGAAGATATTTTTATTCCGGAAGACAAGACCGGTGGTGCCATGCATCAGGATAAGGTTGAAATAGAACTTCTCCGGAAACCTCATGGGAAAGAGAAACGGCAGGAAGGACAGGTTGTCCGGATCATAGAACGTGGTGCACGTCAGATTGTCGGAATCTATCAGAAAAGCAGAAACTACGGCTTTGTTGTGCCGGATAACCAGAAGTTTTTTGATGATATTTTTATTCCGGTGGAAGCTTCCAGGGGAGCAGTGGATGGACACAAGGTAGTCGTTGAGATTACAAAGTATGCCCAGAACGGAAAAAGTCCCGAGGGAAAAATCGTAGAGATTTTAGGGCATCTCAATGATCCGGGGGTGGATATTTTATCCATTGTAAAAGGATATGAATTGCCGATGGAATTTCCGGAAAAGGTTTTAAACCAGGCAGAGCGTGTACCGTTGGAAATCTCTGAAGCTGACATGGATGGACGAAGGGATCTGCGATCATGGCAGATGGTTACCATTGACGGAGAGGATGCCAAAGATCTGGATGATGCGGTCAGCCTATCCATAGAAGGTGATGAGTATGTGCTGGGGGTTCATATTGCTGACGTCAGCAACTATGTACAGGAAAAATCCGCACTTGACAGGGAGGCACTGCTGCGGGGAACCAGTGTGTATCTGGTGGACCGGGTAATCCCTATGCTGCCACACCGGCTTTCCAATGGAATCTGTTCCCTGAATGCAGGGGAAGACCGTCTTGCCATGAGCTGTATCATGCGAATCAATAAAGCCGGTGAAGTAATAGATCATGAGATTGTGGAATCTGTGATTCATGTGGACAGACGTATGAGTTATACCATTGTACGGGAAATTCTGGAGGAACCGCAATCAGAATATCGTGTGACCTATCAGGAGCTTGTTCCGATGTTTGAACGGATGTATGAGCTTTCAAAACTTCTTCGCAGTAAGAGAAAGCAGAGGGGCTCCATTGATTTTGATCTGCCGGAGGCAAAGATCCTTCTGGACCAGAGCGGAAAACCGATTGACGTGAAGCCATATGAGGCCAATTGTGCCACACGGCTGATTGAGGATTTTATGCTGATTGCCAATGAGACTGTGGCATCGCATATGTTCTGGCAGGAGATTCCCTTCCTGTATCGTGTTCATGAGACGCCGGATGCAGATAAGATTGACGGACTGACGGCATTGCTGCAGGGATTTGGATATCATTTAAAGGGAGATAAGGGAGAAATTCATCCCAAGGAAATCCAGAAGCTGCTTGCCAGCCTGGAGGGAAGGACCGAGGAAAATCTGATTACAAGACTGACGCTTCGCAGTATGAAGCAGGCGAAATATTCTACGGAATGCCTGGGACATTTTGGACTGGCATGTAAGGAATACTGTCACTTTACGTCTCCGATCAGGAGATATCCGGATCTTCAGATTCACAGAATCTTAAAGGATGAGATCAGGGGAAGGCTGAATGAAAAGAAGCAGGCACACTATGCAAATCTGCTGGATATGGTGGCACTTCAGTGTTCAAAATTAGAACGTCGTGCAGAAGAGGCGGAGCGTGAGACGGAGAAATTGAAAAAAGCCGAATATATGGAAGACCGGATTGGTGAAATATATGACGGTGTCATCTCCGGAGTGACCGCCTGGGGACTATATGTGGAACTTGAGAATACAATTGAAGGGCTGGTGCATATATCTAAAATGACAGGAGACTTCTATGTTTATAATGCAGCACGTTGGGAATTGATTGGTCAGGGTACCGGAAAAAAATATCGTCTTGGAGAGAAGGTTCAGGTTCAGGTAAACAGTGTCGATAAGATATTAAAGACCATTGATTTTGTGCTGGTATAAATTGCCATACAATGCGTGAAATTTTTGGAATTTCGGTTTTTGAAATTTCAACTGTGAGTTGATTGCAAAAACCACAAAATAAGGTTATACTCTTAGTAAGAAAGAAAACAGGTAATGGATTATGTCAGGGAAAAAGGAAGGCATCAAGCTGGTTGCCAATAATAAAAAAGCATATCATGAGTATTTTATTGAAGAGAAATACGAAGCCGGCCTTTCTTTGGTAGGAACGGAAGTTAAGTCCCTGCGGGAGGGAAAGTGCAGTATCAAGGAAGCCTATATCAACATTGATAAGGGAGAGGCTTATATTGTCGGCATGAATATCAGTCCTTATGAAAAGGGGAATATCTTCAACAGGGATCCATTACGGGTCAGAAAGCTGCTTCTGCATAAAGCGGAGATCAATAAGCTTTTAGGTGGAAGTTCCCAGCAGGGATATACGATTATGCCCTTGCAGGTTTATTTTAAGGATGGAAGGGCAAAAATAGAAATAGGTCTTGCAAAGGGAAAGAAGATCTATGACAAGCGTGAGGCGATCGCCAAGAGGGATCAGCGGCGTGAACTGGAGCGGGAATTTAAAGTAAAAAATCTCTAGGGACAGCAGTTAATCGACTGTCCCGGGATTGGAATATATCAACTATGGGCCTGACAGGTTTCGACGGGGTGTCTTAAGTTGAAGAAGCTATCCGCAGGTGATGCGTTAAATCACAAATTAAAAATAAACGCTGAAGATAATTTAGCATTTGCAGCGTAAGCTGCAAATTTGCTGCCTAAGAGCAGCTGTCCTCCCTAGTGCACCTACACACTAGGAGCAGGGCATCGGGTTTGTAGGAAACGTGCATGCAAAGCTTTGCGCATGCAGCAGATCCATGAAGCTACTAAAACCGTTACGGTGTCTATGACGGGACGGCAGAGGGAATGTTAATCCACAGACTATGATAGTAGAAGAGCAATGGCGGATGTTTCGGACGGGGGTTCAAATCCCCCCAGGTCCACTTTTATGGAATCTCAAAATCCTTTATTTATATGGATTTGAGGTTCTTTTTTATATAATATTTTCTTGGATATTTAATTTTGAAATAAAGATTTATGTTGTGTGAAGGAGGAATCTGTGTTAAGATTTTTTTTAAGCAGAAAGTCTATTATCTATGGAATGGATTGCTTTCATAGAATCTGGAGAAAAACAAATCTAAAAATCTGATAAACTTCACTGCTTGATATTCCAATTTACAATTTTTAGCAGGGAGGTTTACAGCAAGGAGCCTCCCATGGTGGGCGTAGTGTTCACGGAAGGAGGTACAAATGAAAGACGAAGTATGTTTTGATGCCATTGGCATCACGGATGATGTGATGTTTGGCTCAGTGTTTCAGAAAAAACAAAACTCTTTGGGAAGGGAATCCGTATTGATGTTTATGCAAAGGATCAGGATGGCAATTCCTATGATATTGAGATGCAGCTGCTGGATACGAAAGATTTGGCACTTCGCAGCTGATACTATCATAGTGAGATGGACAGTTATCAGATTAAGAGTGGGCAGAAATATAAAAAACTGAAAGAATCTATCGTAATTTTTGTATGTGCATTTGATCCTTTTATGGATCATCGCAGTATCTATACCTTTGAGACAATTTGCAGGGAAGATAGGGCAATTGTCTTAGATGATAAACGAAAAACTGTTTTTATTAATATCTATGGTGACAGAGTGGGAATAGAAGAAAAGACAGTAAATCTTCTTGATTACCTGAGCACAGGAAAACCTACCGATGATTATACGAAAAAGTTGCAAGATAAAGTAGAAAAAATCCGCATTGATGATGATTGGAGGGACAATTATATGACATTGGAAATGAAGATGGACCAGAGATACGAGCAAGGGATAGAACAAGGGATAGAACAAGGATTAAACCAGTTGACAGATGTGGTTCTTAGGCTTCGTAATGGCGAAAGTGTAAATCAGCTTCGTGAGGAAGGAATAGCTGAGAAAATCATTCAGAGTGCATTGGTTATCATGGAGGGATAAAGTTACACTGCATGACAGAGGGGCGCTTATAGAGTGTGTTTCTTATTGTATTCTTGATAATTGACTTTATTTAGGGTACCCCAAAATGCTTTCAACAAAGGAATAATAAGGAGAAATGAAATATGTCAAAAAAGATATATAAAATAATGGAAATACTCATATATATATATCTTATACTTCCTGTGATTGTTTTTTCATTCGGCTGGTTAAAGTGGTATTTTGCATTGCCAATTGTAATGCTGATATTGTGGGGCTTATACTTGTCGCTAAAAAAAAATATATTAGAGGAACCGGAGAAGAATATCTTTAAAGGACAAATAATATGTTCTCTTGTTAGTGTAGTTATTATTGTTTTTTGGGTTTTTATTTCCGGGATTGGTAATATGGTATGGCAAAATAGTGATCATACCGTAAGAAATGCTTTATTCAGAGCATTGGTAGAATATGACTGGCCGATAATTAATGCAGATGGTTCCAGATATTTGATATATTATATTGGATTTTGGCTTCCTTCCGCTGCTGTTGGTAAGATAGTAGGACTGGATATGGCATATATAATACAATTTTTATGGGCTGTCATGGGAGTTGTTATTTTGTACTATCTTATATGTTTGTGGCGGAAAAAGGTTGATCTGTGGCCTCTGATTGTAATGATTTTTTTCAGTGGACTGGATTATGTGGGAGCAAAATTATTATGTCCGGATATTACAGGTCTTGTCGAAGAAGCGTACCATTTAGAGTGGTGGGCATCGGCATTCCAGTTTTCGTCTATGACAACGCAGCTTTTTTGGGTATTTAACCAGTGTTTGCCTGCATGGATTGTTACGATGCTGATTCTGTTGCAGAAAAAGAATGATAGTATATATTTTATTCTTTCATTTAGTATATTGACATCTCCGTTTCCTTTTGTTGGGCTGATTCCAATAGCTTTATATCAGTCATTGAAGGACATAAAGCAAGATGGTGTAAAGGATACAATGAAGGGATTTATGTCAATATCCAATATTATTGGCGTTGTAGTAGTAGGAATCGTTTCTGTTGAATATCTGAGAGCAAATTCTTCCGCACAGGTAGTCGGACAGGATAATTTCTGGGAATATTTTGCTTCCATATTTGGCAGGTATTGTCTTTTTATACTATTAGAAGTTGGTCTGTACTTTATATTGCTATATAAATATCATAAGAAGGATATCTTATATTATATAATTCTTATTGAACTATTGCTCTGTCCACTATTTAGGGTTGGACATGCTCTTGATTTTTGTATGAGGGTATCAGTGCCGGCACTATTTGTACTTATGATATATGTGATAGATGCTTTGGAGCATATGAAACAGAAAAAAGACATATTTGGATGTGTTGCTTTGATTTTAATATTGTGTCTGGGGGGAATCACTTCATTTAATGAAATACAACGAACGCTTAGAAATACATTAATTATACAAACAGTGCAGGGCAGGGTAGAGAATCCGGAGAGCGATATAGAATGGTTACTTCAAGAGGATAATTTTTCAGGCGTGATAGAAGATGGACTTTTTAAGCTAATGATGAAATAGAAATAGGCCTACTCAGATGTAGGGAAGAATCTGGCAATTGTAATTGAATCGTATCAACAACAAAAGGAGCTTCCAATGAAGCTCCTTTTTCGTGCATTGTATTTTATCAGTACCTTTTATCTTTACTTAGTACCGAAAATCCGATCGCCGGCATCTCCAAGACCGGGACAGATATAAGCATTTTCATTAAGACAGCGGTCAACATGTCCGCAGTAAATCTGAATGTCCGGATGTGCCTTGGAAAGACGCTCAATGCCATCCGGAGCAGCAATGATGCAGAGGAACTTAATGTTCTTTCCGCCATGATCCTTGATAAAATCAATGGCAGAAACAGCGGAACCACCCGTTGCAAGCATAGGATCCAAAACAACGATAGTACGCTGATCAATGGGGTCGGGAAGCTTGCAGTAGTATTCATGAGGTTCATGTGTTTCCTCGTCTCTGTACAGACCGATATGACCTACCTTAGCACTGGGAACCAGTGCAAGAATACCGTTTACCATACCAAGTCCGGCACGGAGAATAGGAACAATTGCCATTTTCTTTCCGGCAATGACCGGTGTCTGGCAGGTTTCGATGGGGGTGGTAATTTCTGCATCTTCCAGAGGAAGATCTCTTAATGCTTCATACCCCATTAACATGGCAATTTCTTCCACCAGCTTACGGAATTCATTGGTTCCGGTATGCTTATCACGCAACATGGAAATTTTATGCTGGATCAGAGGATGATCCACAACAGTAACTTGACTCATATGAAATTCTCCTTTGCAATTGATTGGATTCTATTTGTAAAAATCTTTCTTTTAATAGTATATATCTTCCGGCTGAGATTGAACAGTATAAAGTGAAAAGAAATTAAAAAAATTAAATACATTTACTTGACAAAAGAGGCATGAAAGAATAGCCTATTGAAGAGTGTGAAAAATAAATAGAGTATACAGGAAAAGAAAAAAGGAGGAACTTATGAGTAAAAAAACTGAAAATGCACAGCAAAGCAATACGGAAGCAGTATATGATGCGACTACATTAGGTACACCGAAAATGCTTGTGCTTGGTATCCAGCATCTGTTTGCCATGTTTGGTGCAACGATTCTTGTGCCGACCTTAACAGGATTAAGCGTTTCGGCAACCCTGCTCTTTGCAGGACTTGGAACATTGTTGTTTCATTTCTTATCAAAAGGAAAGGTGCCTGCATTCTTAGGTTCATCTTTTGCTTTCCTTGCCGGATACGGGGCCATTGCGCCAAACGGAGAAAAGGAACTGCTTCCCTATGCCTGCCTGGGCGTGGTATTTGCAGGTCTGCTTTATCTTGTTCTGGCAGCACTGGTTAAGGTCTTTGGTGTCAATAAGGTCATGAAATTTTTCCCGCCTGTTGTTACAGGACCGATTATTATTGCCATTGGTCTGACCCTTTCCAAATCTGCAGTTGACAACTGCGGCAGTAACTGGCTGATTGCTCTGGTGGCAATTGTTGTTGTGGTTGTATGCAATATCTGGGGCAAAGGAATGATTCGTATTATTCCGATTATTCTGGGTGTGATTGCTTCCTATCTGGTAGCTGCAGCTATGGGTAAGGTTGATTTTACGGCTGTCAATGAGGCTGCCTGGATCGGACTTCCGGTTGCTTATGAGAATACGGTATTTTATATCTTCAAAAATCCGGATTCTGCTTTGATGGTGAATGCGATTATTACCATTCTGCCGATTGCACTGGCAACCATGGTAGAACACATTGGTGATATTTCCGCAATTTCTTCCACAACAGGAAAGAACTATATGAAAGATCCGGGATTACATCGTACGCTGTGTGGAGACGGCCTTGCAACCGTTCTTGCTTCTTTGTTCGGTGCACCTGCCAATACAACATACGGTGAGAACACAGGTGTTCTTTCCCTTTCTAAAGTGTATGATCCAAGAGTCATCAGAATTGCAGCATATTTTGCGGTTCTCCTCTCTTTTTCACCGAAATTTGCAGCATTGATCGGTTCTATTCCGCAGGCTACCTGTGGTGGCGTATCCCTGGTACTGTATGGTATGATTTCTGCAGTCGGTGTCCGTAATATCGTAGAAAATAAGGTTGATTTCTCAAAATCAAGAAATGTAATTATTGCGGCACTGATTCTGGTGCTTTCCATTGGTATCAACTATTCAGCTGGTTCTATTTCCTTTACTGTTTTTGCAGTCACCATCAGTTTTTCCGGACTGGCTGCAGGTGCACTGATAGGCATTATTTTAAATGCAATCCTGCCGGAACGGGATTATGTCTTTGATGCGGATGCTGAATAAATTGGTTTGGATTTGTGAATTTTTGGTGAAATTATACCTTTACAATTCCAAGAAACTGCAATATGATACAAAAGTATTTATGGGAAACCAGTAAAACTGCCATAAATATAACAATATACTGTGGGAGGAAAAGAAAATGAAAAAGTTGATCAGTTTATTAATGGTCACAATCATGGTACTTGCCATGACAGCATGTGGTTCCGACGCAGGTGCATCTGATGGTGCAGCAGAAGGTACTACAACAGTAAAAGCCGGCTTTATCTGCCTGCATGAT
>JBJELZ010000073.1:0-2893 GCA_051879415.1 Lachnospiraceae bacterium
CCATTGCTTCTTTTGCTTCTTCAATATACCAGTTTTCTTCCTTCTGACCTGAAAATGTAATCGCATTCAAACCATCCAATTCACGAAACATATCCATAACAGCAGATGCAACCAGATATAAATCCTTCATTGGACGCTGTAATACTACGATATCTTCTTGCATATTCTCCGGTATTTCTTTTCCTTCCGGAACAACCAGGAACCTTTGTCCATCCATTGTTGTTGTCAGCATTGTATAGCCGCCCTTATAATAATCTACCGAAAAATTCTCAGCATACTGAAGCTCCATACTACTTTCATAAACAAGCGTATCTTCTGTTTCCTTATCCTGCAAATTGTCTGTATGATAATTACTATCATAATTGGAAGAAGGACTGCCACAGCCGTGCAGCCCCAGCAGTCCTGTCAAAAACAGACATATTGCAATGATTATCTTTCTTCTCATCTCATAGTACCTCTTATTCTGCCGGTTTCATCGTGTCAGAATAAAATGTGAGCGTATACTCAATTTCATGTGGTGTACTCATTGCCACAGTATCTCCAATGACATCCATCGGTTTATCAAAAAATAGAACAGGAATCTCAAATACAGAGTCTCCTTCTGTATTGATCGGAAGATACTTTTCTCCATCTACAAGCATATAATCATAATTGGGACTGCTCCATTGAATCGTTGCAGTCACATTTTCTCCTGATACTGTAACTGTTGCCGGAGACAAAACCTTTGCTTTACCGCTTCCACCCTCAAAGGCAAGATCTACGGTATAGATGCCGTCCTCCAACTGAAGGGTATTTTCAGCCTGTGTTTCTTCCTCCATTGGTTCCGGATTGGAGACTTTTACCTTATGGTCATACCATGTTCCCTTTGTACCAATGAGTGCCAAATCAAATTCTTCCTCCAGCACCGGAACCGGCACATCAAAACCATAGACCTCCTCTGTCAAACCATCACTGAAGGTAACCGTATCCTCTGTGGGCATAAGAAGCTTTGCTCCGTCTTTCTCGGCATCCTCTGCAAGTCCGGGATAAAGATTTACAATCTTTTTTGACATCAGTGAAATATGGATGGTCATTTCTCCGTTTTTAACTGTCAGTATTCCTTTTCCGTCACATGCTTCGCTCACGTGAAACATGCTGCTGTCCGTATCAAAATCTGCCTTGTATATTCCATCCGGAATTCCATCCTTCTCTTCTTCCTCTACAATTTCATTCTGTGCAGAAGGTTCTTCTGATTCCGTGTTAACATGGGATTCTGTCGCAGGAGTATCTTCTTTTATACCGCTTTCTTGTACATTGTTTTTGTCGGCACAACCGCAAAATAGAGAACAAACCAACAACAATGTACTAAAAATTGTAATAAGTTTTCTTTTCATCGTTATCCTCTATTCATTTATTACGTCTTTCGTATGTGCCACATAAAGCTGCTGAATAGCATCAATAGATCCAAGACCTGTAATCTGTGTATCCACACTGTCAAACTTGCCGGATGCAGTAAACATACTCTTCCACGAATCCTCATCATCCCCAGCCATATCATTGTTTGCATGATCTCCTGCAACCACCATCAGTGGACGAAGTATCACTTTCGTATATCCAGCCTGTGCTACAGCATCAATCACTGCCTCGCACGCAGTCTCTTCCGGTTCTCCTTCCACGGTTCCGATAAATACGTTGTCATAGCCAAGTTCTCCCATCTGTGTCTGCATCTGGCTGTATGATACTTTTGCAGTATGAGAGGTTCCATGTCCCATAAATACAAATGCAACACCACCTTCTTTTGCTGCATCCAGACTGTCATAGCCGGCATCCTTCACCGCTTCTGTGGTAATCGCCTCTGCAACAACTGCTTTATCTGCATTGATTACAGTTGCATCCGTTCCCACCTCTCCAAGCAGTGGCTCTGCAACTTTTACAGTTTCAAACTGATCTTGATATGCCTCTACCGCTTCCATCAGTTCGTCATACTCTGCTCCATGCATTAAATGCGTAGGCTGAATCACAAGATTCTTAACGCCATTCGCCACCGCACGATCCAAGGCTTGATCCATATTGTCAATGTACTCACCATCACGCGCCTGCACATGATTAATAATAATCTGAGCTGTAAATGCTCTTCTCACAGACCAATCAGGATAAGCTTCCTGTAAGGCATCTTCAATTCCCTTAATGTCAGCTACACGGCTGTCATTGAAAGAAGTACCAAAGCTCACAACCAAAATCTCATTTTCGCTGATTTCATCCTGATTACGCGGGTCATCCTTAGATGCATCCCCGGTATCTCTTCCAAAATAATCCGGATCAGCGTTTTCACCCTCTACCAATTCTTTCTGAACATCTGTCAATGCATCCCATGCAGCTTTGGCATCAGCGCACTGCTTGTCCGTATCATCGGTTCTTTCCTGTACATAAATTGCATCAATCAGTGCCGCCACCTCATCAGCTGCTTTTTGGTCAGCGTCTTCTTCTGTTTCTGTATTGTCAGTTACTTCTGCTTCAACCTGTGCATTTTCTTCTTCAGCTTCACTTTCTGCTTCTACAGAACTCTCTGTCACTGTTTCCTGACTGTTTCCACATCCTGTTACGCAGAATGTTCCCATTAATGCTGCCATTAATAATGCTACTACTCTTTTTTTCATGTTTCCTCCTTCGACATTCTATGCCTTTAAAATATCTTAAATATGTAAGTCAGAAACAATGTTTGGCAACACAAATAAAAAACCCTTTTCCTAAACAGGTAAAGGGTTTGCACACAAAAGAAACATATAGGAAAATCATAGACAAACAACTCTCCCATACTCTCTTAAACGTACAACCAGTTACTCGTGGTCTGAAACTATCGTTTCTGTACAGCAATCAGGCAGGTCTCCCGGCTTAAAAATCATCGCATCCGCCA
>JBJELZ010000074.1:0-13801 GCA_051879415.1 Lachnospiraceae bacterium
CAAAGCAGACACTGACAGAGCTGGGATTTACACTGATTATCTGTGCATTTTTGGAGCTTCTTACAGAAGATAGCAGAAAGAAAGTATATTTCTGGTCGGTCGTTCCACTGGTTGCGGCCTGCTATTACCATGTAATTCTGACAGTTTTAATACCTTTGTTTGTGATACTTTATCTAATCAATTATCTGCAGACAAAGAGGCGGGGATTCCTGGCTGCACTGGCAGTTTTGATGGTGGGTTATCCTACAGGATTTTCCATGATGATGCGTTCAGCACTGCATTATACTTTGAAAAATTTCGATCAGCTGTTTCAGAAAACAGGGGAACTGCTGAACCGGAATAATGTTGAGGCAGTTGTATGGATTGCTTCCGGTGCTGTGTTACTTCTGGTTATAATATTGTGGCAGAAGAAGACTAGAAAGGCACTATTTGTCAGATGGGACAGGATCAGAGACAGTAAGACTGCAAAGCGGATTTTCACCTGGGCACTTAGAGGAGTCCTGTGCCTGCTTATTCTGTTCTTTGTTTATAAAGGAATTAAGGCATACCGCATGAATATGTGGCCGATGAAGTTAAGCATTCTTGGTTATTTCTTCATGACAGGCTATATCATGCTTCCGGCAATGATTTTGGGAATATGGAAAAAGGCCGGAGCAGGACTGAGAAACAGAAATATACTGACTGCAATCATCAGCAGCTTTTATGTTATGTTTGTCTATTGCGGAATTTTGTGGGTATTGATTTATTACTATTATTATTACGCCAGATATCTGGCTCCGTTTATCATTTTGGTTCTGATGTTAGCAGGATATTGCCTGAACCGCCTGAAATGGCAGGTGACCATACCGGTATGTGTTGTTATGGCAGGACTGATGATCTGGCAGAGCAGTC
The DNA here is from genome assembly GCA_051879415.1 of Lachnospiraceae bacterium. Classification (GTDB taxonomy): domain Bacteria; phylum Bacillota; class Clostridia; order Lachnospirales; family Lachnospiraceae; genus NK4A136. The sequence continues at coordinate 892 of JBJELZ010000074.1, forward strand.
TGCTTTATACGGATCAGGATCTGACCTACCTGTCTTATCAGCAGATGGAAGATATTGTTGCAGCTTTTCAGGCGGATCAGGAGGAAATAGGCGACAGTGAATTGGAACAAAAAGATGTTATTTTAATTTATGATCAGGGCTATCATCTTCCAAGAATGTATGCTCTTGCATTGAAAGGACTGACCGGAGCTGATCTGCTCTTTCTAAATTATGACCGGTTGGCAGTACAAATAATGGAGTGCAGAGTGAGGTATGATGATATTTATGTATTGGAATATGATCTGGACAGGTTGAGTGATGAAAGTGGGGAATGGACCTATTTATACCGGGAGAGGATGTACAGTTCCCTGTATGATACCTTTGTGGATGAGGGACTTCCCTATGCGAAACAGGCAATTACCATCGAAAACCCTGCTATTGCACTTTTAAAATATAATCAATAAAGGAAGGACAAGTGTAATTATGAAACTGATTATTCAGATTCCATGTTATAATGAAGCAGAAACATTAGAGATCGCATTGAACGATCTGCCGAAGAAGATAGATGGAATTGATGAGATTGAATATCTGATTATCAATGACGGAAGCCAGGATAAGACAGTGGAGGTTGCCCTGAACTGGGGTGTTCATCATGTTGTCAGCTTTACAAGGAATAAAGGACTGGCCAAGGGATTTATGGCCGGAATTGAGGCATGCCTGTCTTATGGAGCAGATATTATTGTCAATACAGATGCAGATAATCAGTACTGTGGAGCAGATATTGAAAAGCTGATTGAGCCGATCCTGAAGGGAGAGGCAGATATTGTAGTCGGGGAACGACCGATTGATCAGACAGAACATTTTTCGTGGATTAAGAAGAAGCTGCAGCATTTTGGAAGCTGGGTGGTCAGGAAAGCTTCCAAGACAACCATCCCGGATGCACCCTCCGGATTCAGGGCATTTTCCAGGGAAGCTGCAATGCATATTAATGTCATCAATGAATATACCTATACGCTGGAAACCATTGTACAGGCCGGAAGAAATAAGATGGCAATTACATCGGTGCCGATCAGAACGAATCCGGAACTGCGTAAGTCCAGATTGTTTAATAGTATTGCCGCTTATATCAAAAGATCCATGCTGACAATTTTACGGGCATTACTGATGTACCGCCCGTTAGCATGCCTTACGGTTGTTGGTTCCATACCATTTCTTGCCGGTTTTGCATTGGGGGTAAGATTTTTGGTTTACTGGTTTAATGGAAGAAATGCAGGGCATATCCAGTCTCTGATACTGGCATGTACTTTGATGATTATAGGTTTTATGACTTTTGTAATCGGTATGCTGGCAGATGTGTTGTCAGCCAACCGTAAGCTGCTTGAAGATGTACAGTATCATATCAGAAAACTGGTCTATGATAAGACAGATACAAAGGTATGGCAGGAGGCCGCAACACAGGCCCTGCAGACAGAGAAAACACAGGAGGATTCTTCGAAAAGTATCAGCGAAGAAGAATCGGAGTAGACAGTTTAGAAAGAAAGCAGAAGGAAAATGGAAAACGAAAAGCCGCAGGTAACAATATATATTATAATTTATAATAATGCGGATGAACTTCCGGTTACGATAGATTCCGTGATGGAGCAGACCATAACAGACGCAGAGATTATCTTAAGCGATGACGGTTCCCGGAATTATGATGTCAGAATTCTGGAGGAGTACGCAGCCAGACTCAGGAAAAAATACAGCCGGGTACGGATTAATATCAATGAACAGAATGTTGGTACGGTAAAGCATCTGAATAAGGTGCTGAAAATGGCAGAGGGGCAATATCTGCTTACCTGTGCGTCCGGAGACGCTTTCGCTGCTTCTGATACCGTTGAAAAAATTGTAAACAGATTAAAGAAAAAAGATCTTCAGATTCTGACGACCAGAAGGCTGGAGGTGGGAAAAAGGAAAAAGATAAGACCCGCTTTATTGGTAGGGCTGTTGCTGGATATAGCGCCGGGAAAACTTTTGGATTATATGATCCGGAAGAAAAATGTAATCAGTGGATGCTGTACCTTTTACCGGAGGGATTTGTTTGAGCAATATGGGTATTTTGATGAGAAGTATCATCTGGTTGAAGATTATCCATATTATGTCATGCTTCTGCAAAAAAAGGTAAAGATCGGCTGGAGCAGTATGATCAGCATCCGTCATCGGATGGGGGGTGTTTCTACAGGAAAGATACATCCCAGCATATATAAGGATATAGAACTGATGCGAGAGAGTCTTAAAGAGAATAAAGCAGACAGGCAGGTAGTGGGGAAAGGAGCAGGAAATGGAGATTAAGAAATATCCATTACAGCAGCATGGTGATGCAAGAGGTCATCTGGTTGCACTGGAAGAACTGGTAGATGTTCCGTTTGAAATAAAACGGGTATATTATATGTTTGATACAAAGCCGGGAATTGTACGCGGAATGCATGCACACAAATCTTTGGAGCAATTGCTGGTCTGTGTACATGGTTCTGTAAAAATTCTTCTGGATGATGGTACAGAGAAAGAAACCGTACTTTTGGACAATCCATATGAGGGACTTTATGTCTCCAATAATATGTGGCGTGAAATGTCGGAATTCTCAGAGGGAGCAGTTCTGATGGTATTTGCATCAAAGTATTACGACGAGACGGATTATATCCGCGATTATGATGAGTTTTTGCGCTTCGTTGGAAAAGAGAAAGGGGCAGTATAGTTTTTATGGATAGAATAGCAATTCTGATTCCGTGCTATAATGAGGAAAAGACCATAGAAAAAGTAATTACGGATGCGAAAAAAGCCATTCCTGATGCTGTGATCTATGTATATGATAACAATTCTACTGACCGGACTGCCAAACTGGCAGAAAAAGCAGGTGCCATTGTACGGAAGGAAACGAAGCAGGGAAAAGGAAATGTACTACGCAGGATGTTCCGTGAGATTGATGCACAGTGTTATATCATGGTGGATGGTGATGATACGTATCCTATGGAATATGCGGCAGAAATGGCGGACCAGGTATTGAATCAGAATATGGATATGGTTGTGGGAGACAGACTTTCCTCTACTTATTTTCAGGAGAATAAGAGACCATTTCATAATATGGGAAATTCTTTAGTGCGGGGAGCGATTAACCGTTTGTTTGACTGTGAGATCAAGGATATCATGACGGGATACAGGGCATTATCCTATGAGTTTGTAAAGAGCTATCCGGTACTCAGCAAAGGATTTGAAATAGAAACCGAGATGACCATTCATGCGGTATTTAATCAAATGGCAATCGGAAATGTTGTGGTGGAATATCGTGACCGCCCGGAGGGAAGCGAATCAAAACTGAATACCTATTCTGACGGTATGAAGGTGTTGTCCACGATTGTAAAGCTTTATAAGGATTATAAACCCCTGTCCTTTTTTTCCATGCTGGCTGCAGGGATGACAGTTGTGGCAGCAATTATGTTTTTCTGGGTGTTTGCAAGATTTTTAAATAGTGGTCTGGTAGAGAATATGCCGACCCTGGTTGTAAGTGGATTTATTGAACTTGCAGCAGTTCAGGCATTTTTTGCAGGAATGATTTTGTCTGATATGGTAACAAAGAAACGGCGGGAATTTGAGACCCATCTGATTATGCTGAATCAGAAGAAACGTGAGATACTGGCTTTGGAAGAAAGGATAAGCAGATGAAAAAAAATCAATGGATTTCACTTCTGCTCTGCTTTGGCTTCTATCTGATTCTGTTCTTTATATATGGAGTACAGCTTTGTGCAGATTCAAACAGTTATATCAACATGACTTCGGCAAGGGAACCGGTATATCCGTTATTTCTGTTCATCCTGCGTTGTGTTTTTGGTGACCGGAGGTATCTGACTGTTGTTGTATTATTGCAGAATATTTTAATGGCATTTGCAGTGTGGTATCTGACAATGTATCTGGAAAAGCAGTTTGCGTGGGCAAACTGGATGACCTATGTGATGATTGCCATGCATTTTTGCGTTGCCCTGTTGTGCCAGTTTGCAGCAGGAAGGGCATCGATTTATCCGAATAGCATTTTAACAGAGGGAATTACCTTGTCATTATGGCTGATTTTTATTACTTTTCTGTTGAAGACATTATGGGAGCGGCGGATCGGAAGCCTGATAGTGGCTCTGGTGCTTGCGGCGATCATGATGGATACCAGAAAACAGATGGCTATTGCATATATTGTGTTGTTTGGGACCCTGTTATTAGGCTGGATCGGACAAAAGGGGTACTGGAAACGGATGGCTGTTACGGTAGGGATGATCCTCTGCAGTATTTTGCTTGCGGTTGGGGGTACAAGACTGTACAATTATGTATTGCGTGGTGAATTTGCACAGAACACCAGAGATATGAATCTTGTACTGACCACTTCCCTGTATGTGGCAGATAGGGAGGATGCAGAACTGATTGAGGAATCGGCAGTAAGGGAGTTGTTCCTTTCTGTTTATGATATGTTGCAGGAAAAGGAATGTAATTATCGTTTTGCAAAGCCGGGATGGCGGCAGCTGGAGTCACATTATGCAGAGCATTATGATCAGATTACCATAGATACTACAGGACCGCTGTTCATTCAATATGCTGAGGAACATGGTTTTGAAAAGGGGCTGCCTGCAGAGCAGGAGGCTGACCGGATGAGCGGCGTCATTGTAAGCTCCTTACTTTTGGATAATTTGGGAACCTACTTTAGAGTATATATGGCTTCCTTTGCCAATGGGTTGATTAATTCCGTGGCAAAGAGAAATGCTTTGCTGGACTGGTATGCATTACCGGCGTATCTGGGCTATGTGTTACTGATGATTATGGCACTGATACAGAAAGAGACCCGTAAGGCCGGCTGGTTTGGAATGACGGTTTTGATTGCAATTGCTGTGAATGTAGGAGTGGCCGCTGCACTGATTTTCTGCCAGACCAGATATATGATTTATAATATGGCACTATTTTATATGGCCGGTATTTTAATGTTGTATGAGTTGATAAAGAAAAAGAGAAAGGCAAAATTAGAAGCATGAGAGCAATAAGGGATATTTTATCAAAACTGAATTATATTATGAACCGGAAACAAAAACTGCAGTATCTGTTTGTAACAGCGGTAGCACTGATCGGTTCTGTATGGGAGCTGCTTGGTGTATCAGCTATCCTGCCGTTTATTCAGTCGATTATGACACCCGAGGAAGCTAAAAAAGAGTGGTATGTTGCCTTTTTCTCCAGATGGTTTGACATGGAAACCCCCATTCAGATGATGACGGTTATGGGAGTTATGATTATCATTGTATATATTTTTAAAAATATTTATCTGATGTGTTCTTCCTATATACAGGCATGGTATTCGACCGGGGTACAAAGAGATCTTTCCATTAAGACGGCGAACATTTTTCTGCATAGTTCCTATCTGTTTCATCTGAACGTGAATTCTTCTATTCTGATCAGAACGATCAATCAGGATGTTGTGGGTGTATTTGCAGTATTTTTCTATCTGTTCCGTGTACTGGCAGAGGTATTTACCATTACGGCAATCAGTGCTTATATTGTAATGCTGGATCCGATACTGGCAATTTCCCTGGTGGGAATCCTGGGATCCTGTATGCTGATTCTTTTCTTTGGCTTGAAAAAACTGGTCAAGGCATTTGGGCGGATCGGTCAGGATTGTGACGCGAAGATGCTGCAATATCTGACGCAGGCATTTAACGGGATTAAAGAGATTATGGTTATGAACCGTCAGAGCTACTTTGAAGAAAGCTTTAATAAGTCCTGTACATTGAGTGCAAGGGCAGCTAAAAGGAATAATTTCCTGAATGTAATTCCCACCAATGTATATGAGGTAGTTTGTATTGGCGGGCTGATTGGCGTAGTGATTGTACGGCTTCATATGACAGATGATATTGAAGGTTTTGTGACCAAACTTGCCATTGTTGCTGTTGCTGCATTCCGTTTGTTCCCGGCAGTCAGCAGACTGACCACCAATCTGAATGCGATTATGTATAACCGTCCCCGTCTTGACTCCATGTATGATATGTTAAAATCCATCGAAAATGAAAAAACATATCAGGTTAAGGCAAATGATGAGGAGGAGGCAGAACCGCTCAAATTTGATCATGAATTGAAGATCGACCGGATCACATGGAAATACCCGTCCGGAAAAGAAGCAGTACTGAAGGATTTGGAACTTACTTTAAAGAAGGGACAGTCCATTGCACTGATCGGACCTTCCGGTGCCGGTAAGACAACCCTTGCGGATGTTATTTTAGGACTTCTTGCGCCACAGAAAGGGAAGATTCTTTTAGATGGTGTTGATGTATATGAAAATCTTACCGGCTGGTCCCGGATTATTGGTTATGTACCACAGGCCGTTTATCTTACGGATGACACTATTCGTAATAATGTGGCATTTGGTATTTATGAAGACCAGATTGATGAGGCAAAGATCTGGCATGCCTTGGAAGAAGCCCAGCTGGCAGCATTTGTAAAAGACTTGCCGGAAGGGTTGGATACTATGGTTGGAGAACGGGGGGTAAGGCTGTCCGGCGGTCAGCGTCAGCGAATTGCCATTGCAAGGGCGCTTTATGAAAATCCTGAGATTCTGGTGCTGGATGAGGCAACCAGTGCTTTGGATACCGAAACAGAAACTGCAGTAATGGAGTCCATCGACTCGCTGCACGGAAGCAAGACGATGATTATTGTTGCACACCGGCTGACAACCATCCGGAACTGCGATGACATCTATGAAATCAAAGATGGTATTGCAGTCAGACGGGATAAGGAAGAGGTTCTTGGAGAGGTACTGAAGAATAATTAAATGCGGATGCTGCGGAAAGGCAGGAGGACAGAGATTAAGATTGTATTCATTACCCATTATGATAATATGTATGGTGCCAATCGGGCAATGTATCATCTGATGGTCCGTTTAAAAAAAGAATATGGGGAAGAACCTGTGGTCATTATTCCGGCAGAAGGAGAAATGACAAGGTGTCTGGCAGAGGAAGGAATACGTTACTATGTACATCCCGTAACACAATGGCAGGCTGTTTATTCCGATCCTGTCCGGTTTTTTATCAAAAAAATGATAAGAAAAAGAAATATCAGCCGGGAACTGATCTCCTTAACGGAACTTTGCAAGGCGGAGCAGCCGGATTGCATTTATTCCAATTCCAGCGTAATCGGGACAGGTGCCATGCTGGCAGAAAAACTGGGATGCAGACATATCTGGCATATCAGGGAATTTTCAAAGGAGCATTTCCATATGCGGTATTTTTATCCCCGGAAAAGAGTCTGCCGGCTTTATGAGCAGACAGATTGTCTGGTAACCATTTCTGATGCACTGAAAAAGAATTATATGAAAAAGTATCCCAAGGCAAAAATCGTACGCATCTATGATGGTGTAAGCATCGCGGCTGCTGACCGGGAGAACTTTTCCGGAAAACGGCCGATCCGTTTCTGCTATGTGGGATATCTGTTTCCGATGAAGCATCAGGAGCAGGTACTGGAAGCCTGCAAACTGTTGAATGAGGCAGGATTTACCAATTATGAGCTTTATCTTGTGGGCGGTGGTAAAGAGGAGTATCAGAGATTGCTGCGGACAAAAATAGAAACGGAGCAGTTACCTCAGGTGAAACTGACAGGTTATGTCGATGATGTCCACACTTTATTAAATACCATGGATATAGGAATTATTGCTTCAGAGTATGAAGGCTTCGGTCTGGTGACTGTAGAATATATGCTGCATGGCATGCCGGTCATCGGAAGAAACAGTGGCGGAACACCGGAAATTATCTTGGATGCCGTAACGGGGTATCTTTATGACGAAACAGAGGAACTTTATCAGGCAATGAAACAGCTGATGCAGTCTCCGGATCAGGTAAGGAAGATGGGCGATGCAGGCAGGAAGCGTGCAAAAGAATGCTTTACCGAAGAGAAAAATGCACAGGCAGTTGCGGAATTGATCCGGGAGGTCCAGAAGGGAGAAATTACGTGTTTATCATAAGATTTCATGGCGGTTTGGGAAATCAGATGTTTGAATACTGCTTTTACCGTTATCTGCAGGAAAATGTTACAAAGGATCTGAAAGCGGATCTGACCTGGTTTGACCGTAACTATAAAGAGCATCAGGGATATGAACTGAAACGGGTATTTGGCATTGAACTTCCGGCGGCCTCCTATGAAGAGGTTGCCAGAGTGCATGAGTATTATCCAAGATATTATCCGCTGGCAGTGATGCGCTATCTTGCAAGAAAAAATGCCGCCAGAAAAAACAGGGGGCGGGATACGAAGGCGTCACATATCTTTGATTTCGGTCCTACGCAGTATACCTATAATCCTGTTTATGAACAGCTGGATCAGCAGAAGGACTGGTATATCGAAGGAGTATTTTGTTCCGATGCCTATCTGATGTTTCATGAAGAAATGATAAAAGAAGAGTTTACCTTCTGCCAGCCGATGGAGGAAAAAGACCGACTCCTTTGTGACGGCATGCAGGAATGCCAGTCCGTGGCAATTCATGTCCGGCGGGGAGATTATGTGGGCAATAATTTTGATATTGTCGGAATTGATTATTATAGGAGAGCGGTCGAGTATATCAGAAGTAAGGTGGCGGATCCTGTTTTTTATCTGTTTTCGGATGACACAGATTATGTGGAACAGGAATTCGGCTTTTTAGATGATTTTCATCTGGTGCACCATCAGGGAAAGAAGAGCTATCTGGACATGCAGATGATTAGTTGCTGCAGACATGCAATTATTGCCAACAGCTCTTTCAGTTATTGGGGAGCTTTGCTGGGGGAGGAAGAAGGCAGTATCATCATTGCCCCTAAGAAGTATATGGCAGATGTGGATGTGGCACTGGCCCGCTCCCACTGGACCTTGCTGTAATTTTGAGTTTCATTTATGCAGAAATTTTAAGATGTTGTGAGGAAATTATGGATCTGGAATGGAGTTATAAAAGAATCTATTGGAAAGTCCGCCGGTTTCTGGATGTTCATATGCATATGCATATCAACAAAAAGACCTATTACGGGAAGAAAATTGCTTCTATAGAGGAAACCAACAGAATGCTGGAAGAAATGATTCTGTCGGGGAAACCGTTTGCGGCAGGACGGATTGGCGGCACAGAGCTAAAGGCTATGATTGCCTGTCAGCCACAGAATAAAAAGCAGGAAAAAAAGGAAGAGGCCAGAAGTCTTTTGCTTTGTCTATCTGGCTTTTTTGGTGATATGGAGGAATTTGACAGATTTGGAAGGCTTATGGAGGAATCCTTAAAGAGTATGGATCTGATTGGTGTATGGTATAATCAGATGGAAGACTATATGCTTCAACATTATGGAAATAAGCAGATGCGCTACGGAAAACTTGAGGGACTGGAACCCTGGTATTGTCCTAATGAGCCATGGACAAGAAGCCTGAAGGGAAAGCGTGTGGTATGCGTTCATCCTTTTGAGGACAGTATTCTGAAGCAGTATCAGAAGCGGGAACTGCTTTTCCCCGGTACAGACATTTTGCCGGAATTCCAATTACGTTGTGTAAAGGCGGTACAGACACTGTATTGTCAGGAGGATGGACGGTTTGAAAGCTGGTTTGAGGCCCTGGATTATATGTATGAGGAAACCATGAAGGAAGAGTTTGATGTTGCACTGATTGCCTGTGGGGCGTATGGACTTCCGTTGGCGGCAAAGCTGCGGGATGCCGGAAAACAGGCAGTACATGTCGGCGGGGCATTACAGCTTTTGTTTGGTGTCCGCGGAGCAAGATGGGATGAATTTGAACAATTACAGCCATTTTACAGCGATGCCTGGTGTTATCCGATGGCAAGCGAACACTTGAAAATGGGTGGAAAGGGCGTGGAAAATGGCTGCTATTGGTAAGGTTGCCTTCTGGGCAGGAATGATATGTGAATTGCTTGTATCTGTTTCCGGCTATGCATTTGGTGGCTATCACGAACCGGTCATTATTGTTTTGGGAATGGCGTTTTTCTCCATTTCCATTCTTTCTGAACCGGAATGGAAAAAGAACTGGAAGTTATATCTGATCGGTGCGGCAGTGGGACTTGGATATTATTATCTGCAGTCTTCTGCTTTGATTTTACGTATTATCCTAATTCTCTTGGCGGGAAGAAAACAGAAGCCGGAACAGGTGGTAAAGTTTTTCTTCTGGGGTACCCTTGGTATCATGTTTGTTGCGGCGGTATTGTCAGGACTGGGACTTCATAATACCATCAGTTTGACGCAGAATTTCAGACATGAGGAAGAGACAAGATATTGTTTCGGATTTTACCATCCCAACGGATTTTCTTTCTTTGTGTTTCGAACGATGCTGTTTGGCTTGTACTCCTATGGGAACAGGCTGCCTGCCTGGGGACTTCTGACAGTGTTTGCAGCAGGGGAATTTATGCTGTTCCTGTCCGGTTCTAAAATGGGGCTGGTTGCAGGAATCTGTGTGATTGCCGGATTTTTCCTGATCAGGACATTAAAAACGACAAAGAGCAGGAAATGGTTCTATGGTATCGGGACCGGACTGATGGTTCTGGAAATATTGTTCCTGCTGGTATCGATGATTTGGTTTCAGCCGTCGGGAAACAATGATATGACCGGGAAAGGTATATGGCAGATTTTCAATGAGATTACCACAGGAAGACTCTATTTTATTCATGATACGTTTGTAAAATATCCGGTTCCGCTCTGGGGGTATCAGGGCTTTACGGAAGCCACAGAGGTTGGATTTGTCAATGCCTTATATAATCAGGGATGTATTTTTACGATTGTTTATTTGATTGCTTTGTTTTATGCATTTACTAAAAAATACCGCCAAAAGGATCTGCCGGCACTGGTATTGATTCTGGGTTTTACATTTTATGCCATGGCGGAAGCATTTCTGCCATACTTTAATAAAAATGGTGTGTGGATAATGCTGCTGGGACTGGAAGCGGATCAGAAAAAAATAGAAGAAACCGGAAAGTAAGGATAAGGGATGAAAAAGAAGATAAAAATTAATTTTGTGGACTTTTGGAGCGATCTGATTAAAACAGATAATTATTTTTATAATATTTTGAAGAAATATTATGATGTGGAAATCAGTGAGGAACCGGACTATGTATTCTGCAGCTGCTTTGGAAACCAGCATTTTAAATACCAGAACTGCATCAAGATTTTGTTCCTGGGAGAAAATATTGTTCCTGATTTCAATCTGTATGATTATGCATTGGGCTTTCATTACATTGATTTTGAAGACCGGTATCTGCGGCTGCCCCTGTATGTATTATATGACAGGCACATTCCGGCAGCTTTAAAGAAACATGAATACTCGGATGAATACTATTTGAGTAAGCCCGGTTTTTGCAATTATGTGGTATCTAATCCCAATGCAGCAGGAGAACGGGACCGAATGCTGGAGGAGATGAACCGCTATCGGACAGTAGATTCCGGCGGAAGATATCGGAACAATGTGGGAGGACCGGTGAAGGATAAGCTTGCTTTTGCAAAGAATTACCGGTTTTCCATTGCCTTTGAGAATTCAACTATGAGTGGATATACAACAGAAAAGATCCTTGAAGCATTTGCTGCCGACACCATCCCTGTTTATTGGGGAAGCCCCAGAATTGCAGAAGAATTTAACCCGGAAGCTTTTATCAATTGCCATGCATTTCCCAATCTGGCCAGTGTGGTCGAAAAGGTAAAGGAAATCAATGAAAGTGACGAACTGTATCTGAAAATGATAAAAGCCCCGATGATTTCCGAAGATTGCCAGGCGGCAGCATATTTCAGGGAAGATTATGCGGATGCCTTTTTGTGCAATATCTTTGCACAGGACAAGGAAGCGGCATTCCGCCGGAATATGGTCTATATCGGACGCGATTATCAAAAGAAATTAAAGGACGATAAGCAGATAGAGGCAGTTTTAAATGTGGTAAAGAGACCGATGCATCTGTTTAACAAAAAGAAAGCACAATGGAAATCACGGAAAAATTCCGGAAAATGATAGAAGGGAAAAGACAGGATATGTCAATAGACAGAGTACAGAAAAGAAACTGGTATTACATCATGATGGCAGTGAATGCTGCATTCTTTTTTCTGTTACATTTGACTTTTGTTGGATTTACCAATGATGATTCCTTTTTTGTAATTATGAGAAGCCAGTGGGACTCCTTATTTGACCTTCTGGTCTATCGTTATCAGACAGATTCCTCCAGGGTTTTGTCAGAAGCAATCCTGTTTACCCTGATCAAAATGCCGTTTCTTGTCTGGCAGATTCTGGATACGCTGATCTGTATCCTGGTTTATCACAGTCTGACGGTCTTGCTGGTGCCTGATAGGAACAGCAAGGGAAATATCATAGTATTTCTCGCATTTGCTTCTTATCCCTATATGCATGTAGGGTCTGCAGGCTGGATTTGTACTTCCCTGAATTATATGTGGCCTTTGGCGACGCTTTTATATGCTTTAAGCGGTGTGATACGGAGGTACCGGGGAGAAAATATACCGGCATGGAAATATCTGTTTTATCTTCTTGCGGCGGTATTCACAGCCAATTGTGAACAGTCGGCAACGATGCTTATGATGGCCTTTGGAATGGCATTGGTCTTTGCATGGATGGATCATCGGAGCAGGTGGTATGAAATTGCCGGAGCATGTATCGGAGCTGCCGGAATTATATTTGCCATGGCTGCACCTGGAAACGGGGAACGGACTGTCATGGAAGCAGCCAACTGGATGCCGGAATTTTTCGATCTTACGTTTCTGGAAAAAGCAAGGCTTTGTTCTGTATTTGTATTTGAACATTTTGTTGCCATACCGGATGTGATTTTCTTCCTGTTTTCCCTGCTGCTGATGATTTGCGGATGGCAGGCAGCAGCAGAAAAAATGAAAAAAAGTATCCTGAATCGTATCATTGCTGTGATACCGCTTGCAATTGATGT
>JBJELZ010000075.1:0-13771 GCA_051879415.1 Lachnospiraceae bacterium
ATATATTCCGGATTGGCATGGCGGAAATACTCATATTGTGCCCGGTCAAACATAAAGATACGGTTGCAGGAATTGGAAAGGGAAGGAGAAAAAAGCTCCATTACAGGACAGTCTACCGTCCAGCAGACATAAGGAACCTGATAAATCTGGCAGGTATCAGACACTGCAGGAAAAAAATTAATGGTAAATACAAAAAGAAACTGATGTTTTTTTAGCAATTCGGAAACGGCACTAACGGTTTCCGAAGGTGTCGTATTTTTCTTTGTTATCTGTGTCGTATCTTCGATTACCTGAAGACCTAATGCCTGAAAACAATGAATCAGATCCGGCTCACAGATGCTTCCATACCGATAAAATAAAATTTCCATAGTGAATTTCTTCCCCTGCTACGATATTTCTATGGTACAATAACTGCAAAATGATAACTTGCTGTGAGTGGAAAAAGTCATTTGCAAGATTTCTCATGGCAGGCTGCACAAATAAGACTGTTTGATTGACTTTTGTGCTACGGAAATGAGACTCTGTAAATCGTGGAAGCCATTGCTGAACACGATTTACACGATTAGAGGCTCATTGTAGTGCTTAGCACAAGGAAAATCAAACATCTTATTTGTGCAGTCTGCCGTGAAAAGTTATTAGAAAGACTTTTTCCACTTACATCATTATATAAAAGAAAGTTAAAAAAATAAATTATTTTCCTCTAAAGTTTCAGAAAAAGTGTCCGATACAATATATAGCAGTGATGAATCCATGGAAGGAGGAAGACAAAATGAGAATCGAAGCGTATTCACAGATTCAACAGCTGTATAGTGCTTCCAAACCGGCCAATAAGGCTGCATCGGTTAAAGGTGCTGATTTCAGAGACAAACTCCAGATTTCCAATACGGGTAAAGATATGCAGGTGGTAAAGCAGGCATTGGCTAATACCCCTGATGTCAGGGCAGATAAAATAGCTGATATTAAACAACGGCTGGAAAATGGAACCTATGAAGTGAGTGGGGAAGATTTTGCACAGAAATTGATGGAGAGATTTGGCCAGACACTCGCTTAATTAGAACTTGGAACGGGACCTATTTAAGCGTGGTGTCTGTAAGGGGAAGCCTTTACAGACACCATTTTTGCATCCAAAAATACAAAATGAGGGAATGACGATGGCAAGCTTAATGGAAAATATTATTATGATACTGAATCAGGAAGATGAAGCATATAAGGAGCTTGTTAAGCTTTCTGAACTTAAGACTCCTGTTATTATCAAGGGAGATCTTCCGGAACTTAATCGTATTACGGAAGAAGAGCAGGTCATTGTGGAGCGGATTCAGAAGTTTGAAAAAGACAGAATCCAGACCATGAAGGATATTGCGGATGTAACCAATCATGCGTCAGAAGAATTAAAGATTATAGATCTGATTAATATGATGGCATCCAGACCGGAGGAACAAGGACAGTTAAGGGAAATTCACGATAAATTAAAGATGACGCTGGGAAATATGACCATTGTCAATGAGAGGAACAGGGATCTGTTGAAAAGCTCCCTGGAGATGGTGCAGTTTGAAATGACACTGCTTCAGTCCATGAAGCAGGCACCGGAGACAGCAGATTATAACAGAGGTGCTTACAATACAGGAAGCATCATGGGAAGTGGTACCAAAAGGTTTGATGCAAAACAATAGGAAGGGATGGAGCAGGCATGTCATTATTCAGCAGCTTATATGTGGGAACATCGGGACTGCAGTCCGGACAGGAAGGACTCAACGTAGTTGCCCACAATATAACCAATACAGATACCGTCGGCTACGTCAGGCAACAGGTATCCTATTCTACAAGGGAATATAACAAGCTTTCAAATAACATTACCGGTGTTGCACAGAAACAGTACGGTCTTGGTGTTTATATTTCAGAGGTCAGACAGGTCAGAGATCGCTTTTTGGATGCTTCTTATCGTGAGGAGTATGGCAGGAAAGGATTTTATGATGTGTCTTATGCTGCTGTTGAGGAAGTGGAAGGTATTCTGGGAGAACTTCATGATGCAACCTTTTCCAATTCCTTTAAGAATCTGATGTACTCTATCCAGGAGATGGCGAAGGATCCCAGTAGTGAGGTTAATCAGGGAATGTTTATCCAGTATTCCCAGAATTTTGTGGAAGCAGCCAGAAACGCCTATTCCGATCTTTGTGATTATCAGGATAAATTAAATTTTACCGTAACCCAGAAGGTGGATCGTATCAACGAGATCGGGCGAGAGATTTTTAAGCTGAATGATGTCATCAGGGGCATTGAAGCCGGCGGGATTGAGAACGCCAATGATTACCGGGATGCAAGAAACCAGTTACTGGATGAGTTATCCGGCTTGTGTAACATGTCCTACGAGACAGATGTCTTTGGAAATGTGCTGGTAAAGATAGAAGGTCATGATTTTGTAAGACCCAATGAAGTAAATGAAATGGGATACGATGCAGATCCGGAAACGGGATTTTATACCTGCTTCTGGCCGGACAGTGCAGAATCAGAACTGCTTCCGGACGGCACCAGAAAGTATAATGCATCTACGGCACCTGTATTTGATCTTTCTACAGAAATCTCGGCAGTTCTTGATACGGATATCGGAAGCTTGAAAGCAACTGTGCTGGCAAGAGGAGATCACCGTGGAAATTACTGGGATGTAGAAAATGAAGCGGCATATGAAAAGGTAAGCAGTTCTGTCATGATGAATGTCATGAGTGAATTTGATAAACTTGTGCATTCTGTTGTTACAACCATCAATGATGTGATTGCACAAAGCTCGGATCCGGAATCCGGCTATCTTTGCAACGCAGATGGAAGTCCTTTGCAGATCTTCCAGAGAATCGATTGTAATGAAGAATATACCTATGATACTGTAACCGGTAAATGGGTATTGACAGAAGAAAATAAGAAAGATCCGGCAAGCTGGTTTTCCATTGACAATCTTATGGTAAATAAGGATCTTTTACAGTATCCGGCACATCTTGGTATGATCCGTCCGGATGAATCGGTGGATCATGTGACGATGGCAAATATGCTGGAGCGGATGGAGAAAAAGGAATTTGTTCTAAATCCTACGCTGACCAATCCGATTTCCATATCTGAATATTACAGCAACCTGATTGGACAGATTTCCAATTCCGGTAATGTATATATGAAGTTAAAGGAGAATCAGGATCTGACGGTAGATTCCGTGGAAGCTTCCAGACAGGGAGCAATCGGTGTTTCGACAGATGAAGAACTTTCCAATATGATAAAGTTCCAGAATGCCTATAATGCAAGCAGCCGTTTTATCAATGTAATTGACGAGTGCATGGAACATATCATATCCACCCTGGGTACGTAAATCCCTGAAAAATAGAAAGATTACTAATTGCGATACGGTTATATTCTATGTGTCACTGTGCAATATGCATAAAATGCTCCGTACCTGCTACGCAGCTAATGTCGCATTGTTATGCATATTGTACAGTTCCACACATTCTAATTTGAGTTTGCAAATGTCTAATAATGAGAAAAGGAGTAAGGCGCTATGTCATCAACATTTCTTGGATTAAATACAGCATATACGGGTCTTCAGGCATCCAATGCCGCCCTGAATACGACAGCCAACAATATTTCTAACGTTGAGACCAAGGGTTATAGCCGCCAGACGGTACAGACGCAGGCTGCCAACCCGATCCGTTCCTTTACCACCTATGGTTGCGTTGGTGCAGGTGTTGACACACTGGCAATTGAACGTGTCAGAGATATTTTCTATGATGAAAAATATTGGGAGAATAACTCCAAACTCGGTGAATATGAGATCAAAGATTATTATATGGGTACCATTGAGGAATATTATAAAGATGACGATTCTGTAAAGGGCTTCAATCAGATTTTTGATGAGTTCTATAAGGCATTGGAAGAGCTTGCCAAGAATCCGGCTGATATAACCGTCAGACAACAGGCAATCGGTTATGGAAATAATCTGTGTACTTATTTTAACGATATGTATACCAATCTTCAGAAGCTGCAGACGGATGTGAATCATGAGATCAAGGTGGATGTTGACCGGATCAATTCCATTTCCCAGGAGATTGCCGCTTTAAATAAGCAGATCAATGTCATTGAGATGAATACCGGGGCTATGGCCAATGAACTGCGTGACCAGAGAGATTTGATGGTGGATGAACTTGCCAGCCTCATTGATGTTGATGTAGAAGAAATTAATATTATCGATACCAATGATCCTCTCCGGGATACCGGCGGAACAAGATACTGCATCAAAATCTGCGGACAGACCCTTGTGGATGGTAATTCCTATAAGACATTGACCTGTGTTCCCCGTGATAATCATGAGAATGTGAACCAGACAGATGTAGACGGACTTTATGACATTTACTTTGCCGGGGATGAGAAATGGACATCCCAGGAGTATCGTGATCAGGGAGAAGCGCTGAATATTTATGGAGGAACTGCTGGAGGAAAGCTTGCTGGACTGATCCAGATGAGAGATGGTAATAACGGGGAGCAGTTCGCAGGAAAGGTTACCTCCGTAGATGCTGCAGCTCAGAAGCTTACTGTTCAGGTGGATAAGGACTATCTTACAGACCTGAATAAATTGAATCTGGCACAGAACGGTGGTGTTATTACCGTAGGAAATACCAGATATTATTACAAGAGCTGGAGTTATAAATATACAGAGGACGGTAATGGCGGCGGTACCTGCGAGTACACATTTGAACTGGATACGGAAAAGAATAAATCCAATACAGTGACATCATATGCTGCAACACAGAAACTGGATGCCACGATCGGACCTAATATCCAGTATCAGGGAATTCCCTATTATCTTGCCAAGATGAATGAATGGACCCGTATGTATTCTACTGCTTATAATAAGATTATGCAGCAGGGCGTACTGGATAACGGGGAACAGGGACGCAGCCTGTTTACAGGCAGTACGGCAGACGGTGGGGAATACTCCTTTACTTCAGCTACGGTATCCATTGAAAAGACAGGGATTGCCGGTAATGTCATCAGCATTGATGAGGATACTGAATGCTATTTTCAATTAACAGCCGGTAATTTTAAGATTGCAGATGATATTTTAAAGGATGCAAACCTGCTGGCTACCAGAAGTGAACAATATACCGGTGATGACCACAATGATATCGTAAAGAGACTGATTGATATGAAGACGAATCCGAAGGTGATGAGCTTCCGTGGATGTTCAGCAGATCAGTATCTGGTATGTATGCTGGCGGATGTTGCATTAAATGCCCAGCGTGCAACAACATTTAAGGATAATTATAAGATTATGAGCAATACCATTGAGAACCAGAGATTATCCGTCAGTGGTGTAGATAATGATGAGGAAGCTGTAAATCTGACGAAATTCCAGCAGGGCTATAATATGGCATCCAAGATGATCCAGGTTCTGACGGAAGTTTATGACAGGCTGATTTTACAGACCGGTGTATAAACCGGACAGGAGTA
Source organism: Lachnospiraceae bacterium (assembly GCA_051879415.1). Taxonomy (GTDB): domain Bacteria; phylum Bacillota; class Clostridia; order Lachnospirales; family Lachnospiraceae; genus NK4A136. The sequence continues at coordinate 5,482 of JBJELZ010000075.1, forward strand.
GAAAGGGGCAGTGGCCCGCACCTATTGAAGAACAGGAAAATTGTGCAGCATCCCTCATGGATGACAAAAAAATTGACGATATATGTTATGGAATGATAATATGAGCTCAGGGATTGAGGATAACAGGAATGGATTCGCATAAGGAGGTTACACGTGCGTATTACAAATAAAGTAATGCAGAATAATGCATTGGTTAATATCAACAGAAATAAAGAAACACAGGATGCATTAAATAACCAGATCGCAACAGGAAAGAAAGTAAACAGACCTTCAGAGGATCCTATTGTTGCAATCCGGGCACTGCGTCTTCGCAGTGATGTGGATCAGGTGACACAGTATCTTAAGAAAAATGTTCCTGATGCAGTCAGCTGGCTGGAATTGACAGAAGGTGCTTTAAAGACTACGGTTTCTGTGTTGAATGATATGATTGAAAAGTGTGAAAGTGGAGCCAGTGACCAGTTAAAAACAGAGGATCGTAAGGTTATTATTGACAGTCTGAATGAATTGTATAAGGAAGTGTATAGTACCGGAGACAGCGATTATGCCGGCAGATATATTTTTACAGGATACCGGACAGATACCTCTCTTTCCTTTGGTACACAGACAAAGCAGCAGTTTCAGATCACGGAAGCTTTTGACTGTTCCAAACTGGAAACAATGACGTATATTGATACAGCAGGAGCCGATGATTTTGAACTGACGGATCTGAGTGAAACCAAATACCAGAATGCAGCCGGTGACGGACCTGCAGTTACGGAAAATGATATTACATCTGTGGAATATTACCGTTTCCGTCTGGCTTATGATAATCTGGATACGGTGCAGACAGATGCAGATGATGATACCCTGCTTCCGGATACCATATCTTTGAAAGTCGGGACAACAGATTATCCGGTTACCGTACTGGATGATCCTGCGGCAGCTTACAGTGGAATGGAGGCGGCACCGGATTCGGTCGTTTTGATCCCTTCTACAGGTGAACTGCTTCTTGGCAAGAATGTATATGATGCCATGCAGAAACCGGGGGAGACCTATACAATTTCTTATTCTAAGTCAGAATGGAAGTCAACGGATTTAAGACCACAGCATTATTTCAATGCACTGACGAAGGATGCAGAGGGGAAAACCATTGAATACAATCCGGATTATCCCACCAATCGTACCATCGGGCAGGCAATTGAGTATCAGGTAGGATTTAATCAGTCGATTCAGGTAAATACTTATGCTGAGGATGTTTACCAGCATGCAATCGGCAGGGATGTGGGAGAAATTACGGATCTTGCCAATAAGCTGACGGATATTGAAAATATCAAGGCAAAGTTAGAAGAGATGTCCAAGGATGCGGATCAATATTCTGAAGAAGAGAGAAAAACAATTGCCTTGAATCTGGAGGCTGTGGAAAAGGCAGAAACCTTAACAAAGGATCAGCTTCAAAAACGGTTTAGCAGTTATATTACAAAAATGCAGTCTTATATGAATGATGCGGATGAGGCATTGACGGTTGTCGGTAACCGTTCGGCAAGAGTCGCCCTGATCGAAAACAGACTGACAGACCAGAAAGAGACCTTTGATAATCTGAAATCTGATAATGAAGATGCAGATGAAACTGAGGTGGCAGTACAGCTTTCCAGTGCACAGGTTTCATATGAAGCAGCCTTGATGGCGACCAGTGATATGATTAAGACAACATTGCTCAATTATTTATAAAATGGAGGATAAAGGGATGGTTATTAACACGAGGATTTTTGGGGAAGTTACAATTGATGATGCAAAGATGATTCATTTTCCGGGTGGAATCGTAGGATTTCCGGAATTGGTTGATTTTGCATTGATTCATGATGAGGAGGCAGGAAATCAGGGCGGAATACGATGGATGCAGTCTGTTCAGGAACCGGGATTTGCCATGCCGGTTATTGATCCTTTGATTGTGAAGCAGGATTATGCACCATTGGTAGAAGATGAATTATTAAATAATATTGGCGGAATAGATAATATTCTGGTACTGGTTACCATTACGGTTCCGTCTGATCTGACAAAGATGAGTGTCAATCTGAAGGCACCCCTGATTATTAATGCAGATACCAGAAAAGCAAGCCAGGTGATTCTGGAGGCAGATTATCCTGTGAAATATTACATTTATGATATTTTAAAAGATGCCAAGAAGGCAGATGGAAAGGCAGGTGTATAAGGATGCTGGCATTATCCAGAAAAAAGGGAGAGTCCCTGATCATCAATAATAATATTGAAATTACAGTTCTTGAAGTGAAAGGTGAGCAGATCAAGCTTGGCATTGCCGCACCGAAGGAAGTGCCGATTTATCGTAAGGAAGTTTATATGCAGATTCAGGAGGCAAATAAAGAAGCAATGACAGAGCCTTCACCGGAAATGCTCAAAAAGCTTTTTCAGTAATGGAGATTTATAGAATGTTTATAAAAAATATATATAAAGTTTATAAATATGGAGTGCTGATCTATTAAAAATCCATAGGTATTAACCGATATATATGTAGAAAATATTCACATGGAGGTGGGTAAAAATGATGATAGAACCAATTAGCAGTGCAATGACTTATACAGCACAGCCGGCAGTGAAGCCGTCAGCTGCACCTGCGGCGGAGACCAGGGAAGGTCAGCCGATCGAAGTAGATGCACCTGTGGTAGATGCGCAGACCATGTCTGTAGCGAAGACAACACAAAGTGATACGGATTCCCAGGGATCTGCCCAGAACCAGCAGAACAGGGAAATGTCAGATGAGACGATTAAGCGTGCACTTCAGGAACTGAATAAGAAGGACGTTAATGTTGAGTCACAGTTTGGCATTCATGAGGGTACCAATCGTATCATGGTAAAGATTGTGGATAAGAAAACAAAAGAAGTAATTAAAGAAGTTCCGTCAGAGAAGATGCTTGATATGATAGCTAAAGTTTGGGAATATGCCGGACTGTTTGTAGATGAGAAGAGATAGGAGGAAACGATATGAGTTCTGATTTGATAAGAATGATGGGTATCAATTCCGGTCTTGATACGGAAAGTATTATTTCCGCATATACATCAAAGGCTTCCAAGCGTGTACAGGATGCAAAGAATGGTAAGACATTAAATACATGGACTCAGACTGCATGGCAGGATCTGAACTCCAAGATTTACAATTTTTATTCCAAAACACTTTCTACCAACCGTTTATCTTCTGCATACAAGAAGACCAAGGTTACTACTTCCAATAATGCACTTACGGTGGTAGCAGGTGCCAATGCGGTCAACGGTATCCAGACAGCAAAAATAAAGGAACTGGCTTCGGCAGCTTATTTTACCGGCAGCAAGGTTGAGGTAAAAGATACGGCAGGAAATATCAACGACCAGTTAGGGATTGAGGAAGGTTCAACCATTACCATTACAGATGGAAGCGGTAAGGAACGTACGATTCAGTTCGGTGGAGAACATAAGGATGGCTCTGATGCAGTGGTAACTTCCATGAATGGGTTTGTGAATGCTCTGAAAGATTATGGCGTGAATGCCAATTATGATCAGAGTAACCAGAGATTATTCTTAAGTGCGAAGACAACCGGAACGGCCAATGATTTTAATTTTACAGGAAATGCAGAAACGTTGATGCGTCTTGGTATTGCAACAGAGGATCAGATCCGTCAGACAGCAGCGTATGGAGCAGCAGCCAATGATGAGGAAAGAAATGCATTGCTGGCAAAGGCTGCAGATAAGATTGATGGTAATGATGCTGTCCTGGAACTGAACGGTGCAGAATTTACCTCTACAACCAATACTTTTACGATAAATGGCTCGACATTTACAATCAATTCCATGCCCGCCAATCCGGATGAGACAATTTCAATCACAACACAGCCGGATTATGATGGTGTATATGATGTGATCAAAGATATGCTCAAGGAGTATAATGACCTTGTAAATGAAATGTCAAAGCTGTATAATGCAGATTCTGCAGACGGATATGATCCGCTGACGGATGAGCAGAAGGAAGCAATGTCAGAGAAGGAGATTGAAGAGTGGGAGAATAAGATTAAAGGTTCGCTCCTTCGAAATGACAGTACGGTCTATGATGTTATGATGAGCATGGTACAGACTATGAACAGTGGCTTTGAGGTCGATGGTAAGAAGATGTATCTGACCGATTTTGGTATTTCCACCGGTGGATATTTTGATACAGAAGAGAATGAACGGTATGCACTGCATATTGACGGAGATACAGAGGATTCCCTGACCGGTTCCAAGGATGATAAGCTGAAAGGGCTGATTGCATCAGATCCGGAAAAGGTAACAGCATTTTTCCAGAATCTTTCCAATACGCTGTATCAGAATCTTTATTCCAAGATGGGCTCTACAAAGCTGAGCAGTATTTATAAGGTATATAATGATAAACAGCTGAAAACGGAAGCTACAGACTGGGATAAACAGATTGCCGAGCTGGAGAGCAAGTTATCAGATATGGAAGACAGATATTATTCCAAGTTTTCCAAGATGGAAACTGCACTTGCCAAGCTGAACTCCAAGCAGTCATCTGTTGCAGGCTTCTTCGGTTCATAAACATATTGTGGAGGAAAGATGATAAATGGCACAGAATAATTTGTATGCGCAATATACAACAAGCAAAATCATGACGGCCTCGCCTGCGGAGCTGACCTTGATGTTATACGAAGGAGCAATTAAGTTCTGCAATATAGCAATTATGGCAGTGGAACAGAAGGATATGGAGAAAGCGCATGTGAACATCTTAAAGGTACAGCGGATTATTGATGAGTTCCGTGCAACGCTGAATCATAAGTATCCGGTTGCAGAAGATTTTGATAATGTGTATCGGTATCTGTTGAAGCGTCTGTTCGAGGCTAATGTTGCCAAGGATAAGGAGATTCTGGAGGAAATTCTGACACATCTTCATTCCATGAGAGATACCTGGAAAGAAGTGATGAAGCGTGCAAAACAGCCGGTATAAGAACAGATAAGGAGCATACATGGTAAAACGATATTTGCAGATGCTGGAGCAGAGTCTGGATCAAAAGAAGCAATTGCTTGACCAGATGCTTGAAATGACAGAAACACAAAAAGAGGCATTGAATCAGGAACCGGTTGCATGGGATCAGTTTGATGAGCTTGTTGGGAAAAAAGATGCTCTGATTGATCAGCTGGATGGCCTTGACAGCGGATTCGAAAATGTGTATGACCGTATCAGGGAGGAACTGGAGCGGGATAAGGAACAATATAAGGATATCATCCTTAGAATCCAGAAAAAAATTCAGGCTGTTTCGGATGCCAGTGCAACAGTGATGGCAGAAGAACAACGGAATAAGTCTCTGATGGAACGGAAAATGACGGAGGAAAAGAAGAAGCTTCAGAAGCAGAGGGTATCCTCCAAGGCAGCATCCAATTATTATCGCAGTATGAATAAGGTTAATTTTATTGATCCGCAGCTGATGGATAAAAAAAATTAAAAAAATTTCAAATCAGGTATTAAGTATCGGAAATATCATCCGATATATATAATACAAGGGGAGATAAAACCCCGAATAACAGCGGCAAGGAAGTCGCAAATCTAATTTCAAGGAGGAAAAAATTATGGTAGTACAGCACAATTTAACAGCAATGAACAGCAACAGAATGTTGGGTATCACATCAAGCGCTCAGGCAAAGTCAACTGAGAAGTTATCTTCCGGTTACAGAGTTAACAGAGCAGCAGATGACGCAGCAGGTTTGGCAATCAGTGAGAAGATGAGACGTCAGATCAAAGGTTTGACACAGGCTTCTTCTAACGCACAGGATGGTATTTCCTGCGTACAGACAGCTGAAGGTGCTCTGGCAGAAGTACACGATATGCTTCAGAGAATGAACACTCTGGCTATCCAGGCTTCCAACGACACAATGACATCTGCAGATCGTGGTTACATCGACAGCGAGGTACAGGCACTGGTTAGCGAAATCGACCGTGTTGCAAGTACAACAACCTTCAACGAGCAGAACCTGTTAGATGGATCTTTCACAGGAAAGAACCTTCAGGTTGGTGCAGAGAAAGGCCAGTTTATCGCAATCTCTATCAAGCAGATGAAGGCTTCTTCCATCGGTATCAGCGGCGTTTCAGTTTCCGGTACAGATAATACCAAGGCACAAAGCGCGATCACAATGATCAAAGCAGCTCTTGCATCTGTATCTAAGCAGCGTTCCGATCTTGGTGCAATCCAGAACAGACTGGAGCACACCATCAAGAATCTGGACAACGTTGTAGAGAACACAACAGCAGCAGAATCCCAGATCCGCGATACAGATATGGCTACAGAGATGGTTACGTACTCCAACAACCAGATCCTTGCTCAGGCAGGTACATCAATGTTGGCTCAGGCAAACCAGTCCAACCAGTCAGTACTGTCAATCCTCGGTTAATTACATTAGCTACCATGGAAAGGGCCATCCGAAAGGGTGGCTCTTTTATTGTGCTTCCATATCATGGACTGAAAATGACAGAAAAAAGAAGAAATTAAAAAAATTTTACAAAAAGACTAAAGTAATTTATCATTGCTCCGATATATATATCAGATAAGAAAAGTACATCATACATCGGAGAACCATAAGCCGAGGGTTTAAGTACGAAACAATAGAAGGAAAATCTTGATTCAAGGAGGAAAAAATTATGGTAGTTCAGCACAATTTAACAGCAATGAATAGTAACAGAATGTTGGGTGTAACAACGTCATCCCAGGCAAAGTCAACTGAGAAGTTGTCATCCGGTTATCGGATCAACAGAGCAGCAGATGATGCAGCAGGTCTGGCAATCAGTGAGAAGATGAGACGGCAGATCAAAGGTCTGACACAGGCTTCTACTAATGCACAGGATGGTATTTCCTGCGTACAGACAGCTGAAGGTGCTTTGGCAGAAGTTCACGATATGCTTCAGAGAATGAACACTCTGGCTATTCAGGCTTCCAACGATACAATGACATCTGCTGACCGTGGTTACATTGACAGCGAGGTACAGGCACTGGTTAGTGAAATCGACCGTGTTGCAAGTACAACAACTTTCAACGAGCAGAATCTGTTAGACGGAACTTTCACAGGAAAGAACCTTCAGGTTGGTGCAGAGAAGGGGCAGTTTATCGCAATTTCCATCAAGCAGATGAAGGCTTCTTCTATCGGTATCAGCGGTGTTTCCGTTTCCGGTACCAATAATACTCAGGCTCAGAAAGCTATTTCAATGATTAAGGCAGCACTTGCATCAGTTTCCAAGCAGCGTTCCGATCTTGGTGCAGTCCAGAACAGACTGGAGCATACTATTAAGAACCTGGATAACGTTGTTGAGAACACAACAGCAGCAGAATCCCAGATTCGTGATACAGATATGGCAACAGAGATGGTTCGTTACTCCAACAACCAGATCCTTGCACAGGCAGGTACATCAATGCTGGCTCAGGCTAATCAGTCTAATCAGAATGTATTATCCTTACTTGGCTAATGAGTAAAGTGGAAAGGGTGACCTAAGGTCACCCTTTTTTTGTACGATATAAAGTGGATGATTTAGAGAGGAAAAAGAAATAGAATGAATCTTACAGGGTTAAAAGCATATTATTATGATTCAGAAAAGATTTTGAAAGATGATATTATCTGGGGACTGTTGGAACTCGGCGTGGAAGTAGAACGTCCGGAATGTATCGTAACCTTGGATGCTTATACAGAAGAGCAGTATCAGGAACTTGAAAAAAGCCTGGGTAATACAGATTTTGTGATTACCCAGAATTTTTCAGTTATGGTTGCAGAATTGTGTCATCAGAAGGGAATTCCGTATCTTTCCTGGATTTATGACAGCCCACAGGCGGCATTATATCGGGAAGAAGTTTTTTATCCTACCAATTATATTTTTGTGTTTGATAAGATGCAGCTAAAACGGTTACAGGAGATTGGTGTAAAACAGGTGTATTATCAGCCACTTGCAGCCAATCTTGCCCAGACCTCGATGCTCAATGTTTCCGATGAAGATATTGCACATTATGCTTCTGATGTTTCTTTTGTTGGATTATTGTATAAGCGGGACTATTATCAGTACTTTTTGGAACGCCTGGAACCGAAGATCAGGGATCGCTATCTAGCAATAATAGATTCCCTTTCTTGTAACTGGGGAAAAGGAAAAACAGTTCTTGGACAGTTGGATGAAGAGATACGTCCAGCAATAGAGAAATTTGTTGAACATGATACTTCATATCTGATGGATCATTCTTATTTGACCGATACTCTGCTTGTGGCAGTAACCGTGGCAAAGAAGGAACGGCTCAGTGTTTTG
>JBJELZ010000076.1:0-2813 GCA_051879415.1 Lachnospiraceae bacterium
CCAGACACGGGCCGCAGGTCGGTGTGCTGACAACGGCACCTGCTTCAATAAAGGTTTTTAACAGTCCCTCTTCCATCGCCTGCAGATAAATCGCCTGCGTTGCAGGAATAATAATACATCTGATTCCGGCCGCCACATGTTTGCCTTTTAATATCTTAGCGGCAATCCTCATATCATCAATCCGGCCGTTGGTACAGGATCCGATTACCACCTGATCAATCGCAATCTCCCCTACTTCATCAATTGTTCTGGTATTTTCCGGAAGATGCGGAAATGCAACTGTCGGTCTTAAAGTCGAAAGATCAATGGTATAGGTTGCCTCATACTCTGCATCTTCATCTGCTTCATAAATCTTATACTCACGTTTGGTATGTTCCTTTAAATATGCAATTGTCTTATCATCTACCGGGAAAATACCATTTTTGGCACCTGCCTCAATTGCCATATTTGCAATGGTAAAACGGTCATCCATGGTAAGATACTTAATTCCATCACCTGTAAATTCCATAGATTTATACAGTGCCCCGTCTACACCAATCATTCCGATAATATGTAAAATAATATCTTTTCCGCTAATCCACTCAGCCGGCTTATTGGTCAGAACGAATTTTATTGCAGCCGGTACCTTGAACCATGCCTTACCGGTAGCCATACCGGCTGCCATATCTGTGCTGCCGATTCCTGTAGAAAATGCACCTACTGCACCATAGGTACAGGTATGGGAATCTGCCCCAATGATAACATCACCGGGCACTGTCAGACCTTTTTCCGGAAGCAGTGCATGCTCGATACCCATTTCTCCCACTTCAAAATAATTGGTAATTTCATTCTTTCTGGCAAAATTGCGGACACACTTACAATGCTCTGCTGATTTAATATCCTTATTCGGTACAAAATGATCCGGTACCAGAGCAATTTTATCCTTATCAAAAACATTCTGTGTATTAAACTTGTCCATTTCCTTGATCGCAACGGGACTTGTAATATCATTTCCCAGTACCAGATCAAGATCTGCTTCAATCAACTGCCCTGCAGTTACATATTCCAATCCGGCATGTGCTGCCAGTATTTTTTGTGTCATTGTCATTCCCATCTGAATTCTTTTCTCCTTTCTGTTCCCACAATATTTATAGTATAGCACAAGTTCTTCATAAAATATAGCTTAAAATCATCCGTCTGTTTCCTCATTCTTTTTTTGTGCCATAATCTGCTCCATTTCCTCCAGACAGCGACCTAACTTCCCCGTTTCCTCTATTGTCAGCTTCAGTGCTTCATTCTGCTGTCTCATCATCTCCGGGAGTTCATAATAATGATTCAAAAGTCTGGTGGCCACATCCGAAATTTCAGCACTGATTTCCATCAGTCCCTGCAGCCTCATGGAAATAAAAGAAAGCTTTTCCTCCGTCTGATCTGCTATTTTCTGTTCTTCCGTATTCAGTTCGATACAGAAATCTGTCTGATCATTGGCAAGCTGAACTGCATTTTTAGTACGTATGAGTAACATTGTCAGATCATCAACCTTATCACGCATTCTTCTGTCCGTTTCCTTAATCTCATCCAGAGCTGCCGATATGGTAAGGCTTCCACTGCCGCTTCTTGCATAATCAAGGGAAACATTGGTTGCATAAAGATCAAGTTTCGTTGCAAGATCCTGTATATATGCCAGTTCACTGTAAATGGTCTCAATCAGATCAATGGATTCCTTCTGCATTCCATTTAAGACTTCAAATGTGTCATTCTGTCTTTTTTTATCTGCCTTCCTATCCTGTTGGAATCTGCTGCATTCCCGCAATGACTCCCTGATTGCTTCCGAATCATCATTCATTGATTTTCCGGAAAGCTTCAGTTTGGTTGTCATCCCACTGCCTTCTCCTATAGTTTCCAGAGCAGAGGCAGTCTGTTCCTCCAATTGTTCCAGATTTTTTTCCAGATGCTTTAGAATTCCGTGGCAACGTTTCATATGGGAAGAAAGTCTGCTCCTGTTTTCCTCCGATTCATGCCAGATATCATTTAAATTGTCCCTTGTTACAGACAATTCATCCGAGATATCTGCCATTTTTTCCATACGTTCCGATAACTGCTCTGCAAAAATCTCAAGATCTGCTGTTTCTCCATAAATCTTAATCCTGTCCTTTGCAATCGCCGTTGCGATCTGATCTAAAGGATCAAACATTCTGCTGATTTTTTTGGAAATATAATAAACCGAAAAAATATATAAAACAAGATAAATTAAGAAAGTACCTGATACCTTCCAGTAATATGCCGGAAGGGAATCCTCCGCCAGATAAAGCAAAATTGCACTGGCAAAAAAGACAATCAGAAATACAATCCCGAATACAATTCCGATCAGACGATTTATATTATAAGAAAATGAAGTTTTCTTTGCCATATCCACTCCTGCATCTTTTGAAAAAAGGCCGGTCCAAAAGGCCGGCCCAATTTCTCCCAACAAATATCCAATTAGTTATCGATAAATTTCTCTTCCCCATTCCAGCTGTAAAGCTTACGAATCTCTTCGCCTACCTTTTCAGACTGATGCTCACTTGCAAGCTTTCTCATAGCCTTGAAGTGTGCCTGACCACCGGCCGGTGACATATCCAGAAGGAATTCCTTTGCAAAAGAACCATCCTGAATGTCCTTTAAGATCTTCTTCATGGTCTTCTTGGTCTCTTCTGTGATGATCTTTGGACCTGTAATATAATCACCATACTCAGCTGTATTGGAGATAGAATATCTCATTCCCGCAAAACCTGACTGGTAGATCAGATCTACGATCAGCTTCATCTCATGGATACACTCAAAATATGCATTTC
>JBJELZ010000077.1:0-13618 GCA_051879415.1 Lachnospiraceae bacterium
TTCTTTCGCACATCAACCTCTCCGACCGTCTTTCCCAGCCATTTTTCAGGCACTGAAAATTCAAAGATACCATGATTTCCATCCAGTTCAATATAATCGAGAATATGATCTGAGGTATACCGGATTGCTGTCCAGAATGCAATCTGCTTCTCCAGATCCACTACCTCATCGGCTCCAATCTTCTGCAGGAATTTGGCATGTGCATCCTCTGTCGCCCTGGATACCACATATTTTGCACCAAGCTCCTTTAACAGGGATGTTGTCTCCAGGGAGCTTTGGAAATCAGCACCGATTGCCACGATGCAGAGATCAAAATTACTTACTCCTAGAGAACTTAAAAATGCCTCATCCGTGGCATCTCCGATCTGTGCATTTGTCACATAGGGAAGCACTGCATTGACTTCTTTTTCCACCTTATCAACCGCCATAATCTGATGCTTCATCTCACTCAGTCTGAGGACAACATGACGTCCGAATCTTCCTAAACCAATTACCAGTACACTTTTCATATTATTAAACCATACCTTTCCGGTGCCTGCAGATTTCCGGGCACCCAAGCACCTTGTACAGGCACAAAAATTTACAAAGAGATTATCCCACAGCAATCTTCTCCTGCGGATACTTTGACTGCGGTATCTTACGATTGGACATTGCCGCAAAGACTACCGTAAGTCCTCCTACTCTGCCCAGATACATAAGCAGAATCAGAATCACCCTGGATGCCGCAGATAAGCCCGGTGTCAATCCAAGTGTCAGTCCGACCGTACCAATGGCAGATGCCGTTTCAAATAAGCAGTCCTTAACCGGCAGTTCCTCGATCATACTGATCATGATTCCTCCGGCGGAAAACAGGGTAATATACATTACCATAACTGCCGCTGCGTATTTTACTGTCTCAATTCCTATCCTGCGTCCAAAGCAATGCGCATCCTCATTCTTCTGGAAGACCGACAAGGTGGAAGCCAGCAGCACCACTATGGAGGTTGTCTTCATACCACCGGCTGTAGATCCCGGAGAACCACCGATCAGCATCAGCATGATGACAATCGCCTGACTTCCCTCCGTCATTTCCGCAAAATCAACGGTATTGAAGCCTGCCGTTCTTGTTGTAACCGACTGAAAGAAGGATGCCAGGACACGCTGTCCCACCGGCATTCCTGCCCATTCCTCTCTGGCAAACTCTATAAAGAAAAAGTAAACGGCTGGCAAAACAATGAGAAATGCTGTAGCAATCAGTATGACCTTACTCTGCATACGGTATTTTTTCCAATTCCATGTATTGGCAAAGATATCCTCCCAGGTAAGAAAACCGATACCACCCCAGATGATCAGAACCATGATCACAATATTAATCACCGGCTGTCCCGTAAATCCCATCAGGGAACAAAATGGTGTCTTTGTTCCCATCAGATCAAATCCGGCATTGCAGAATGCCGATATGGAGTGAAATACAGCATACCACAATCCTTTTCCCGGTCCGAATTGCCTGCAGAACACAGGTGCCATTAACACCGCACCCAGAAGCTCCGTTGCAACCGTAATCTTCAAAATAAAAGATGTCAGACGGACAATTCCCCGCATACTTGGTCCTGCAATAGACTCCTGCATTAACGTCCGCTGCATCAGTCCGATTCGTTTGCCCGAAAGAATGGTAATGCAGACCGCAACCGTGACAACTCCCATACCGCCTACCTGAATCAGTAAAAGAATCACAAACTGTCCAAAAAAAGACCAGTAGGTTGCCGTATTCTGTACAGCCAGTCCCGTTACACACACACTGGAGGTCGCAGTAAAAAGAGCATCCAAGAAAGATGCTCCCCTTCCGTCTGAGGTCGCCACAGGCAACATCAATAGCATGCAGCCGACCATAATAACTATAAAAAATCCAAGTGCAATAATCTGTGCAGAAGAAAGATGCCTGTTTCGTCGTATCTGTTCCATCATGAATCTCCATACCTGCAATCGTTGTTTCTCTCAGAAACAACGATTTATTTACCTGCCTGTGCCAGTGCACCTGCAATATCTGCCTTCATATCCAGTACAGCCTGTCTGGAGGCATCTGCATAATTCTCTGCACCAAAAGCAGCATATTTTTCCTGCTGGTAAGCAGCAATGATTCCTCTGGAGGAATTCACAATCGCACCCAGTCCGTCTTCATTGAAGAAATGAACCAGATCAGCGCTCTTACCACCCTGCGCACCATAGCCCGGTACCAGAATATAAGTTTTCGGCATAATCTTACGTAAGATTTTTCCCATCTCCGGATAAGTAGCCCCAACGACTGCACCTACATAGCTGTAATCATCACCCATCAGGCTGCTACCCCATTCAGCCACCTTTTCACCAACCAGCTCATACAGCGGTTTTCCATCAATCTTCTGATCCTGGAACTCACCACTGCTGGGATTCGATGTCTTTACCAGTACAAAAATTCCCTTCTTTTCCTGCCGGCAGACTTCCATGAAAGGCTTCACACCATCACTTCCAAGATAGGGATTGACCGTTGCAAAATCCTCTTCAAAACCTCTGAAGTCCTTTCCACCGATAGTCACCTTACCAAGATGCCCCACGGCGTAAGCTTCAGAAGTCGAACCGATATCACCGCGCTTGATATCTCCAATCACAACCAGTCCCTTTTCTTTACAATAACGAATGGTCTCCTGATATGCGATCAGTCCGGGAATTCCAAACTGCTCATACATGGCAATCTGCGGTTTCACAGCCGGAACCAGATCGGCTACTGCATCAACAATACCTTTATTATATGCAATAATTGCCTGTGATACACCTTCTAAATTTTCACCATACTCCTTATATGCTTTTTCCAACAGATGCTTTGGTATCAGTTTCAGTGTCGGATCCAGCCCCACAACAATCGGTGCCTGCGTCTTCTTAATTTTAGCAACTAATTCATTGATCATTTTTCCCTCTCCAGTCCGTCTTCTCTCTTTTAAGCATTAATCAGTGCAAACTGCTCAACATACTGTCTGATTGCCGGTGCACCCACATATTTACTGTTCTTCTCCTTACCCACTACGATCAGGGTAGGTGCCTGACGCACTTTATATTTTAAGGCAAGCTCTGCATTCTCTTCTGCATCCATCACAATATAGGGAACGCTTCCTAAATATTCCTTGGCAAGCTTACAATTTGGACAGGTCTTGGTAGTAAACAGATATCTTACCTCATCCGGCCGTTCCACAGAGATCATTTCATTCTCCTCGTCCATATTCGAAAGAGTCACAATCGCACTGGAAGGCTTCTTTAAGCAAGAATTAGCAATGTCATATTCCGTTCTGTTGCTGTATTCCTGAAGCTTTCCGTCATTCCAGTTCTGCACCGGTCTGTAATATCCTGTGATACGGCTGTAAATCTCTGTCTTTGCACCACAATGCGGACAAATCTTCACCTCTCCTGCCAGATATCCATGTTCCTTACAGATGGAATAGGTCGGTGACAAAGTATAATACGGCAGCTTATAATTCTCAGCAATCGTGCGGACAAGCTTTGCAGCTGCTTTCCAGTCAGGAAGCTTTTCTCCTAAGAATGCGTGGAATACCGTACCGGATGTATATAAGGTCTGCAGCTCATCCTGAATATCCAGCGCATCAAAGATATCCGTTGTATAATCCACAGGAAGATGTGAGGAATTGGTATAATAAGGCACATCTCCTTCATGACCTGCTGTCTTAATATTCGGCCATCTCTTCTTATCATGTTTTGCCAGACGGTATGTGGTACTCTCTGCCGGTGTTGCCTCCAGATTGTACAGATCTCCGTAAAGCTCCTGATAATCAGACAATCGTTCACGCATATGATTCAACACTTCTTTTGTAAATTTCTGTGTCTTTTCGGAAGTCAGATCTGCTCTCAGCCAGTTTGCATTCAGTCCCACCTCGTTCATACCAATCAGACCAATGGTTGAAAAATGATTGTCAAAATTGCCAAGATACCGCTTTGTATAAGGATACAGACCTTCATCCAGCAGTTTGGAAATAACACCACGCTTGATCTTCAAGCTTCTTGCCGCAATATCCATCATACGGTTCAGGCGCTTATAAAAATCATCCTTGCTGGAAGAAAGATATGCAATACGCGGCATGTTGATTGTTACAACACCTACTGAACCTGTACTTTCTCCTGAACCAAAGAATCCGCCGGTTTTCTTCCGTAGTTCCCTGAGGTCCAGACGAAGTCTGCAGCACATGGAACGCACATCACTGGGCTCCATATCGGAATTGATATAATTGGAAAAATACGGTGTACCGTACTTGGATGTCATTTCAAAAAGGAGACGGTTATTTTCTGTATCAGACCAGTCAAAATCCCGTGTAATGGAATAGGTAGGAATCGGATACTGGAATCCTCTGCCATTGGCATCTCCTTCAATCATAGTCTCGATAAAGGCCTTATTGATCATATCCATCTCAGCCTTACAGTCCTTATATTTAAAATCCATTTCCTTGCCGCCAACGATTGCAGGAAGCTCTGCAAGATCTGCAGGAACCGTCCAGTCCAGGGTAATATTGGAAAACGGTGCCTGTGTTCCCCAACGGCTCGGTGTATTGACACCATAAACAAATGCTTCAATACACTTCTTTACCTCCGGGTAATCAAGATGATCTACCTTCACAAATGGTGCAAGATAAGTATCAAAGGAAGAAAATGCCTGGGCTCCTGCCCATTCATTCTGCATAATACCAAGGAAGTTAACCATCTGGTTGCACAATACGGAAAGATGTCTTGCAGGTGCAGAGGTAATCTTTCCGGTGATGCCGCCAAGCCCCTCTGTAATCAGCTGCTTTAATGACCAGCCGGCGCAGTAACCTGTTAACATGGAAAGAT
This sequence comes from Lachnospiraceae bacterium, assembly GCA_051879415.1. Taxonomy (GTDB): domain Bacteria; phylum Bacillota; class Clostridia; order Lachnospirales; family Lachnospiraceae; genus NK4A136. Next base: position 4,846 of record JBJELZ010000077.1, read on the forward strand.
CATGAATATGAATATCTGCATTTCTGTGTGCTTCCGCAATCTCTTCATCATAAATCTCAGACAGCCAGTAATTGGCAGTAACTGCACCGGAATTGCTCAAAATCAGTCCGCCGACCGAATAGGTCACTGTGGAATTCTCTTTCACACGCCAGTCCTCTACCTTGACATAGCTGTTTACTACATCTTTGTAATCAAGAATGGTAGATTTCATGGAACGCATCTTCTCACGCTGTTTACGATACAGGATATATGCCTTGGCAACATCCGTATAGCCAGCCTGTTCCAGCACCTTCTCCACACTGTCCTGTACATCTTCTACGTGAATTGCACCTTCTTTTATTTTATCCTGAAAATCTGCTGTCACACGGATAGACAACAAATCAATAATATCATTGTTAAACTGCTTATCCACCGCATTGAATGCCTTCATAATGGCATCATTAATCTTCGTCAGTGTAAAATCTGCTTTTTCTCCATCTCTTTTGATTACATAGAACATTGCAATAACTGCCCCCTCGTTTCATCTTTTTCCCGGCCGCGTCCCACGGTTCTGCAACACCATTTAGTTTACATAATCTGTTATTTTTGTTTACATAACTTTGTTAAGACGAGCATGAATTTATTGTAGCAAAGCCTTATCTAAAAGTCAACCTGCAAAATACAAGATATTATGTTTACCTTTTACAAAACACACTATATATTGTATCTCTTTTCCATATGTCAGATTTTGTAAAAACAGCCTAAATCTAGTCGTTTCCGCTGATTGAAAATAAAAAAGGAAGCCACAAGTCCGCTTCCTCTCTCAATACTTTTTCTATCTTTTAAACAAATTTGTCATTATCTTGTTGTTAAAAATGCATACTCCTTTTGCAGCTCTTCTGTCGCGGGATACATGCTCAGATATTCCTCCATGCACTGTGCTGCCAGATCAAATTCATACATATATTCATAGCAGGCAATCTCATTTAATTTTAATGTCTGCAGACAGGTATTGTTTTCCTTGATCGCAATACCGCTTTGGAAAGCACTGAGTGCAGCTGCATAATTGCCCTGTTCCACATAGCACAGTCCCATCTGGTTATAAATCTCCGGATTGGGATTTGTGCTGACATACGCATCATACACCACTGCAGCATATTCATAAAATCCCTGAAGCTTATAACATTCACCCAACAGCATGATCAGCTTCACATCTGCCTCCCCATTCTGCCGTACATGCTCCAGATAGTTACATGCCTTCTGATATTCTCCATTATAATAAGCCAGACGCCCTTTATCATATTCGCTGAAATTCTTACTGTCTGCCAGAAGAATCTGATCCAGATAGCCCTGTGCCTGTGCTTCATAACCATGTTCCTTCAGGCAGTCATACACATCCAGGTAAAGACTGTAATCGTTGGAACCAATGGATACCGCCTGGTCAAAATCAGTCACCGCACCATCCACATCCTGCAGATACAGTTTCATGGAGCCACGCAGGAAATATGCATTGGTATCCTTCGGACGCATATCAATAATGGTATCATAAACAGAAATTGCCGCATCGTATTCCTCCATCTTATAATATGCAATCGCCATATAATAATTGATATCATACTCCAGATCTCCTGGAAACATCCCTGCCTCAGCAAGTGCATTCTCAAAAGATGCTACTGCATCCTCATATTCTCCGATGCCCATATATGCAAGTCCGAGACCACGATAATCTTCTTCCAGATTTTCCTTCCCAAGAATGGACTGTTCAAAGCAGGAAATAGCCCCTCGGTAATCCTGCTGCATTAACGCTGCCATCCCATTATCTGTCATGGACGCCTGATCCTCCGCACACCCACCTAAGGTCATACAGCCAAGAAGCATCATTATCATCCATCCACGTTTTTTCATTCTAATACCAAACCTTTCGTTTCTTTTATTCCATCACCGCTACAATCAGGCTGCGTGCACCTATGCACACTTCATTGTTCCCGCTCACAGGTGTCCCCTTCTGATACGCCGATTCCGATGTATGCGGCAGTGCTGTATTCATCATAATCTTCCAGTGATACCCCTGCAAAAGCTCCGGCAGTACCACAGTATGAGCTTCCCAATGTGCATTCAGCCCGATATATACAACATCATCCCGTGTATCATCCTCCGTCCGTCCTGCAAACATCAGACCGATTACTCTCGTTTCCTGGTCACAGTAATCATTCCAAGGGCGTTCATTATGGATGCTGAAATCAGGGAAGCCACAGGCTGCCGGTTTTCCGGATGCCTTCACAACCGGATGGGCTTTCCGGAAAGCAATCATATATTTACAGAATTTAAACATCTCATGATACTGCTCCGTTCTGTTCCAGTCCAGCCATGAGATCTCATTGTCCTGACAGTAGGCATTGTTGTTGCCAAACTGGGTATTGCAGAACTCATCCCCGCTTAGGAACATTGCACATCCCCGGCTCAACATTAATACTGCAAATGCATTCTTCCGAAGGCGCGTCCTGAGTTCCAGTACCTCTTTCTGCTTTGTCTCGCCCTCAGCACCGCAGTTCCAGCTTCGGTTATTATTTTCACCATCCGTATTGTTCCAGCCGTTCTTTTCATTATGCTTTTCATTATACGCATAAAGATCATATAATGTAAAGCCATCATGGCAATTGATAAAATTCACACTGGCATTTTTTCGTCCTCCCGGAGCATAGATATCCTCGGAACCTGCCATTCTCTGGATCGCCTGCCATGCATATCCGCTGTCTCCTTTCAGGAAACTCCTCATATCATCACGATATCTGCCATTCCACTCCGCCCAGCGGTTCCAGGACGGAAAGCTTCCCACCTGATAAAGTCCGCCGGCATCCCATGCCTCTGCAATCAGCTTGACTCTTCCAAGAATCGGATCAAATGCAAGATTCTGCAGAACAGGAGGCTTGCTCATAGGACTGCCGTCTTCATTTCTTCCCAGAATACTTGCAAGATCAAACCGAAAACCATCCACTCTGTATTCAATCACCCAGTAACGCAGACAGTCTAAAATGAACTGCTGTACAATCGGGTGATTACAGTTAACCACATTCCCACACCCGCTGAAATTGTAATAATAACCATCCGGTGTGAGCATATAGTAGATGTTATTATCAATCCCTTTAAATGAAAAACACGGTCCCAGCTCATTCCCTTCTGCCGTATGATTAAATACAACATCCAGAATTACTTCGATTCCATTCTCATTTAAAGCTTTGATAACCCTTTTTAATTCATCCCCCTCATGATTATATTCCGTAGCCGCCGTGTAGCTTGTATTCGGTGCAAAAAAGCTGACCGTATTATAACCCCAGTAGTTATAAAGCGTTTCTCCATCCACAACACGGTGTCCGTCATTTTCATCAAATTCAAAAATCGGCATCAGTTCTACTGCATTAACACCCAGCTCCACCAGATATGGAATCTTTTCCATGATTGCCTCATAGGTTCCGGGATGCTTCGTATGGGAGGAGGGATGTCTTGTAAACCCACGCACATGCATCTCATAAATAATCATGTCTTTAAAGGCATGCCCCGGCTGTTTAAAATCACCCCAGTCAAAATCAGAATCAACAACCCTGGCTTTATAAAAAAATTCTTTTTCCTTACGCTTGCCCCAGACACTCTGATCTGTAACAGCTTTGGCATAAGGATCCAAAATCACATTTTCCTTTTTAAATAATAAGCCCTTCGATTCATCATACGGACCATCAAAAGAATAAGCATATTCAAATTCTGTAATATCCAGATCATACACAATCATGGAAAAGGTATTGCCAAGCCGGAAGGATTCCGGAAAGGGAATTCTGGCAAAGGGCTTTTTGCCTTCCCTATGATATAGAAGAAGCGTACAGGAAGTTGCACCAATGGAATGAATGGTAAAACAGACACCTTCATTAATTACCATTGCCCCATTGGACTGATAGATTCCCGGGCGTACCTTATAGCCATTAATTACCTCTGTTGGCTGCAGCATTCTCCGCCGCACTGCATTCTGTTTCTTTTCCCCTTCTTTCATATTCTGCTGCTTCCCCATTCCACTGATTTCATAATTAATCCAGACTTTTTCTCTGACCAAATATAGCGTACCCCTTGCAGGATACGCTATATCCAAACAGACACTATCTTATTTTAAGAAACCAAATCCCTTAATAATAGGAACTTCCTTAGCTTTGCCGTTGCATACGTTAAAGAATCCAATCAGAATCAGTACAAAGGTAATGATCATCCAGATACCATATACAATCCATCCAAGGACAGGAATAAAATTAGCAAAAGCAAACAGTACAATACATACATTGATCTTTAATGCCTGCCTTACATGAAAGGCTACGTACTGGGATTCCTTGGATGCCAGAAGGGCAATAATAATTCCTAAAACACTAAATAAGTACGGACACATAGCAATTACCTTGTTCTGGGAAATATCTTCCTTTGAAAACTCTGCTGTATGGTCAGCAGGGTCAGCAGCGGGCTGCTGATAAGCCTGTGCGTTATTGTAAACAGGCGGCGGTGCTACGGGAGGCACCTGACCTGCAGCCTGCTGTGCACCAACATCTGCTCCACACTTATCACAGAATTTTACATTGTCTTCTAACTGAGCTCCACATTTCGGACATACTTTCATATCTCTACCTCTCCTTTTTTGTTCGGGTATCACGCCCTTAAATTTGTTTTACATAACAACATTTTACCGCTTCTTACATCAAATTGCAAGGAAAGGATTGTATTTAGTAATGCTGTGGAATTTTATAAGTTGATATGCAGTATGGAGTGCCATAAGTCCATTTTAGGATACTGTATTATCAGATGATACAAGTAAGGCTGTTTGATTTTCCATGTGCTAAACACTCCAATGAGCCTCTAATCATACAAATCGTGTTCAGCAAAGGCTTCCACGATTTCGACACCTTTTCTTTTACATAATGTACTCAATATGTTGGCGATATCCTGTTTTAGTTCTCCATATGCAACCTTTCTTCGAAATTTTGGTGCGAATACAATATGATACTTACATTCCCACTTTGTATGTGATAAACTATTCATGTCCATTTGGACTACCTCCTTTGCTTTAACTCGGTTGGCGAACCAAAGTTATTATAGCACTGGAGGTATTTTACTGTAAGCTAAAGCATCTGTTGTCCCCCTGCATAGCAGGGGGTTTATTAAAAGACTGCTATACAAATAAAAAAATCTCCGGTCATTCCGAAGATTTTAAATACAAACTGGGCTAGCTGGATTCGAACCAGCGAATGCAGGGATCAAAACCCTGTGCCTTACCGCTTGGCGATAGCCCAATAGAGGGTGGATAGAGGGACTCGAACCCTCGGTCTCCAGAACCACAATCTGGCGCGTTAACCAACTACGCTATATCCACCATAGAATGATCCGGACTATCAAAATACTATATAAACGTGCCCAAAGGGATTCGAACCCCCGACCCACGGCTTAGAAGGCCGTTGCTCTATCCAGCTGAGCTATGGACACTTAACGCAAGAGCCATTATCTCAAAAAAAGGGACTCTTGTCAAGTAATTCCTGCAGAAATATTTTATAAATCTACACTGCCGGTCACTTTACCGTCATTTACTACATAATAAGCCTTACCATCTTCCGGTTTAACATACAGATCAATGTTCTTTAATGCAGCCTTATTATTTTTCTGATAATCCTTCACTGCCTTGTCCATTACCTGATCCAGATCATACTGATCTGCATTTACTTCCAGATATACTGCCTTCTTTGCTGCCATTTCTGTTTCCTCCCTTACTTGATTGGTATTTTGTATGCAAGTTATTTTAAACCTGCGCAGAATTTCTGTCAACTACATTCTCTCCGGTGCCTCAAAGCCAAGTAGTCCGATACAAACCTCCAGAAGCTTTAAAGATACCTGCATCAGTGCAATATAACCTGCCTGCTTTTTCTCATCCTCTTCCGTCAGAATTTTAATGGAATGATAGAAGGAATTGATATCATTGGCTGCTTTGTAAATATAGGCACATACCTTATGCGGTGCACGCTCCGTATACGCCTCCTCTATCATTGATCTAAACCCGGCAAGATCCATCATTAATTCCTTTTCTGCTTTTGTTGAAGGAACAATGCAGGAAATTCCGTCCAGGCTTTTGCCAGATTCCACATATTTGTTTAAGATAGATTTCATACGCACCATGGTATAAAGGATATATGGACCGGTATCTCCTTCAAAGGAGGTAAATCTGTCGATATCAAAAATATAATCCTTGGACGCCTGATTGGAAAGATCGCCGTATTTTACAGCCGCCAGAGCAATCTTTCTTGCCGTATCCAGAGCTTCCTCCTCCGGCAGTTCCTTATTCTCCTTAATCTTATCATACATCTTATCTGTAATCTGCTGTAACAGATATTCCAGACGCAGTACGCCTCCGTCTCTTGTCTTAAATGGCTTGCCATCTGCTCCGTTCATGGTGCCGAACCCAATGAACTCCAAGGATACCTGGTCACGCACAATCCCCGTCTTCCTTGCGCAGCGGAACACCTGCTCAAAATGAAGCTCCTGCCGTTTATCAACCACATAGATGATGGCATCCGGTGCATATTCCTTTTCCCGCTGGATAATGGTTGCCAGGTCGGTGGTCTCATAATTGGCTGCACCGTCAGACTTTAAGATGATACAGGGAGGCAGTTCCTTCTTATCTGTCTCCTTCCGGATATCCACTACCAGGGCTCCGTCACTCAGGTATGCATAGCCGCCTTCCTTCATCTTTGCAACCATATCCGGGATCAGATCATCAACGTCAGATTCTCCCTTCCACAGATCAAAATGAACATCCAGTTTTTCATAATTCTTCTTCAAATCCGTAACCGACACCTGCAAAATATGTTTCCATAATGCACGATAGCCTTTTCTGCCTGCCTGAAGCTGTGCGGTTGCCTGCAATGCCTTAGCCTTATATTCCTCATCCACCTTACATTTTCCGCTGGCATACGGATAAATTTCTTCCAGTTCAGATATGGTAAACGGAGCTTCCTCCGGATATTCTCCATCATAAGCTTCATCAAAATAACACAGATCCGGTTTACGTACCTGTAACTCTGTAATAATCTGTCCCATGGGAAGTCCCCAGTCTCCCAGATGCACATCTCCTATAACCTTATGACCTGCATAACGGGCAATCCGCTTGATACTTTCCCCGATAATTGCCGGACGCAGATGTCCCACATGAAGAGGTTTTGCAACATTGGGGCCACCATAATCCAAAACAATCGTCTGCACCTGTTCCGGTGCCTCAACACCAAACTTTTCCTGAGTCATCATCCCAGAAAGATAATCCAGTACAAACTCCCCACGAAGGGTAATATTCAAAAAGCCGGGTGCCACTGCTTCTGCCTTCTCAAATACCCTGGATTCTGTAAGCTGTCCTGCAACATCTGTTGCAATCATGATCGGAGCCTTCTTATACTGCTTTGCTGCAGCCATTGCACCATTACACTGGTATTCGCAAAGATCCGGCCGGTTGCTGACAGATACACGACCCAAAGCCGGTTCATAACCTGCCCGTTCAAATGCTCCCATCATTTCTTCTGAGATCTTATCCATAAATTTTTTCATACTGTCCTATCCTGTCCCTTTCTATCCGCTTCCGCTATTCTTTTCGATTCTTCTATTCTTTTCGATTCTTCTATTCTTTTCGGTTCTTCTATTCTTTTCGGTTCCGCTATTCTTTTCGATTCCTCTATTCTTGCCGGCTCATTCGGTCACGCTTTGAAAAAATACATCCGCAATAATCCTGCCGGTACAATCCATATTCCTTAGAAAGCTCTATGGAACGCTGATATCCGTTTTTCTTTTTAAAATCCGACGGCAGGAACTCTACCCCGTACTTTTTTCCCATCTGCTCGCCAATCTCATTGAGCAGGGATGCGTTTTTTAAGGGGCTGATCGTCAGCGAAGTCGTATAATAATCAAATCCATGCTGTGCAGCATACGCAGCGCTGTCCGCCAGCCGTAGTTCAAAACATTTCTTACAGCGATCCCCGCCTTCAGGACACTGCTCCAGTCCCCTGACAGCCTCAAAAAACCGCTTCGGATCATACTGTCCTTCTACTACCCGGATCGTCCACTGATGTTCCTTGTTCATACATTCTGCCAGTCTGTTTAACTCCGCAGCTCTTTTCAGATATTCCTCCTGCTCCGTAATATTTGGATTATCATAATAAGCCCAGATATCAAAATATTCGGACAGATATTCCAGCACATAGCTACTGCAGGGAGCACAGCAGCTATGAAGCAATAAGCGCTTCCGTCCGGTCTGCCTATTCAGAATATCTTCCAACTGCTTTTGATAGTTCTGCTTCTGACTGTTCTGCTTCTGATCGTTCTGCCACTGACCATCCTGTTTCGGACTGCTCTGTTGCTTTGTATCATCTATGTTCTTCATGATATATGCCTCATCATTTTGCCGTCATCCCTGCAAACTGAATTTTACCTTTTTTTCTGTTACAGTGCCTGTTCAAGTGGTTTTTTCGCCGCTTTCCTGCTTCAATAAACCGAATTTTACCTCTTTTTTCTACCACAGTGCCTGTTCAAGTGGTTTTTTCGCCGCTTCCCTGCTTATATAAACCGAAATTTACCTCTTTTTTTCGCTATATTGACTTTTTAAGTGGTTTTTTTGCCACTTCCCTGCTTCAACAAACCGAATTTTACCTCTTTTTTCCGCTATATTGCCTTTTTAAGTGGTTTTTTGCCACTTCCCTGCTTCTATAAACAGATTTTTACCTCTTTTTTCTGCTAC
>JBJELZ010000078.1:0-1110 GCA_051879415.1 Lachnospiraceae bacterium
AAGAGATTTTTCACGAAGTAAAAGTCTCTGTCGGGTTCGAACTCGTATGAGTGGACACAAGAAAATGCAGTTCACAAATTCGATAATTACAGAAATATAAACATCAACAACAAAATATGAAAATTAGTCGAAAGACCGCTTGTTTACTACATCTTCCGGTGTATGGCAGGCGGTCTTTCCTATTTCTTAGACTGCCGGCTTATTCATCAGACACCTCCGAAATGGAAAGGAGGAAGCTAAGATGAAGCATACAAGTGATATGTGCTCATGTGGGATTTACGACCATGATACAGGCACGAGAAAGGTGAGAATCAGCGAATTGCACGACTTTGAGGGGCATCCCTTTAAGGTGGAACATGATATGGAACTATTCGAACTTATGAGAAGCATAGAGGAGAAAGGCATTCTTGTCCCGCTTCTTGTAAGACCAAATCCGAAGGGCTCCGGTTATGAAATCATTGCCGGGCATAGAAGAAAGGCGGCAAGTGAATGGGCAGGGATAGACAGTGTGCCGGTGATGATTGTTCCTATGAATGATGAGGATGCGATAATCGCAATGGTAGATAGTAACCTACAGCGGGAGCATATAAAACCAAGCGAAAAAGCATTTGCTTATAAGATGAAGCTGGATGCCATGAAGCAGCAGGGAAAGAAGCTTTCGGACACTTTGTCCCAAGTTGGGACGAAGCTTTATAAGCAGGTTAATGAGGATGGAAAAGCCGTTCTCCGTTCGGATGAAATTCTGGCAAGACAGGTTGGTGAAAGCAGAAATCAGATAGCCAGGTATATCAGGCTTACAAATCTTATCCCCAAGATACTGGATATGGTTGATGAGGGAAAAATTGCATTTACGATTGCAGTGGAGCTTTCTTATCTTAAGGAAGAGGAACAGTATGAACTTCATGCTGTTATGGATTTGGAACAGTGCACACCATCATTGTCACAGGCAAACAGAATGAAGCGTATGAGCCAGAGTGGGATGCTTGATATGGATGCAATTTATTCGGTTTTGGAAGAGGAAAAGCCGAACCAGAGGGAGCAGATTAAGATTCGGGCAGATACACTGGCGGATTATTTTCCGGATGATTTTACACCCAAGCAGAAGGTGGA
>JBJELZ010000078.1:1210-2767 GCA_051879415.1 Lachnospiraceae bacterium
TAAGAAAGTGAGGAACAGAATATGACAGAGAAGATTAGAGAATACAAGATGAATGGGAGCCTGATTATCGGAGTAGATGCAGGCTATGGAAACTATAAGACGGCAAGAAGGGTTTTTCCTACAGCAATCAGTGCAAGCGAGAAGCCACCTGTTCTTGCGAAGGATTATATTGAGATGGATGGGAAATATTATATTATTGGGGAAGGTCATAAGGGATTTGTGGCTGACAAGGTGACAGATGATGATAATTATGTACTTACCATGGCGGCAGTAGTGAAGGAACTGGAAGCAAGGGGATATACGGACACAAGAAATAATGTACGTGTGCATCTTGCTGTGGGACTTCCACTAAAATGGGTACAGGCACAAAGAGAAGAATTTAAGGCATATATGCTGAAAAACAGGAATGTAAAAGTCGGATATAAGCAGAGAATGTATGAACTTGAAATCACAGGCTGTACGGTCATGCCACAGTGCTATTCTGCAGTTGCAGAAAATCTTAAGGATTTTAAGGGAATGAACCTTGTTGTGGATATCGGAAACGGAACCATGAACCTGATGTATCTCAATAACGGCAGGGCAATGGAGAGTAGGTCATGGACGGAAAAACTGGGAGTATTCCAGTGTGAAATAAATATTCGTAACAAAGTAAGGGATAATACGGGAAATGAGCTGATGCGTGAGGTCATTGACAATTTTCTTCGAACAGGAGAAACGGATATTGTTGAACCGTATGCAAGCCTGATGAAGGAAGCGGCAACGGAGTATGCAGATATTGTTTTTCAGAAGCTTTATGATTATGAAAAAATGAGCCTTGCATCGATGTCGCTTGCGAACATCGATATAAGGCGAAAAAATCACGGAGCCGACAGGCGACGTGAGTATAATGAACAGATGATGAAGCTGCATTTTATCGGTGGAGGTACAAGAATTATTGAAGCTTATGGAAGTTACAATAAAGACAGAGTTTTCTTTAATCATGACATCAGAGCCAATGCCAAGGGCTATGAGTACTACTGCTATATGATACTTCGACATGAGCAGGGAAAGAGGGCGATGTAAATGGCAGATAAGACATGGAATAAGAATGTCCGTTTCAACATGAACAGCGTAGATGCAGTGCAGGCGTGGAGCCTGCTGCATTCTGCTGAAGTGGACAGGGAGTTTAAGTCCCAGAATGAATTTATCATCTGTGCTATCAATGATTTTTATAAAAGGCATATTAGTACAAAAAATGATCCGTATCTTGAGACAAGGGAAAAGGAAGATGCTTTTGTGGACAGGATAGTGGAACAGGTAACAGCAAAGATTCTTGCCAATATTCCGGCACTTGCAGGAATGTATCTGCTGCAACAGCAGACAGCATTGGCAGCGGGATTACAGAATGGTGCAATGATGAATGTAACACCTGTAAAAATGGGAGCAGATGCAGTAACTGCCTCGCCTTTACCTGTGACGAATGTAGAAACTGGATTGAAGAATAAAGCAGATGATAATGAACCAGAGGAAAATGAACTGTTGGATTTTTCATTCGGGATGTAAAATGTTTTGCTTTTC
>JBJELZ010000079.1:0-2705 GCA_051879415.1 Lachnospiraceae bacterium
GATGCTTTGCCTTCAGGTATTCCCGGTGCATCCGTCCCCATTTCCCGATGGGTCGCGTCTCCTCTGGCAGGGTCAAATCAGGAATATAATAGTCTCCACATTTGACATATGCGATTTCCATATTGCTTACCTCCTGTTTTAGTGTAAACCCATTGTACAGGACATGCTTCCGATTTGCGAATGTGTGGGGCATGCGTAAACAGAGGTCTGTAAACGCATTTAAAAAATGTGTACTTGCTGGGATGTTGTTTTCTGATAAATGGAGATCGGCGGATACACGGGACTTAAAATCCCTTGTGTGAAACATGGCACCTGACAACATTCACTCGTGCTGGACTATGTAGAAAGGGTGTCGCGAAACGCGACACCCTTTGCACATGCAATGAATACGCAGAGAATTGTAGGTTGATTTATAGCTATTTCTGAGTATAATAGAAGCAGGAGGGTGATACCATGAAAATTGATACCAACACTATTATTTCCGTGACGGAAGCCAATCAGAATTTTTCCCGCGTAACCAGAATTGCCGAAAAGAGTGGTCAGGCTGTGATTTTTAAGAACAACCGTCCCCGTTATATGCTGATCGATCTGGAAAATTCACCCGTTTTGGACTTGACTGAGGACGAAAAGATTGATGTGGTAGCTGCCCGTATTCTGAAGCGGTTTAAGCCTGCGTTCCAGGAGTTGGCGAAATGATTAAGTTTTCGAAGGAAAAGGTGCTGCTTCTGCACCAACTGATTGCCGAAGAGACCGGCGGCAGCGTTGGCGTCCGTGATGAGGGCCTTTTGGAATCCGCTCTGGAAACTGCCTTCTCCAGTTTTGATGGACAGGAATTCTATCCATCAAAGGAAGAGAAGGGAGCCAGGCTTGGTTATAGTCTCATTGCCAACCATGCTTTTGTGGACGGCAATAAGCGGATTGGCGTGTATGTAATGCTTACATTTTTGGAAGTCAACGGCATCCGTCTTGACTGCACCAATGAGGATGTCGTGAAAATCGGACTAGGTGTAGCAAATGGCAGTATGGATTATGAGGCCCTTCTTGCCTGGGTGAGAGAGCACCAGATTTGAGTACTTTTTATACACCTCAATAGAATTTAGAAGAATCGTTCAATGACAAAGAGAGCGATATTTTGTAAAGACAATTTGTGGTTTTACCGTGGGTAAATCCATCGGATACGATAGAGCAAGGTGATATGATGACTAAGGCTGAACAATATGCCGCTGTTTGCCAATTCATTTTACGTGGGGAAGATATATACAAAACGGAATACCACCGGTCTACATCAGGGTTCCCATTTTCTTTTGCTGATGGGCCTAAATATCGAACATGGATGGGTGAGATTAACACTCTGAATGAACGATATTTGCAAGATCACCCATTATACCAGGATATTAAAGCTGCGTACGAAAAGCGCAGTAACAATCCCCATGCATATGAGAACATGGTTTCCTGTTTGTGCGCGTTGGAAGCAGACAAAGAGTATTGGAAAGACGATTTAGTCAAAGAGGAAGTACCTCCGAATACACCATTTGAAGAAGAGGAAGTCACAATGGAACCGATTATTTTTATCAGCCACAGTTCCAAAAATGCAGAAATTGCAGATATACTACGGGATTTTCTCGTCGGTGCAGGCATTCCCAATAATTATATATTTTGCTCGTCTCTTCCGGGAAATGATGTACGTTATACAATTCCAGCAGAAGTGAAAGCAAAACTTGGTCGTAGTACAGTTTGCATCGCTATTCTATCTAACGAGTACTACAATAGCATGTACTGTGTTAATGAGGCCGGTATTATATGGTTTATGGACCAAATACCTGCCATTGTGATTGGTCTACCGGAAATCACTCACACCAATATGTGTGGTTTTTTGAATGGAGACAATATTCTCAGACGATTGGATGACCAGAATGATATCTTTCAGATTTATGATATTGTTTGCGAAAATCTCCACATTCAACCTCTGAAAATGACTGTCGTGTCAGCTGCTTGTCAAAAGCTCATGGAGCGTTATAGTAGCCATATTTCTAAAAGGGAAAAAACGTCTGCAAATCCAGCGTTGGAAAGAAACCACCAAGATATAGGCATCTCAATAGAAAGGTATGAACCGAAAATAGACGCAAACGGTAATACTTCTAGCATCAATTTCAAGGCGGTATTGGTTAATTCATCGGATAGGACACTGTCTGTATACAGCAAGTATCTCCACTTCTTCCAAGATGGCGTGGAATTCGACAAAATCGAGGTTACCAGATATGAAGTACGCACCAGAAAAGATGCGCTTGACATTTTGAATGTTCTCGAGCCAGTTAATGCAATAATCACATTGCAGCCGGGGCATGCGCAAGCGGTCGGAATAATCATCAGCGGTTCAGAAAGATTCAGTGCTGAAAAAGTGGTGTTTTCCTGTGTTGCAGATCAGAAATACTATGATTGTGTTGTAAAGGATATTCAAAAATAGCCTTTATGGAATAATTAATCCGATTAAGAAAGAAGGGAGGCCATGTTATCACAGATGACACTATCCAGGTTCCTTCCAAAAACGTTTGAGCCCATCCTACATTCAGCCTCCAATGTACTAAAGGCACTGCAGGCAATGCAATAATAAAAGCGACAGAATGATATCTGTCAAGTGTGTAAATTTTCGAACTTTTTTGCAAATTTCGTGGGGGATAGTTTGGGGGATAATTTATTTTAAGTTC
>JBJELZ010000080.1:0-57401 GCA_051879415.1 Lachnospiraceae bacterium
GGACTGGGCCCGTTCCCAGAAAACCAGAAGTTCGTCCAGCCTAAGATAATAAATCCTATCTTCTGTTGTATAATAGATCAGAAAAAACGCCACACCATCCTGCTTCTCAAAGTCCTTCATAAACTCTACCTGATGCTCATGAATATTCTGCAGGGAAAATGTCTTCGTTGCACATTCCTTGGCATCAAAGCATACCGGAACTCCCTGTACGGCACCGATATAATCTACCGTACTCTTCTGGTCAAAATACGCCAGTGTGATATGTCTTGATTCCTTATCAATATTAATCGGCGTAATCGGTGTCGGCACCTTCTGAATCAGTGCAAGTCCCTTTTCCCGGTACTTTTCATTGGTGCGGTTAATCATTTCTTCGAAGGTAGAACCTCTGAGTCCTCTTGTATTCCATGTACTCATGTCTGTCTCCACACTTTTGTTTATGGGCAGAGCCTTAAAAATCCTTCGCATTGACTCTGCGATTTACATAGATTATAACATAAAAAAGCGGCCGACGCCGCTTTTTTCCTTGAAAAGAATTACTCTTTAAAAAAGTTTTTTTCTTTTTTTCTTACTACCTGCACCATCTGCAGTACCTGAATTATCCTCATTACGGGATGCCCGGAATTTCTCCGCTGCATTCAGGGAATCATCTGTCTTCTGATCAAACTGCTTTAACAGTTCTTTTGCTTCATGCGTCAGCTTTGTGGGAACCTGGATTACCAGTGTTACATAATGATCTCCCCTGCTCTTGGGATCACGCAGTGAAGGTACACCCTTGCCACGCAGACGGATTCTTGTGTCTGTTGCAGTTCCCGGTTTCACCTCGTATACTACCGGACCATCCACTGTGTCGATAATAATCTCTCCACCCAGACACGCTACTGCATAAGACATGGGTACCGTTGAGAAAATATCTCTGTCCTGTCTCTGGAAGATCGGATGACTGCCAACTACTGCCTCAACCAGAACATCGCCACGCGGACCTCCGTTCTGTCCCGGCTCTCCCAGACCACTCATACGCTTGCACTGGCCATTGTCAACACCTGCAGGGAATTCTACAGAATACTTTTTACGGATGGAAACATATCCTGTACCACGGCAGTCCAGACATTTTTCTTTGATTACCTTACCGGTTCCTCCACAATCCGGACAAGTCTGTACATTTCTGACGGTTCCGAAGAAAGACTGCTGTGAAAATACCACCTGTCCCTTACCGCCACACTTGCTACAGGTCTCCGGAGATGTTCCCGGCTTTGCGCCGCTGCCTTTACAGGTAGGGCATGGATCCTTCACATTTAATTCAATCTCCTTGGTAACACCAAATACAGCCTCTTCAAAAGTCATATTGACTCTGGTACGGAGATTTGCTCCCTTTACGGGGCCATTGCCTCTGCCACGGCTTCTTCCGTTCCCAAACAGATCACCAAAAATATCGCCAAAGATATCGGAAAAGTCTGCACCGGAGAAATCAAATCCTCCGTATCCTCCACCGGCACCATTTTCAAATGCCGCATGGCCGAACTGGTCATATTGCTTTCTCTTCTCTGCATCACTCAAAACAGCATATGCTTCTGATGCCTCTTTGAATTTTACCTCTGCATCCTTGTCACCGGGATTCATATCCGGATGATATTTCTTAGCAAGAGCTCTGTATGCTTTTTTTATCGTTGCATCATCTGCGTTTTTATCAACGCCCAGAACTTCATAATAATCTCTTTTTTCTGCCATTGCTCCTACCCTCTTACTTTATCTTCTTAACACAAGTCATGGGGACACAATGTGCCCCCTGACATTTTACTCATGATTCCTTCGTTCAGGAAATATTAGATTTCTTTGAAATCACCGTCGATAATATCATCGCCGTTATCTCCGTTATCGGAAGATCCACCTGTTGCTGCACCTGCAGCTCCGCCCATACCGGACATATCAGGACCTGCTCCGGATGCCTGTATATTCTCATACATCTTGGTAAACAAAGCCTGTGAGCTGTTCATCATCTTTTCCTTAGCTGCCTTGATATCAGCAATCTGGGAATCACTCAGCTCCTGATCCTTTGTGCTGTCCAACAGGCTCTTCAATGCATTCAGATCGGCTTCCACATTTGCCTTCTCACCTGCATCTACTTTATCTCCGACATCCTTCAATGCCTTTTCTACCTGGAATACCATGGAATCAGCTTCATTTCTTGTATCTACGGCTTCCTTACGCTTCTTATCCTGTGCTTCATACTCAGCAGCCTCTTTTACTGCCTTATCGATATCCTCATCAGACATATTGGAACCTGCTGTAATGGTAATATGCTGTTCCTTACCTGTTCCCAGATCCTTAGCAGATACATTTACGATACCATTGGCATCAATATCAAAAGTAACTTCGATCTGCGGAATTCCTCTCGGTGCGGGAGCGATTCCATCCAGTCTGAACTGTCCTAAAAGTTTATTATCCTTAGCAAACTGTCTTTCACCCTGTACAACAACGATATCAACTGCTGTCTGGTTATCTGCTGCTGTAGAGAATACCTGTGAATGCTTTGTAGGAATTGTTGTATTTCTCTCGATCAGCTTGGTTGCAACGCCACCCATGGTCTCGATGGAAAGAGAAAGCGGAGTAACATCCAAAAGAAGGATTTCACCGGCACCTGCATCACCTGCAAGCTTACCACCCTGGATAGAAGCACCGATTGCAACACACTCATCAGGATTCAATGTCTTGCTGGGCTCATGTCCTGTCAGCTGTTTAACCTTCTCCTGAACAGCCGGAACTCGTGTGGAACCACCAACCAGAAGTACTTTGCTAAGTTCAGAAGCGCTGATACCTGCATCCTTCAATGCATTCTGTACAGGAATTGCAGTTCTCTCAATCAGATCATGAACAAGTTCCTCAAATTTTGCTCTTGTCAGGTTCATATCAAAATGCTTCGGTCCGTCAGCTGTTGCTGTAATGAACGGAAGATTGATGTTTGTTGTTGTAGAGGAAGACAGTTCCTTCTTTGCCTTCTCTGCTGCTTCTTTCAATCTCTGAAGTGCCATCTTATCATTGGAAAGATCAACACCCTCTGCATTCTTAAATTCAGTTAACATCCAGTCTGTAATTCTCTGGTCAAAGTCATCTCCACCAAGTCTGTTATCACCGCTGGTAGCCAGAACCTCGATAACACCTTCACCGATCTCAATGATAGATACATCAAAAGTACCACCACCAAGGTCATATACCATGATCTTCTGCTCTTTCTCATTGTCCAGACCATATGCCAAAGCTGCAGCTGTCGGCTCGTTGATGATACGCTTTACATCAAGTCCGGCAATCTTACCGGCATCCTTGGTTGCCTGACGCTGTGCATCATTAAAGTATGCAGGAACTGTAATAACTGCCTCTGTTACCTTTTCACCAAGATAATTCTCTGCATCTGCCTTCAGCTTCTGAAGAATCATTGCTGAAATCTGCTGTGGTGAATATTTCTTGCCGTCGATGGTACGTCCTTTATCTGTACCCATATCTCTCTTAATAGAAGAGATTGTCTTGTCTGCATTGGTTACTGCCTGACGCTTTGCAGGTTCACCAACCAGTCTTTCACCTGTCTTTGTAAATGCAACAACAGACGGTGTTGTTCTTGCTCCTTCTGTATTAGCGATTACAGTAGGCTTTCCACCTTCCATAACAGCTACGCAGGAATTTGTCGTTCCTAAGTCAATACCAATAATCTTTCCCATAATTTTGTTCCTCCTATCTGATATAATAATGAATACTTTTTTTAATTGATCTATTTAACCGGCCGGCAAATAAACCTGGCCGGGCAAATCCTAATTGGCTACCTTTACCATACTGTGACGTACTACCGTATCACGGTAAGTATATCCTTTTTGAAGCTCTTCTACTACAATATTCTCTCCGAGGCTTTCATCATCCACATGCATTACAGCATTATGAAGATTCGGATCAAATTCTTTTCCGGCAGCATCCAACGGTTTTACCTCCAGCTTTTCAAGTTCTGTCATCAGCTGTTTGTAAACCATCAGCATCCCTTCCTCAAATGCTGTGTGTTCCTCGCCTTCCTTAAGTCCTGCCAGACCGCGTTCAAAATTATCAACTATCGGAAGCAGCTTTTCAATCACGCTCCTTGCACCTGTTTCAAACATTGCCTGTTTTTCTTTCTCGGTCCGTTTGCGGTAATTGTCAAATTCTGCCATCTGGCGTACTACCTTGTCATTTAATTCAGCCAGCTGTTCCTTTAATTTATCCTGCTTCTTATCGGATTTGAAATGACGTTTCTTTTCTTTCTTATCCTCTTCCGCGTTTTCCTCCGAAGGCTCTTCTGTAGTTTCTTCTTCCCCGGCTTCTTCGGAAGTCTCTTCAGAAGTTTCTTTTGAAGCCTCTTCCGAAGTCTCCTCAGAAGCTTCTCCTGCTTCTTCGGCATCTGTTTTCACTGCTTCTTCAACAGTGCTTTCTTCTTTATTTTCTGCCGCTTCTGTTTCTTTTATGTCCTGCTCCTCCTGCAGATCTTTTTCCTTCTCTGCCATCGCTATCTTCCTTTCTGTTTTATGTCATTCTTTTATGACTTTTCCTTGTCATATATATTTTCAAGCTCTGCCATCATCGTACGAAGTGTACCGACGACCTTCTCGTAATCCATTCTCTTAGGTCCGACAACGGCAATGCTTCCTTTCATTCCCTGACCCAGTTCATAGGTTGCTGTTACAACACTGCAATCCTTCATGGACTGAATGGGTGATTCCTCACCGATATATACCTGAATGCCCGTTTCGCTTTCCTCCTCAATACTCTGGGCTGCAAGCTTGGCAAGCATTTCCTTTTCCTCAAAGGTATTGATCAGATCGCCGGCTTTCTGATGATCCGCCAGTTCCGGATATTTCAGAATATTATTTGCACCGCTGGTATAAATCTGCAGATCCTCATCTGCCCTGATGGCCTCAGCAACTGCATCAATCACTTCTCCGACAATATCACTGTGAATTCCGGCCTGCTGCTTTAATGCTGCAATCATTGCAAGATTGATCTCATCAATTGACAGACCATTCAAATTCGTATTCAGAAGAATGTTAAGCTTTAAAACGGTCTCTTCACTTAACGGCTCTGCAATCGGAATAATATTGTTCTTGATTACATTTCCTTCTACCACAATTACTGCAAGCAACTGATTTTCATCCACTCTGGAAAGTTGGATAAATTTTAACTTATTCAGCTGGGAACGGGGTGCTGACACAACCGTTGCATAATTGGTATTGGCTGCCAGTACCTTTGCAACATTCTTCAGGACCCGGTCCATCTTACCTTCTGTTTCAACCAGCAATCCCTTCAGTTCGGAAATCTCGCGATCCTTCTCTTCCATGATCGTGTCGACATACAACCGATATGCTTTATCCGTAGGAATTCTTCCTGCAGAGGTATGCGGCTGGATAATAAATCCCAGCTCCTCCAGATCAGCCATCTCATTACGGATCGTTGCAGAACTTAGATTCAAATCCGTATATTTGGAAATGGTCCTGCTGCCTACCGGCTCTCCTGTCTCAAGATAATTACGGATCACCGCATACAGAATTTTTAATTTTCGATCATCTAATTCCATCACGGCCTTCCTTTCTATCCGCTTGTTAGCACTCAATCAATTAGAGTGCTAATATCTCTATCTCCTAAAATAACACTACACTTATTTATTGTCAACATTATTTTGCGCTTTTTTCATTAATATTTTCATTTTTTCATAATTTTCAATGGCAGAGACCCGTCTTTCTTGATTAATTCATGAGCGATAGCTATAATAAAAACATGATGAAAAACGAGAGGATAACATTTTTGGATGGACTAAAGGGATTTGCGTGTCTGGGTGTATTCACGCATCATTTTTTTCTGTCCTTTTTTCCGGCAAGTTATTTTGGAGCAGACGCTCCTTCTATGACGGCTTCCGGATTTGATACCTGGCTTTCCACAGAACCATATGCCTTTTTTGTAAACGGCAATTTCTGGGTCTGCCTGTTTTTATTGATTTCTTCCTTTCTATTAAGCGGAAAAATCTTTGCGCTCAAGGAATCTCCATCCGGTCAGTCTTTTGATCAGCTTTCCCGGATGATACTGAAACGTTATCTTCGTCTGATGATTCCGGCGGCTTTGATTGGTATTTTGAATTATTTCCTTGTTATTTTCCTGAATATCACCAATCTGAACTATATGCAGGAGGTCAATGCACTTTCCTTTCCAAAGCTGCTTTACCATGCTGTGATTCATATGTGGATTCAGGTAGATTCTTCTGTCCAGGGACCGTTCTGGATGTTGCATTATCTTTTATTTGGTTCTTACCTGGCCATCCTGATTGCTCTGGCAACCCCCATAAAAAACCGTTGGACGCCCTGTATTCACCTGTTTCTGGCAGTTGCCATGGGGATCTGCAGCCGCTATTATGCCGGCATTGTCCTGGGTGTTATGATCTGTTACGAGTATCGTTATGGAAAAATTCTTCCTTATCTGATAAGAGAAACCTCCCAACATGCAAAGCTGTTACGTTTTGCTACAGGAAGTATTCTTTTACTGACCGGACTCTTTCTGGGAGCATATCCTTCCTATGTAAAACCGGTTAATATTTACCGCATTTTTAATGCTTATGCCTTTCGCGATCCGGATGCCTACGAACTGATCCACTGCATCGGCGCTGCCTGCCTTTTACTGTCTTTCTTCTTATTAAAAGGTCTGGCTTCTTTATTTTCAACAAAACCATTCCTATTTATAGGAAAAATTTCTTTCAGTATTTATCTCATCCATGGTATGTTGTTAAAATATCTTGGCTATTTTACCATGCACCGTCTGACTGAACAAATCGGTAATTACTCTCTTGCAGGCATTCTGACTTATCTTTTGTTATTGATTCCGTTACTTCTTCTTTCGCTTGTCTGTTTTCATACCATAGAGCGAATCGGTACGGTTATCTGCAGAAAACTCTCTTTATGACTGCATACCTTGCATTTCTGCGAAAAAATCAGCAAATAAAAAATCCCGGTATTATTGCTAATATCGGGATTTAATATTCTCTTATCTCAATCATATGATTTTAAATTGCAAAAGAAGCTGTCTCTTTCTCGTTATATACACAGTATACCATTCTTTCCTGCGGTTTCACATATAACTTCAATGATTTCAGGTCTGCTGCTTTCTTCTTCAGTTCACCGGTCCAGATTTTCTCTGCCTTTGCAACCAGATCAGCCTCTTCAAATGTATTATTCTGATACTGGATATATGTATTCTTACGTACTGCAGCAGTCTTAGCTGTCTCTTTCTTCGTTTCTGCCTTCTTAACTACAGGCTTTGCTGCTTCTTTCTTCGGTTCTGCTTTCTTATCTACAGACTTTGCTGCTTCTTTCTTCGGTTCTGCTTTCTTATCTACAGGCTTTGCTGCTTCTTTCTTCGGCTCTGCCTTCTTTGCTACAGGCTTTACAACTTCTTTAACTGCTTCCTTCGCAGGCTCTTCCTTTACCTCAGCCTTTGCCACTGCAGGTTTTGCTTCAGGTTTGGCTGCTGCTACAGGAGTCTGGATCTTCTTTCCTGCTGCAGTTACCCTTCCTGCAATAATTAATGTATCATCTGCCGGTCTCTTCATCGGCTCTGCCATTTTACATGCCGGAATCTTTTTCACTTTATTATCCTCCACCAACTTATTCTTTCTATTAATATTTCCTGTAATCGTTCCCTGACTCACCATAGGAGCTTTCTTCTCAGCAGGAGCTTTCACTTGATCTGAAGGGGATGCTCCATCTGTTTTCACTGACTCCGGTGCCGAAATCTCACCCTTGCGGATTGCCGCAGCTATTTCAGAAGCCTTTTGCATCGGTTTCTGTCCTGTTTTTGGCAATGACTGTGAAGTTCTTGCCGTTGTTTTACCAGGAAGCGGGCGTGAAGCTACCGTTTCTTCCTCCGGTTTTGAAGTAAGAAATGCTTTGGCACGATCTTTAACAATAACTGTCTTACTCTTATCTTCTGCCATTTGTGCTCCTTTCATCTATGCCAGTAACACATAAAAAAATGAACCCCATTTTCTGAATAATATCGCAATTCGCAAAAAAAGTCAAATCCTATTGTATTATCTGATTAAAAAATAACATAACAGAAGTGCTCCCAAAACAATTCGATACCATCCAAATACTTTAAAGTCATGTTTTTTAATATATGACATAAAGAATTTAATCACTATCATGGATACCACAAATGCCGTTATGGAGCTGATCAGCAGAATCATGATTTCCAAAGAAGTAAAACTCATGCCCTCTGCCAGAAATTTTACCACCTTTAAAAGGCTGGCACCAAACATTGTCGGAATCGCAAGATAAAAGGTAAATTCTGCTGCCACACTTCTGGATAATCCCAATAAAAGTCCACCGATAATCGTTGCACCGGAACGGCTCGTACCCGGAAGAACAGCCGCTACAAGCTGGAAAACACCAATCCAGAACGCCAGTCGGTAATCCAAAGCTTCTGCCGTTGTGACTCTCGCCGTCTTTCCTTTATAATGATTTTCCACAACAATAAAGACAATTCCGACCAGAACAAGCATCACCGCCACAATCACCGCTTTATAGGGAGCCATAAGTTCTTCCATTTTGTCATCCAGAAGAACCCCATAGATCATTGCCGGAATACATGCAACCACAATCTTCAGCCACAGGAAAATGATATCTTTCCATATCAGGAGTTTTCCCCATTTCCAGCATTTTTTCTCTTTGGAAGGAATCTCCGATACGCTCATGCCTGCTGCCATTTCCTTCTTCCATCCAAATGGCCAGATATCTTTGAAAAATATCAGGACAACTGCCAGAATTGCTCCCAGCTGGATTACTACATCAAAAACTTCCATAAAAGCAGCCAGTTTTTCCTCTGATTCGCAGATCGAAAACTGCACCCATTCATTTAAGAGAATCAAATGCCCGGTACTGCTGACAGGAAGCCACTCTGTGATTCCCTCAAGGATACCAAACAGAATTGCTTTTAGAATTTCAATAATTTCCATAAATGATCCTATAACTCCTTCTTTCAGGTTTTGTCTTCAAGAAAATGCATCATCACATCATAATTAACCGCTGCATCATGATATCCCTGCAGGTAAAGAACTTTCAGCTTCTTTACATCTTTCTCAATCCGGTTAATCTTTACCAGCCGGTCCGGACGGAAGACAAATGCCCTGCCCTCAAGCTCCTCTCTTTCGATAAACCGGAGCGTCTTATTATAACGGATATGTCTCTTTTCCATATCCTCCACCAGCTTCGGATATTTTCTGTATTTTGCACGAATCAGCTGCATCTGTGAAGTAGGCTTTTTCCGGTATCCATATGGCTGCGTCAGGACAACTACATTTTTCACATTGCCGTCTTTAATGGAACGACGGATCGGAATCGAATCGGAAATACCTCCATCCAGATATTCCTTTCCGTTAAATTCCACATTTCTTGAAACCAGTGGAAGGGAAGCCGATGCACGGATCGCCATAATATCACGATACATATCTTTTAGTTCAATATATTCCGGACGGCCTGTCACTATGTTAGTTGCCACTGCATATCCTCTGCCTGGATATTTCTTAAATGCCTCATAATCATAGATATTAAGCTCATTTGGAATGCGGTTGTAACACATATCCACACCGAACAAGTCTCCTGTCTTAAAGAGGCTGTAAGGACTGCAATAATCCCTGTCCTTCAGATAATCCAGCGAAATCTTCAAAGCCCTTCCCTTCTGACCCGACAGATAACTTGCCAGATGACAGGCACCTGCAGATACCCCATAACAGGAAGAAAATTGAAGCCCTCTCTCCATAAAGTAATCCAGAATGCCGGCAGTGTAGATGCCACGCATTCCTCCACCTTCCAAAACAAGACCCGCCTGTACCAAATTCATCAACCTCTCTTTCTTAATATTCATTCTTTACAAATCTTCTAAGTGCCTCCAGGGAGCGATATACTTTTTCCGTATCCACACAGTAAGCCATACGGAAATATCCATCCACACCGAAGGAATTACTGGGCACAAGAATTAAGTCATATTTCTTTGCTTTTTCAGAGAATGCTATAGCATCCTCCTCCAGCGCTTTCGGGAAGATATAAAAGGTTCCGCCCGGCTTGACACACTCAAATCCAAGCTCTGTCAATTCCTGATACAGGATATTCATATTGGTCTCATAGACAGACAGATCGCTTGTCTGGTCAATTACCCTGCTGACTGCCAGCTGGATCAAAGACGCCGGACAGTTATGTCCTGTTCCCCGGGATATCTGACAGCACATGGGAACAATCAGTTCCGCATCCTTACATCTTGGATTGACCGCCACATATCCAAGACGTTCTCCGGGAATGGACATTGACTTGGAATAGGAATAACAGGATAAGGTATTATCATAAAACTTGGACACATACGGCGCATCCACCCCTTCAAAGACAATCTCACGGTATGGCTCATCTGAAATAATAAAGATCTCATGGCCATATTCCTTTTCCTTTGCACGAAGCAGGTCTGCCAGCTTCGTCAACGTTTCTGTGGAATAGACAATACCGGAAGGATTATTGGGTGTGTTGATCAATACTGCCATAACGTTTTGATTCAGCATTTCCTCAAATGCATCAAAGTTAATCTGAAAATCCTTCGTATTGGCAGGCACCACCTTTAACACTGCACCAGATTTGTTAATATATGGCTGATATTCCGGAAAATATGGTGCAAAAGTCAGCACCTCATCCCCGGGCTTTGTCACACAACGCACTGCATGTGCCACTGCACCTGCAGCACCTGATGTCATGAAGATGTGATCCATCTTATAATCCATGCCGAATTTCTTATTCAGGAACTTTGCCGTAGCCTCCCTTGCCTCCGGATTACCGGGATTCGGACTGTAGCCGTGAAGATATGTGGAATCCTTTGTCTGTAACAGTTCAATCATAGCCTCGGTCAATCCCTTCGGCACCGGTACGGAAGGGTTTCCAAGACTGTAATCAAACACATTTTCATAACCGATCTCTTTCCCCCGCTCTGTCGCATATACCGACAATGCCCTGATGACAGATGGTGCGCTGATCATCTCCTTATATTCCTGTGAAATCATTCCCTGAACCTCCTATCTACTAAATGATATATATTTCCGGGTCAAAAGCCCATTTATGATTTTTGACTTGGCAAATAGTGCAAAATATATTGCTTGAATTCCTTTGCGCTAATCATTACGATGAGCCTCAAAGAGCAAAAATCGTGTTCAGCAATGGCTTCCACGATTTTTAGAGTCTCATCTCCATAGCGCAAAATGTCATTCAACCAATATATTTTGCGCAATTTGCCCTTTCAAGTTTTTTGAATGGGCTTTTGACCCCTGCATCTTTCTTTTATAACAACGGTGAAAGCACCTTCAGGATTCCCTGCACAATCTTCTGTCCCAACGGCCGCTTCTTCCACTGATCATAACGGATCTCTTCACATTGCTCCAGCGTTTTTAAAAAGTCCTCCTTGATCGCCAGAACCGACTGGTCATTGGCAAGAAATACTCCATTCTCATGATGAAGATACATGCTCCGGTAATCCAGGTTGATCGTACCACAGACCGCGCATTCATCATCTACAACTACATTCTTTGCATGAATAAAGCCCGGTGTATATTCATAAATCCGCACACCACGTTCCAGAAGCCTGCCATAGTTGGATACCGTAACCATATAAACATACCATTTATCATACCGGTGGGGCGTGATAATCCGTACATCCACACCACTTTCTACTGCCTGCAGCAGCTGGCATCTGAGATGATAGTCCAGTACCAGATACGGTGTTGTGATATACACGTAATCCCTTGCCTTATTTACCATCCTGCTGTAAACCCCATAGACAGGATTGTGGGGATTGCGATGGGGACCTCCGGAAAACGGCTGGACAAATCCCTTCCCTTTTGTTTCCCATCTGGGCATATAATTCTCTATCTCTGTCTCTTCACCGCCTGCCTGCTGCCACATTTCCAGAAAGATTCCCGTCATGGTAGCCACAGCAGCACCCTCCATACGGATTGCGCTGTCTTTCCAATGACCAAAACGGTCCAGCTGATTAATATATTCATCCGCCAGATTGACACCGCCCGTATAAGCAATCGTACTGTCTATTACCGTAATTTTCTGATGATTTCTGTAGTTAAAGGACAGGGATTCCATTCGCTGTTCCAAAGGAGCAAAGGAACAAAGTTTAATGCCGTCCTTTCTTAATTCCTTTTTCAGTTTGTAAACGCCCATATACAGACAGCCGAAATCGTCAACCAGAATTCTGACATCCACACCTTTAGCAGCCTGCTCTACAAGAATTTCACGGATACGCTTCCACCATTCTCCATTGTAAATGATAAAGTATTCCATGAAAATGCTTTCTTTCGCATTTCTTAAATCCCTCATGAAATCCGCTTCCATATCATCCCCTAGCGGATAATAGGTCACATCCGTATCCTCATAAACCGGATAGCCGTCCCGCTGCAGATATCTGGAAATCTGAACCTTGTTGGGATGTACTGCTTCAAATTCCTCCGCCGTCTCAGGATTCTGAAGCAGATGCTCTTTCATACTGATCTCGATCTCATGCAGCCGTTTATGAAGCTTCCTGTCTTTCGCCTGACTTCCCCACAGATAATAAAGAATAAAGCCAAAGCCCGGAAGTACCGTAATAATGACAATCCAGAACTGTCTGTTATATTCATCCTCATTCACGAGACCAAATACCACAATCATGGAAAGAATTTCCAGCAAAAGATAAATCCCCATGGCATACTGCTTTAAAAATGCAATTAATGCAGCAACCATGACAATCTGCAGAATCAGGGATAACAGTACCGTTGCAATTCTGATAATCCCATAATATTTTGCTTTTCTTTTATCCGGTTTCATTTTCCTTACCATATTTTTAGTTCCAATAAGATTTTATATCACTACATTTCTCTCTTTTCCTTCAAGAAATGCCTGAATATTCAGATATACTTCCTCCACCACACGTTGCCTTGACTCTGTACTCGCCCATGCCATATGCGGCGTGATAATCAGCCGGTTGGAATCCGTAAATTTACTCAGCGGATTCTTGGCCGTAATTGGCTCCTGCTCCAGCACATCAAGCCCTGCACCGGCAATGATCTCCTCTGTCAATGCAGTATAAAGATCACTGTTATTCACAACTGCTCCTCGTGCAACATTGACCAGAATGGCTGATTTTTTCATCTTCTTCAAGGCTTCCAGATCAATGAAGCCTCGTGTCAGATCATTCAGCGGACAATGCAGAGATAAAATGTCTGACTCTCTTAATAACGTCTCTTTATCTACTGCCTCATATCCTTCTACCTTATGTTTCCCGGTTGTAGAATAATAAATCACGCGACATCCAAAAGCCTGTGCTGCTTTCGCAACACCTGATCCGATATTGCCCATTCCGACAATACCCCATGTTTTACCACACAGCTCCGTAAACGGCAGATCAAAGTTGGAAAATCGGTCCTGTGCTGCATAGGCACCACCCTTAACATAAGTATCATAAAAATGAAGATGCTCCAGCACATACAACGCCAGTGCAAAGGTATGCTGTACAACAGCAGGCGTACAATAATCCCTGCAGTTGGTTACACGAATCCCTCTGTCCTTACAATAAGTAAGGTCTATATTATCATAACCTGTGGCAAATTCACAAATCAATTTTACGTTACCGGCATCCTTCAAGGTTTCCTCATTTAACGGAACCTTATTGGCAATCAGGATGTCTGCATCCTTGATTTTCTCTGCAACATCCTCCTTCAGGGAATTCCTGTAGGCTGTTACATGCCCAAGCTTTTCAAAACAACTGATATCAATGTCTGTACCGACACTGTTTCTCTCCAAAATGACAATATTCATCCCGCACCCTCTTCATATCTTTTAAAATATAGAGAGGGGTATCCCCTTCTGAGATACCCCCACCTTATTTTTTTAACACGTACCTATATTTTCTTACAGTCTCTTTAACAGTTCCTCTCTCTGTGCCTCATATCCGGGCTTACCAAGCAGTGCAAACATATTCTTCTTATAAGACTCAACACCCGGCTGGTTAAACGGATTTACTCCTAAGAGATATCCGCTGATACCGCAGGCAAACTCGAAGAAGTAGAAAAGTTCACCAAGATAAAATTCATTGACCTCAGGTACATGAACCATCATGTTAGGCACCTGTCCGTCTGTATGTGCAAGAACGGTTCCGTTCATGGCACTCTTGTTCACAAAATCTACTGTCTTTCCTGCAAGATAATTCAGACCATCCAGATCCACCGGTTCCTCACCGATAATAATTTCTTCTCTGGAGGTTTCAATATCGATAACTGTCTCAAACAGGTTTCTGGAACCATCCTGGATAAACTGTCCCATGGAGTGAAGATCCGTTGTAAGATCTACACTTGCAGGGAAGATACCCCTCTGATCCTTTCCTTCAGATTCACCATAAAGCTGCTTCCACCACTCTGATACATAGTGAACTGCCGGCTCATAGTTGGCAAGAATCTCAATGCATTTGCCCTTTCTTAACAAAATGTTACGAAGTGCTGCATAAAGCAATGCATCATTGTCCTCGTACTCTGCTTCCAATGCATGCTTTCTTCCGGAAGCTGCACCCTCCATCAGGCGGTCAATATCTGCACCGGATACTGCAATGGGAAGAAGTCCTACTGCTGTCAGAACGGAGAAACGTCCACCGATATCATCAGGTACTACAAAGGTTTCATATCCTTCCTCTGTTGCCAGGTTCTTTAAGGAACCCTTTGCCTTATCTGTTGTTGCATAAATTCTCTTTGCTGCGCCTTCCTTACCATACTTATCCTCAGCCAGCTTCTTTAATACACGGAATGCGATTGCCGGCTCTGTTGTAGTACCGGACTTGGAAATCATATTCAGGGAGAAATCACGATCTCCGATCACATCAATCAGATGCTTTAAATAAGTGGAGCTGATGGAATTACCAACAAAATAAATCTCCGGTGTCTTTCTCTGCTCTTTGCTGATTACATTATAAAAGCTGTGGCTTAAGAATTCGATTGCCGCACGTGCTCCCAGATAAGAACCGCCGATACCGATTACGATCAGCACATCAGAATCACTCTGAATCTTTGCTGCTGCCTTTTTAATTCTTGCAAATTCTTCCTTGTCATAGTTTACCGGAAGATCAATCCATCCCAAGAAATCATTGCCGGCACCTGTCTTGCTGACCAGCATCTCCTTTACATCCAGCACAGTTTTTTTCATCTGTGCCACTTCATGATCCTTTACAAAAGGTGTTACCTTTGAATAGTCAAATGTTACTTTTGAACTCATCTTCATCTACTCCTTTTATGATTCTTTTTAATTAATAACTACATAATACTCATTTCCCAAAATGGTCTTTATAACCTATAATAGTTTAGCAAAATTGCCATCTTTATTCAAGTGGTAATTATCATATTAGTCACGATTCTGCGGTCAAAAGCCCATTCAAAAATTTAAAATGGCAGAATGTACAAAATAAAATGCTTGGATGACATTTTGCGCTGCGAAGATGAGACTCTATAAATCGTGGAAGCCATTGCTGAACACGATTTATGTTTTTTGAGGCTCATCGTAGCGTTTAGCGCATAGGAATACAAGCATATTATTTTGTACATTTTGCCAAATTAGAAAACATAAATGGGCTTTTGACTGCAATTCCCGGCTACAGCATCCTGCCTTCCATCTTTGCAATATCATACCGCAGCTTAACATTGGTTCCCCTGTAAATTTTGTGGAAACAATCAATAATTCTTTTTGCAACAATATCTCCGCCCGCTTCGTTGGCATCCATCAGCAATACAATAATCTGCTTTCCGGAATATCTCGTAGATACATCAACCCGTCTCAAAGAGGTATAAATTGCCTGTTCCAGAATTTCCAGTGCCACCTGTATCTCACTTTGATCTGCAGCAGTATTACTTTCTTCCTCAGCCGTAAACAATAAGGTCTGAACCTCACTTCCGTTACGCTCCACAAAACGGCGGATAAAGTTGTAGACATGATGAAAGCTGTCACGATCCATCTGATAAGCACCCTTACCCGCATCCGCACGTGACATAATGTCTCTTAAATATCTCATATCCACCTTAATACCGGCATTCTCATCATTCATTCCCACCTGCTCACTAAAGAAATGATAGGAATTTTTTCCATTCTGCTTTACATAGTAAAGCGCCTTATCTGCCGCATTGTAAATGGTATTAAAATCTGTTCCATCCTCCGGGGTCTGTGCAATTCCGATGGAAACAGAAGAATTGGTTTCATATTTCTTTTCTTTGATCTTTCTGCACAAGTCTGAAATGATATCTGATGCAATATTTTTCAGATCACTTTTAGACGTCACCCCATTGATAAACATGACAAATTCATCCCCGCCGATTCTGCACAAAATATCTTCCTTGGAGGCATATTTTCTCATGGTTTCCGCAAACATCTTCAGGGTATTGTCGCCTTCAATATGTCCATAATTGTCATTAATGGCCTTAAAATTATCCATGTCAATCATAAACAAGGCACCCTTTTTCCCATCTGCAATCAGTGCATTAACCGCCGCTTCCGTATAAGCTCTGTTCCAAAGCCCTGTCAGGACATCCTGCTGGGATTTGCTCTTGATATCACTTACTTCTTTAATCTTCTCTTCCAGCTTATCAGAAAGGTAACGCCGCATATCCTCCAGTTCCAGAATACGGCTGATTCTGGAATGCATAACATTTAATACAAAAGGCTTTGCAATGAAGTCAATGGCCCCTTCCTGCAGACATCTGCTCTCCGTCTCTGCATCATTATCTGCTGTCAGGAAGATAATCGGGATATCTGCCCGCTCTTTATTTTCCTGAATTTTTTTCATGACCTCATATCCATCCATATCGGGCATGTTGATATCCAGCAGAATCAGGTCACATGTATTATTCTGCAGAAATTTTAATGCCTGCTCACCGGAAGTAACGGCTGTCACCTTATAGGTATCACTTAGTGACATCTTTGCCGTGGACAGACTTGTTTTGTTATCATCTACAATCAGAATATGTTTCATTGTCCGGACTCTCCCCTTTCTTCCTCTTTACGTACAAATAGTATCCCAAAAGTATTGGGACCGCAGTTACTTGAAACCGTAGCAGATGCTTTGGTAACAATCAATTGTTCTGCCGGGCATCTTTTGTTTACCTCTTCTTTGATCTTTTCAATCATTCCCACACTGCAGCCTGCATGCGTAATGAAAATTCTTTTCCGGTCAATCTGCTCAGGATGCTTTAATTCCCTCCGCAGATAATGAAGACAGGATTTCCAATAATCGCCCCATCCGACTGACTTAAGTGTAATGGCTCCGTTTTTCATTGTAAGTACCGGATGAATATGAAACGTATGGCATAACTTCATTATCTTTGCGGAAACGCGTCCACTCCGGAAAAGATAATCTGCATTCACCGTTATAAACGTTGTAGAAACCCTGCGTTTTAACCCTTCCAGTTCTTTCAGGATTTCATCCGCCTCTGCCCCTTCTTCCGCCAGCTCCACTGCCTTGATTACAAGATGGCCAAGCCCCGTAGAAAGATGCTCGGAATCAAAGATATGTACTCTTTTTCCATTCTCTTTCATTGCCGATACCGCTTTTTCGGCATTGGCGCAGGAATTGCTTATGACTGAACTGATAGAAACCAGGATTACTTCCTCATATTTTTCCAGCGCTTTTTCAAAAACCGCCTGATATACCTCCGGCCGTGGTGCAAAAGACTGTGATTTCTTTCCTCCGGACGCCATATAACTTAAAATATTGCCGGCTGTGATTTCATCTGTATCAGAAAATACACCGCTGTCTGTTTCGATCAGGAAGTATACCATTTCGACTTTATGATTTTTAATATAACCTCTGGGAAGATCGCAGCCACACTCTGCTACAATTCCAACCTTCTGCTTAGGCATTTTCTCCACCATCCTTCCCGCCGATTTTTCTTAAAATACTTTTGGCTTTATCAGCCGCCTCTTCATATTCAAAGTTATTGGCAGAATCCTCTACCTCTTTAAAGTAAGACCTTAAGGAAATATTCTGATAGGAATGCTCTGCCGCTTCCACGCAGAGTGCCGCAATTTCATCACCATCAAAGCTGTCACAGGCAGCACATATTTTTTCTACATAATCCGTAACCTGCTCTATCGTAAGCGGCGGCAGTTCTTCCGTACCCTCTTCTGCCTTTGTTTCTACAGCTGTTTCCTGCTCCGGGGAAAGGTATTTCTCTCCTTCCTGAAGTACTTTCTCATAAAGTGTAAGCAGTGCTTCATTTTTCTCCTCAATCATCTTATAATTTCCGGCTTTACCCGCAAGTTCCAGCTCCTTGGCCCGTTCCGACAATTCCTTTGCACCAATTGTCAAAGAGGTACTTTTTAATGCATGTACTTCAATCACATAATTCTTCCAGGATTTCTCATCAAAGAGCTGCTGTATATACGCCCGCTTCTGAGAACCTTTTTTAACATAGAGATCCAGAATCTTTTTATAGGTGTCAGAATCTCCACCCATATAAAAGATACCCATCTCGGGATTGAATAGATCATTTTCCTCTGCCTTAGGATTCTGCTGTTTTTCCTTAGGTACCGGTTTTTCATTCTCTTCCTTCGGTATTTCCTGAAGATCTTTTGGCAGCCATGTTTTCAAAACACGGTCCAGTGCGGAAATCTCAATAGGTTTTGCCACAAAATCATTCATTCCCGCTTTCATAAATATTTCTCTTGCCCCGCTCACCGCATTGGCTGTTAATGCAATGATTGGCACTGTTTTATAATATTCATCCTCCATATTCCGGATCATTCCGGTTGCTTCGACACCGTCAATATCCGGCATCATATGATCCATCAAAATCAGATCATAATCCTTGGAACGCAGCATAGCAATGGCACTTTTGGCACTGTCAGCCGTAAGAACCTGCATACGATACGGACGCAGCAGACCTACCGCTACTTCAAGATTGATCGGATTATCATCCACAACCAGCACTCTTGCCTTTGGTGCAATAAATCTTGCAGAAAAATCTTTCCGGCAGTTCAGATTGGTAAGAATACTTTCATGATTAAATACCGCCGCTACGGATAAGATATAAAACGGCTTATACATACATCGTATTTTCTCCGGCAGATCCATGGCATTGGTTCTGTCCTGAAGCACGATTAATTCCATATTCTCAGCCATCCGATTGAAAAATTCTGTCTCCGCATTATATTCTTCCCTGGCTGTAAAGAGGTGTGTGAATGTTTTTTCTGAAAGTGCCTTCTTCAACTGCTCCATGGTATCATATATTGTGATATCCGTATGAAGCTTCATTGTTAATTCCTCAATCAGGATGCGGTATTCCTCTCCTATCATCGGATGACAGAATTTCGTCTGATCAATATACCCTGCCACATGAATCTGTTCAGCATCCTTAATCGTAATAAACGGTTCCGCATCACTTACCTTTAACGGAATTACAAACCGGAATTCAGACCCCTGACCGTATTTACTGAAAACATTGATAAAGCCGCCCATCTGTGTAATCAGCCGCTTGGAAATGGCAAGACCAAGTCCCGTCCCCTCTACCGAACGGTTCTTTTTCGTATCTACCTGCTGGAAGCTGGAAAACAGGCGCTCCATATTTTCCTCCGTAATGCCAATTCCCGTATCCGATACCGATACTGACAGATTGATGCCATATTCACGCTTTGTCTGAGACACCCTGATGGAAATACAGCCTTCCTTGGTATATTTGATTGCATTGGTTACCAGGTTAATAATAATCTGCCGGATACGGATTTCATCTCCAATCAGCCCCTTCGGGATGTCCGGATCCACATGCACAATAATCTCCTGCTTTTTATCACCCTTCCGTGTTACTGCCATATTAATAACATCATTTAAGGTGGAAGCAATATTAAATTCTTCCTCAATCAGTTCCATTTTCCCTGATTCGATTTTGGAAAAATCAAGAATGTCATTGATAATTGCAAGCAGGCTTCGTCCGGAATTCTGAATATTAAAGCAATATTCACGAACCGTATCACTGATCCCCCATTCTCTTAAAATAAGCTCACACATGCCGACAATGGCATTCATGGGCGTTCTGATCTCATGGCTCATATTTGCCAGAAAGTCTGCCTTTGCCTGACTGGCTGCCTGTGCCTCATTGATCGACTCGGTCAGCCTGATGTTTCGTCCCGTAAGCAGCTTAATAATATAAAAAGCAATGAAACCAAATACAATGATAAAGGTACAGGAAATAATTGCTTCCGGAATCGCATCTGCACTATATAAAGGATCATTGATTCTGGAAACAATTCCCGGAATCAATGCCAATATACTTGCAAAGATAGAATAAATAGTAAACTTCTTATTTTCATATAATACCGATACCGTTATGGGGATTGTATATACCGGGAAAACACAGGCAAACTGATAGTGGGAATATGTAATATTGCCACATAATAAGATAATAGACATCATCAGCACATACTTGATCTTTTCCTCAGAGAGACGAAAAACATGGCAGATCAGACGGCTTAACAGAATATTGCTAAAATTTACTACGCTTGTTAAAAACAGATATCTTAAAAGCTTATTGAAAAAATTCGCTTCCGTATATCCCTGTGCACCTTCCTGATAGAGCATAAAATTAACAATTATTTCAATCAGCAGAATACTCAATCCCGTAATCCACTGGGTTGCTCTCAATACTTTATTCCAATGTCTCAGATCATTTTCAGACCCGATCATTTCGCCGGATTCCATATAGATTCTCGCCTCCTCCTTACAACTGTACTGCAAGCCATTATTTCTTTTATAATTAGTAGCAGTTTATCATACCTGAAAAAAAATGTCTATTTGTGTCAAAATATTATCGTCATTATAATATGGTATGGGTGTCAAAAGTCCATTTTAATAATCCCTACATGGCGGATTGCACAAAATAGATTGCTTCCATGGCATTTTGCGCTGTGGAGATGAGACTCTAAAAATCGTGGAAGCCTTTGCTGAACACGATTTTTGCTCTTTGAGGCTCATCGCAACGTTTAGCGCAAAAAAATGGAAGTAATCTATTTTGTGTAATCTGACAAGCCAGAAACTTAAATGGACTTTTGACACCTATATTATTTCATCATAAAAAAAATCATATATTTCAAAATGTAATCACATCATCGTGTACACATGAAATATATGATTTCCTCTCTGTATAAATGAACAGATCTATGGCTTATTTCTTTTTGGCGGTCTCAGAACAGTCTCAGAACAGCTTCTTTCCGAAAAGAAATTGCTTTAAGATAGGAACTCTCTTAGCAGCAGCTCCAGTTCCTCTTCCTTCATCTGTACAGTATTCTTATCCGTAGATTTTTTTCGGGAAGGCCTGTCCTTTCGTTCCGGTTGATCGGATATTGTCTCTGCATCTGCTTCCTTCCGCTCAGCCTTGTTTACCGCCTTCCGTTTCCGGAGTCCAAGCTCCTCCTCTGTCATTTCTGCCATACGCATGCTTTCCGGCAAAAGTTCCAGGCGCTTTACCATATGATTTTCCATATAATCAACCAGATTGGTTTTTAACAACTGCTTTTTTCCTGCAATATCCACTGCCGAGGATACGCCAAAGTACACATAAAGTCCCATCAGACTGATGATATAATAAGGCATCAGGGTAAAAAATCCATCTCCTCTGGTAATCCCGCTGTAAATCCCGATTCCGGACACCAATACCGAAAAAAGCACAAGCTGTCCTGACCAGTGCTGCATGGCAATCACACTGACATTTCCCAATTTTAAATGATTGATAAATTTATCGACAAAAACCGGTATATTTGTAACTCCACCATTCATACGGTAACAATTGGCAAATCTTGCTTTGCATTGTTTTAAGAGTTGATTATCTGTTGCAGTCATATTGTCTGTCTCATTAATCATATTCTGGTATAAGACACCAATCATAATTTGGAATACAATGCTCAATACTATGAGAAAGACAACAAATCCAATGATAACAGTATGGCTCATATGTAATCTCCTTTCCTAATCACCTGTTGCTTATCAACTATGAAATAATTATAGAATATGTCATTATGGCTCTCAAGATGTAAGGCATCGTCTTTCCTTTACATTTTCTCCCATAATTTTATGTAAATGACTGGAAAGGCACCAACAGTTGTGCTATTATTTTTTACAGACAATAAAGTACTTATAAGGAGAAAATGAATTATGAGATATCAGACACACGGAACCTGTTCCTCTTCTATAGATATTGAACTGGCAGACGATACCACAATTCAATCTGTCAGCTTTACCGGAGGATGCAATGGAAATTTGAAGGGTATCTGTTCCTTAGTTCAGGGAATGAAAGCACAGGATGCAATTGATAAACTTTCCGGCATCAAATGTGGTATGAAAAGTACCTCCTGCCCCGATCAGCTGGCATGTGCCTTAAAACAGATGATAAACTAATCTATAAAATATATTTATATTGAGAATGATTTGACTCTTGGAAAGGCAAAATTATATTATGAAAAAAATCGTTTTGACAGGCGGCGGCACCGCCGGACATGTTACGCCAAACATTGCATTATTACCTACACTGCGTTCTTTAGGATATGAAATTTCCTATGTTGGCTCCTATGACGGGATTGAGAAACGACTGATTACAGATTTTGACATTCCATATTATGGCGTTGCTACCGGTAAATTCAGAAGATATCTTGATCCGAAAAATCTGACAGATCCTTTCCGTGTCATCAAAGGATATGGAGAAGCAATAAAGATTTTAAAAGAGATTCAGCCGGATGTTGTATTTTCCAAGGGTGGATTCGTCTCTGTTCCGGTTGTCCGGGCAGCTGCATCCTTAAAAATCCCTTGTATTATCCATGAGTCCGATCTGACGCCCGGTCTTGCCAACAAACTCTGTATTCCTGTTGCCAAGAAAATCTGTTGTAATTTCCCGGAGACAATGAAATATCTCCCGGAAGGCAAAGCAATCCTGACCGGTTCCCCCATCCGTGAGGAACTTTCCAAGGGCGATAAAATTGCCGCATTAAAGATGTGCAATTTCTCCGCCAATCTTCCGGTCATTCTTGTCATTGGCGGAAGCCTTGGTGCCAATGCAATTAATAGTGCCATTCGTCAGGTCCTTCCCAAGCTTTTACCTGATTTTCAAGTCGTACACATCTGTGGCAAAGAAAAGATTGACAATCTGTTATTAAATACTTCCGGTTATAAACAGTTTGAATATGTGAAAGCAGAGCTGAAAGATCTGTTTGCAATGGCTGATCTGGTTATCTCCAGAGCAGGTGCCAATGCAATCTGTGAACTGCTGGCTTTAAAGATTCCCAATCTTCTGATTCCCCTTCCTGCCAAGAGTAGCCGCGGAGATCAGATCTTAAATGCAGAATCCTTTGAAGCACAAGGTTACAGTATGATTCTGAAGGAAGATGAACTGGACGAAAGTACACTTCTTGATAAGATTCATGAGCTGTACTTTACCAAGGACACTTATATCAATAATATGAGCAAATCTGTCGTACATGATTCTATCCGGATAATTACTAATCTAATCGAAGAAACAGTAGCAGAAAAAGAAACAGCGGATTAATCCGCTGTTTCTTTTAAAATCTGATTTTTAATCTCTTCCAGTTCTTCCTGGGAAACTTCCGTAGGCTTCCACAAAATATTCTGTCCATCGTTCTTATATCTTGGAATCAGATGAAGATGATAATGCATAACTGTCTGTCCTGCTGTCTCTCCATTATTCTGTACAATATTAAATCCATCACAGGAAAGGTTCGTGGTCATCTGTGCTGCCATTTTCTTTGCAAGTACCATGACCTTTGCAGCAGTTTCCTCCGGAAGCTCATATAGATTGGCATAATGCTCCTTTGGCAGGATCAGGGCATGTCCTCTTGTAGCAGGTCCAAGATCCAGAATCACGCGAAACTCCTGATCCTCATAAATTGTCTTTGAAGGAATTTCACCATTTGCAATCTTGCAAAATATACAGGAATCCTGTTTCATAATATTATCTCCTTTCGCAGTTTTATATTTATGATGCCGGGGCAAAAGCCCGTTTACAACTTGTGATTTGGCTGGCAAAATATATGAAATAAATTGCTTTCATTCCTATGCGCTAATCATTACGATGAGCCTCAAAGAGCAAAAATCGTGTTCAGCAATGGCTTCCACGATTTTTAGAGTCTCATCTCCATAGCGCAAAATGTCATTCAAGCATTTTATTTCATATATTCTGCCATTCCAAGTCTTTTTTAACGGGCTTTTGGCCTCCGGTATCCTATTTATTTAGACAATTACTTCATGAATGGGAACAGACTGTCTAAGGTACGCAGATTTTTGAAGTCTCCCTTGGAGATAATGCTGCCCTCCATAAATCCTCCCTGAAAAGTCTTATGACCATCAAGAATTTCGTGGAATACCTCCTGCTCCATTGTCAGTTCAATATCCTGCCCTGAGATCTCCTTCTCTTCCAGTTCCATGTTCTGATTATCAATGATAATACTGATCGGTACATTCTTTCCCCGAAGGTTGATCTTATACTTCAAATGTGTTTCTGCCTGAGGGATATATACCTGTTCAAATAAACTCTTGTAATCTCTTTTCTGTTCGTTTGTGGCTGCTCCTAATTTGCCTTTAAATAAATCTGCCAGTTCCTGAATATCTTTTTTCTGTCTGCTTACATAACGGTCATCAGAAACATATTCCGAAAGCTGCTCCGTTTCCTGCTGACTGAAGAAATTATCCCTTGTCTTATATACCTTTTGGGTTACTGCCTGACTGCTTGCAGGAAGAGAGCTGTGTTTTTGATTAATGCTTCGATAAATATTTTCAGCACATTTCTCAATCATGGTCTGATATTTTTCATTGCACTCCAGTTCTGCCACATCCGGAATATAGCCACAGATTCCATTGCATGTAATTCCGCCAAGGGCCTCCCATGCATTAATCAGATCCAGCTGTCCTTCTTTTTCGCCATAAGTTGTTGACATGACAACAGGTGCCATATATGTCTGTCGGATCTTCTCCTTATCTCCGAACAGCCAGCAGGCATCCAGGAAGTTCATGATAAAGCCACCAACACCGTGCCATTCTACAGTCGATGCAAGAATTACCCCATCAACCTCTTTCAGGGTTTGGGGAAGTCTTGAAATATTATTCTTCTGATCATAAAGATCATATCTTTCCACCTGGACATTCAGTTCCTCAAATACCTGCATCATTCTTTTTATCACATAAAGTGTCGGATCGCCAATCAGTCCCCGTCCACCGTAATAAATGTTAATTTTCATGAATTACATACCTCCGGAAGTATAAATTCTTCAATATATTGGACATAGTCTTCACCCGGCAGCGGTTTGGAAAAATAGTATCCCTGGAAATAATCACACCCCAGCCCCAGAAGTTTGGTAATCTGGGCTTCCGTTTCTACACCCTCCACAACTACATGAAGACCTAATTTACTTGTCATATCAAAAATATTACGCAATGTTGAATCAGCTTTTTTATTCTTTTCCGATGACCATAGAATGCTTTTATCAATCTTTAAAATCTGGAACGGCAGCTGATACAGATAAGCCACATTGGAATATCCGGTTCCGTAATCATCCAGAGAAAGGGAAACTCCATTGGACTCAAAATAACTGATATTATTCACTACTGCACTATTAGTAATCATGGCCGAAGATTCTGTGATTTCAAAATTGATCTGGCGGTGATTCAGTCCGTATTGCTTCATGATTCCCATAAATTCTTCCGCCAGCTTCTGCTGCATGCACTGCTTTACCGACAGATTAACTTCGATATATTCAATTCCCAGATCAGCAAGATTCTTCTCCTGAAAGAACCGGCATACTTCTGTAAATACTTTCCTGCCGATCTCTAAGATATATCCCTCACGCTCTGCAAGCGGAATCATCAGTTCAGGTGAAATAAATCCCAGTTTCTCATCCTTTAAACGCACCAATGCTTCTGCTGCCACAATGCGTTTTTCCCGTGTAGAGAAGATCGGCTGATAATATACTTCAAAACGATCCTGTTCCAGACCGCGTCTGATTGCATCAACAATTTCCTTTTCCTGATCCTCGCCAATCATATCCTCTGCCTGATATACATGATCAATAATACCTTCTTTTCTGCCGGCCACACTGATCAGACGAACAAAATCCTCATAGGTGGGAACCTCCTTCGGGCACTCTGCCTTGACATAGCTGGTAGAAAGCATTACTTTCATTGTACCATTTTTCCATGCCTGCTTAAACCGCTGGGAAATTGCCTTAATCATATTATCCGTCTGTTCTGCGTCCATTACTTCCATCTTAATTGCCAGAATATTATCATCCACGCGGAATACATTGGTTCCTCTGGCAAACAGTGTCAGGAATGTCGTTACATCCGTCAGTATCTCATTGACCGCTTCCTGACCTAAGGAATCTGTTAAAATCTTATAATCATGAATTCTGATCAGCAGGATAAAAAAGGGCGATTTTGCTCTGTAATCTGAAGCTGCTTCCATTAACAGAAGATCACGATATAATGCATTGGTTACATCAAAAACTTCATCCGGACGCTGCACGGAATAAATCAGACAGATGACACACAATGCCACAATAAAATGAAGAATTAACAGCTCATAAAATATGCTTTGCAGCATATAAAAACAAAAAACAAAGGCTAAACAGTTTAAAATGTAACATATCTTTCCAAAACCGATCACACGGTTAAAGCGTACCAGAATATATATTGTCAGGATTCCATAATAAGCAAGCAGAAAATAATCAATTACCGGTATTCTGCCGGGCTGCAGCATACCGTTCTGATCAAAGTAAAATACCCATTCCGTCCATGGGGAAATCATGACCAGTCCGGAATAAGCAATATAGGGCAGAACCAGAAGCTGACGCCATCCTTTATTCTTCCACAAATCAATATTGGAAATACTTAAAAGATACATAATGGTGGAAGTAATAACCGCTTTTTGTATCAAAATATATAGAATGGCAACGATATCCATCCAGATTGTGCCTCTAAAATATCCTTTCTGAATCCACAGATGCAGAATCACATCCATAATCGTGGAAATCAGCATAATACCTATCATAATATAATAAACATTATAAATCTGCAGGGTAACCTTCTTTTTCCCTCCAAAGAAAAACAGCAGCAAAAAGAATAGTACAATTGCAACACAATCAAAGGCAAAATTATACTCCATTGCTTTCCTCCTCCGCTATTTTTCCTTTTTCCGCAAAAGCATCTTCCAGAAGGTGCTTAAATCCTGTAATATCAAGCTGCTCAAAGAAATAATCTCCTTCTGCATAATCACATGCCATTTCGGATACCATATCAAAATAATCCAGATCATCGATTCCCGGAACCCGCGTCTGCATATGAAGTTCCTTAGAAAGTGCCAGCATACATTCCAGTGTAATCCGTGCCTTGTCATTAACCAGGGCTGACTGAACAAAACTTTTACTAAAGCTGATCATTGAGAACGGCAGATCATAAATGGATGAAATATTCGTATATCCGCTTCCATATCCTGTTAAACAGAATTTAATGCCTTTTTCAGCAAGACATTCCATATTTTCGCGAAATACCCCTGTTGCCCTGGCAATCGCATCCTCTGAAATCTGCAGGCAGATACTGGAAGGAGCAACATGATACCGCTCCATAGTATCAATTAATTTATCACTAAGACCCGGCAGCATACACATTGCCGGCAGGATCTGGATACAGATCAGATCAATCCCCATTTCCTGAAGCTTCTCTTCTCCGATAATCCGGCAGGTATATTCGAAGATCAATTGTCCAAGATTGACTACATGTCCTGCCTTTTCAGCAAATTCCAGAATCTCATCATCATAAACATATCCCAGGCTCTCATCATAAAAACGAATTGTGATCTCTGCACCTACAATATCTTTATTCTTCAAAAAACAGATTGGAGTATAACGTATATCAAAATCCCGGTTCTCCATTGACTGTGCCAATGCATCAGAAATCTTCTTGGTCCGTTCAATCTTTTCCAGATCATAATCTACAACATGCATGACCTTATCTGTATCTTCCTCAAGAATCATATGATCCAGAACACCAATCAGCTGATCCATGGTTCCTATCTCCCAGGGAATGGAAATTCTTCCAAGCTTGGCCTCTAAAAACAGATTGCATTCCAGGTATCCCCACGGTTTTTCAAATCTTTTACGGATCTTATCCAGAATAAGTTCCGCATGCATTCCTGAGATCTTTGGAATTTCAACACAAAACACATATTTTTCAATCCGGTAAACACTACTGCGTTTGTTCAGTTCCTGTAAAAATCTGGTCACCTGTAATAATGCCGAATCCAGCTTTTCATAATCAAAATTAAAATCATCCCCTTGCAGATTCTGCAGAACAACCAGATACAGCTCTCTTTTTTTTCTGGAGAGACAATTATTCTTCATAACCGTATAAAATGCAGATTTGCTGTACGCACCCGTTACCCGGTCAATCTGTGCTGCAGGGTTCTGGATCAGGAAAAGCAGAACCAGTGCACTGATGGCAATCACGATGGTTTCTACTGTCTGTTGGGGAAACAGAAATTGAATTAACGTAGCAAATACACAAGATGCAATTATAATAAAAAATATTACCTTTCTGGTGAAGGAATAATATTTCCGATACCCCACAATAAGACACAGCAGATAAATAAGATAATAAAACGCAATTAGATAAAATCCAATGATTCCGGGGCCTCTCTGATAGACTCCTTCCGGTGTATAAGAGAACAAAAATCCAGTCCAGAGATTATTGACGATCATGCCCACTGCAAGCAGCATCGGGAGAATAAATGACAGCTTTGAAATAAGTGATGATTCTTTCCAGGATTTTGCAATACTTTTGATATATAAACACATCAGTGGAATGACTACTATGTGGGTTGCAAAATATCCGGTAGAACATGCCATCAGGGTTCCGTTGGCAAGATTTTCACCACCAATTATACAAAGCAAAATATACCTGATAATATCACAGGCAGCCGTCAGGGCATTCATAACAACCAGGAGCAGTAAAATTTCATCCTGAAAAACCGCAATTTTTCTGGTCTTGTTATAATATATAATTATAATAAACGAGAGCATTACTGCTGCCAGCTCATATGCGGTTCCAACCGGCATAAACGGCTCCTCCTTACAAAATATCATCAAGGGCATAT
Organism: Lachnospiraceae bacterium; assembly: GCA_051879415.1. Lineage (GTDB taxonomy): Bacteria > Bacillota > Clostridia > Lachnospirales > Lachnospiraceae > NK4A136. The sequence goes on from JBJELZ010000080.1 coordinate 29,237, forward strand.
ATGTGTTATTATAGTATATTATCCCAATACAGACAAGGATTTCCATGGATATTTTTTCCTTGTCTTATTATGATGTCGTGTCAAAAGCCCATTTTTATATTTTACTTGACAGACTGCATAAAAATAGTTGTTTTCATTCCTTTGCACTAAACATTACGATGAGCCTCAAAAAACAAAAATCGTGTTCAGCAATGGCTTCCACGATTTTTAGAGTCTCATCTCCATAGTGCAAAATGTCATGAAAACAACTATTTTTATGCAGTCTGTCATTTCAAGTTTTTAAATGGGCTTTTGACTCCAACCTCAATTATGATGATTTCTAAAATTCGTAATGTATATTTATTTCTATTTGATGCATGATAATCAAGATTGACCGACAACACATAAACAATCCATAGAATTTGATTTGTATAAACATAAAAACTGTGATAAAATAAGCTGATTTTATAGAGAATAAAGGAGTCAGAACAGTTTTATGACAAAGCGTAAAATCTGGAAAGGAATAGGGTGGTTTTTTATCTTTTTTCTTACTACCGTTGCAGTAATCCTGTTAGGCTTATATCTGCTGATGTGGATGCTATGCAAGGGACCATCCGTTACTGCCCGCAATACCTTTGTTGCTACGATGCTCGAAACCGGCAACTTAAAATTTGTCGTATCCTGGTATCTTTCTGAGGAAGAAGTCCTTGCCATTACGCAGGCTGAAGCCGAAACGGATCATGCAGCCGCCTTGTATGCCGAACTGATGGCTGATTCCGGGCAGAATCTTTCCGCAAACTTTGTCAGTACAGAGGCTGATTCCTCTTCTGTTGTTTCCAATGTTACAGTTCCTGCAGCCATAGATGAAATCGATGAAATTGGTCTGATTGCGATTACCGGAAGAACGTTTGAGGCAAAACTTCTGGTGGTACGGGATCCCTCCCGCATCGTACTTGCCTCCTCTTATCCGTGGACGCCTGCAGAGCTTGGAAAGAGTGGCAATACCATCGAAGAATATTGCAATGCCGCCAATGCTGTTGCCGCCTTCAATGCAGGTGAATTTGAAACTCCCGGCGGTCCAAACTGGCCGGGACGTCCCGTAGGCGTTGTCGTCAGCGGTGGAGAGATTCTTTTCAATGAACCGGCTGCAGGCGATGTAATGATCGGATTTAATGATAATCATATTCTTGTGACGAAAGAAGTCGGTTCCATGACACCGGAACAGTTTGAAACATATGTGGAAGAGCACCATATCATTGATGCGGTATCTTTTAAAGATATCAACGATGGTGATAACAACCACTTTACCAAATTAATCGAAAACGGCAATGCCATCGACCTGAATAACAGGGGCGTAGGTGCCAACCCGCGTACTGCCGTTGGTCAATGTGCGGACGGAACGGTTCTGATCCTTGTTACGGATGGACGCGGCATGGCAGGACATCTTGGTGCTACCGGTCAGGATCTGATCAATATTTTCCTGGAATATGGTGCCGTCAATGCTGCCAACCTGGATGGCGGAAGTTCTTCGGCTCTTTATTACGAAGGGGAATACCAGATTACTTCCTCTTATCTGCCAAATGCCGACGAATCCAGAAAACTGCCGACAGCATTTGTTGTGACACAGTAATGTATAGAAGTGAGGAAATGAGAAAAAATGCATAAAAAGGCTCCGGAACAATCCTCCGGCAAAGTGAAAATGATATTTGTTATTTATGTGGCAGTTTTGGTTTTTCTGCTGCTGATTTTTCTTTTGTATGCAAGAAAAACATTGATTCTTTATGAAGCCTCCCAGCCACAGTATGTTATGGACCGTCTGATTACGACACCCTCCTTTCTTTCTTCCATGAATACTTCCGGATTGTTATTTAATGAATTTGAGACAAAGGAAGATTATGAAGAACAGCTGGCACAATTAGTATCCGAAAATCCGGTAGAATACCATTTTCTGAAGGAAAGCTACACAGATGGTTCTCTTACGTATGGTATTTATGCAGGGAAAACACCCATCGGGACTGCCGTATTAAAACCACAGAATACGGTTATCCGCATGATTGCACTTCCCATTACAGACTGGACGATTGCAGAACTGAATGCATATGAAGCACATGGAAATTACAATGTGACTGTTACCGTTCCCGATAACTATACTGTAAAAATAAATAATGTAACATTGTCTGATACCTATATCACAGAAGAAACACCTTATCCGGAACTGGTCTACTGCGAGGAATATGCAGAAGTACCTGTCCAGGTTACTTATCAGATTTCTGATCTAAAACAACCGGCACAGATTGCAGTACTGGATGCAGACGGACAGGAAATATCGGAATCTAAGGCAATGACAGAAGCTTCGGAAAGCACTTCAGAGAACAGAATTCTCAGCTCCCTCCCTTCACAGGCTGAGATGCCACAGGAATTACAGGCATATGTATTGGATGCTGTAATTACCTACTCCAACTTCTTTTCCAATGATCTGCCCGGATGTCAGACAAGTATTGATCCAATACGTCACCTGTTTCCGGAAGATTCCCCTTATCTTTCCCTGGCAGAACAATACCGCCAGAAGGATATGCGGTTTTTTACTTCCCACAGCAATACCGATTATTCCAATGAAACCATTACAGAATATATCCCTTATAATGAAAGCTGCTTCTCCTGCCGTGTGTCCTTTGAAAAGTCCATGACCATATCGGGCGGCCGGGAAGTTATTGATACAACCGATAATGTTTACTATTTTGTATTGCTTGACGGAGTCTGGGTAATTGCAGATATACGATAAGGCATTTTTTCAACCGGAGGAATGCGTATTCTGCGTCAAATACTATAAAAGCAGCCTCAACACGAGCTGTTACGGAGGAAGATTTTGAATCATCTGTTTTCACGAAATAACAAGTTCACAAGGTTTATTGCTTCTGCGTTGTTGCTTCTGCTGACTTTGTCTTTCCCTGCCTGCAGTTCATCCGATGCAGCAATTGTTTCGGAAAATCAGACTGCCCAGACTGTTAGCAGCCTTATCATATCTGAAAATAATGCCATAGATCCGTCTGCTCCCAGAACGTATACCTTATCTGTCAATCCCGGGGCATATTCCCTGACGCAGGCAGATACAGCAACTGATCTGACAGCCGGTGATCCGGCAGGTTCTTCTGTCAATACAGCAACTGATCCAACGATGTCGGAACTCGTTCCGGAGACAGTAATTTTTTACAAAAATACATACGGTGGAGCTTCCTATGATAATGTTACATTTTCTCTGGAGAACGGTATTCTTTATCTTGAAATTACGCCGGATATCAGTGATGCCATGCTGACCAATGCACATATCCGGTTTGAACTTCCAAAAAATGAAAGCACAGACGATGCCGCTCAGACAGGGGATGATTCAACAGCAGAAATTGAGATCCTTACGGATGCAGAAAGCAGCAGCGGCATTGACCTGACACAGAATCCAAGACTTAAGATCACAGCCTCCGACGGGACAAGCGTGGAATATCCCATCCTTGTCAGAAGGCAGACCTTTGATATTCCTACGTTATATTTAACCACCGATACCGGTGAACCCATTACCTCAAAGGAAGAATATGTCAGTGGTAATCTTATTCTGGACGGCACCAGCTATGAAGTCAGCCTGCGAGGCCGTGGCAATACCAGCTGGCGATATTTTCCGCAGAAAAGCTATTTGATTAAATTTGATGAGCGGATCTCCCTTTTTGGCATGCTGGCATCCGAAAAATATGCCCTTGTCTCTACTTACAAGGATCTCTCACTGGTACGTAACTGCGTTGCCATGGATATTGCCGCCTGCATGGATCATCTGGAATATACACCCAGCCAGATCCTGGTGGATGTCTATCTGAATGGAGAATACCGCGGTGTATATACCTTTTCTGAGAAAATTGAAGAGGATATCCAGAAGGTCAATTTATTTTCCAATGTCAGCCGCCAGACACTCTGGCATCATGGAGAAGAAGATATCGGCTTTTTACTGGAATGTGGTGGTGATCTGATGCATCCCCATGTATACGGGCAGGAATATTTTACCACACCACACTCCCCAAAGTTCTTCATTAACTATCCGGAAATTGAGGAACCCTATAATGATACCTTTGATTATATCGCTGATTATATGAATGCAACCGATCGGGCAATCACCAGAGGATATGGCTACGAGGAATATATCGATGTTGATTCCTGGGTAGACTGGTTCATTGTTATGGAACTAACCAACAATACAGATTCCGCTTTCTGGCGGAGCACCTTCCTTTACAAACGCCCGGGAGAAAAACTAATGATTGGACCTGTATGGGATTTTGATATGGCTTTTGGCAATTTTGAATACGACAACCCTACCTATGCCTACTGGTCAACGGCAGAACAGATTTATTCCCTGACACAGGATCATTATTTCAGCTACCTCTATAAATCAGATGAATTCATGCTTGCTGTCAGGGAACGCTGGGATGAAGTAAAGGAAGAACTTCTTGCCACTGCATTAGAATCCGTGGACCGCCATGCCGCTCTGGCAGAAGCCTCCAGAGTTTATAATAACCATGTCCGCGGCGTCAGTAATTCCGCCTATCAGGTAGAGGCATTGAAAACCTTTATCCAGCGAAGGTATGACTGGATCGATATGAGCATCCATATGAGCGATTTTAACCGGCATGCTCCCACCCAGTCCATCCCGGAAGAAACACCGGAAGATGCAGAGATACTGTTTGATGAAAATGGTAATCCGGTTGGTATCATACCTGTTGACGATATGCCTGTAGATGGTAATCCGGTTGAGGTCAGCCAGAATATTGTACCGGAACAATAAACTTATAAAGGGCTTATGACAGCTGTGCAACATGTATAAAGATACTGGGTTCAAAAGCCCTTTTACAATTTTTAACTTGCAAAATACACAAAATAAATTACTAGGATTCCTATGCGCTAAACGTTACGATGAGCCTCAAAAAGCATAAATCGTGTTCAGCAAAGGCTTCCACGATTTATAGAGTCTCATCTTCACAGCGCAAAATGTCATCCAAGCAATTTATTTTGTGCATTCTGCCATTTAAAGTTTTTTGAAGAGGCTTTTGAACCCAGTATCTTTATACATCTTGCACAGCTTTCCGAAAGATTTATTAAAGTTTTACAAAAACCAAAAACATATAGATTCAATAAGGAGTACCTCTATGAAAAAAATAGTCATATTATCTGCCTTTTGCTTAAGCCTGTGTCTGGGATGCAATGGATGCAGTAATTCTTCTTCCCCCGCTCCCACAGATTCGATTTCTCAGGAAATCATTTCCGGGGAATCCGTTTCCGAAAATGTACAGGAAGAAAGTCAGGAGATTATTCCGGAAGGCTCCGGTCCTGCACAAGCACCGGCTGCATCTGTCATAGAACGTCCGGAAGCTATCGAATACACTATTTCGGAGAATCAGATCGTGAAATTTTCCTCTTATGATTTAACGGATACTTACGATGAATCAACTGCAACTCTCATAGAAATGAATGATATGGAAGTAACAATCACCGGCACAGGTGCTGAAGTTGAAGATAACAAGGTTGTCATCACAAGCGGCGGCACATATATTCTGGATGGAAGCCTCTCCAATGGTCAGATCTATGTCCATGTGGGAGATGATGAAAAGGTACAGCTTGTTTTTCGTAATGTAGATATTTTCTGTAACACTTCTGCACCTGTTTATATCGAAAATGCAGACAAGACTGTGATTACCCTTCCTGAGGGAACTGTCAACAATCTTTCAGACAGTCTTGCTCCTCTTGATGACAGTGCCAACGGATGCATCTACAGCAAAGATGATCTGACCATCAATGGCACCGGTACACTGAACATTACAGCCAATTATAATAACGGCATCAGCTGTAAAAATGATTTAACCATTGTAGACGGTACCTACAATATTACAGCTGCCAACAATGGACTGAAGGGCAATGACAGTATTTCCATTCTGACCTGTACCATGAATATAGAAAGTCTGGATGATGGATGTAAAGTATCGAATGATACGGAAGAGAACAAAGGGTATCTCTTTATTGCAGGCGGTATCTTTAACATTACCGCCAATGACAACTGCTTTCAGAGCACACGTGCCTTTGTCATCCAGGGAGGTCATGTGCTGGGAAGAAGTTACGGAAAAATCGTTAAATGCGATGGGTATCAGATTGGGACAGAAGAGTACGTAGAAGAGTGGATGTAGCAGAAGGCAGATTTCCTTCTTCATCCACAACCACCCATTGCTCCTCATCGGGATATCCATGCCAGAAATCAGGCGGACATATTCTGATGCCGTCAGATAACAGTGCCGGTTTATAGGAAAACGAGCTTTTACTGATCACCAGGATATCTGCACGCACCATGTGCAGGAAAGAATCCTGATCGGACATATCAAAACAGTAAATGACATGTCCATATTCTTCAAAGCATTTATACGCCGCAGGATCGCCCTGGGAAAACAGATAGATATCCAGTCTGTCCCCAACAATTTCCGAAACCTGTCTGACTATATTTTTAAAGTAATCCAATGACAGCCAACGCTTGGTCATGCCTTCTGCCCCTGACTGCTGTCCGGCTACGATATCCCCACGACGGATATGGACGGCTATGGACACCCGGTCCTTCTGATAAATCAAGTGATCTTCCTTTCTGGCAGAAGCCTTTTCAAACTTTTCCTTGATATATGGAATGACCTCATATTGTTTCTGATAAAACTGATCCAGTTCTACACAGAGAATTACTTTTTTTCCTGCATAGGATGCAATGATCTTACGAATCAGGGAAAGAGACTCCTCTGATTCATTAAAGTACGGCAGCAATCGGGTTTTGTATCCCTGTTTCTTCAATTCTTTTATGGAAACAGCATCTTCTCCAAAGCCCAGAAAACGTTCCCACTCCTTGTTCTTAAATCCCGGATAGGCAAACGGAATGTCAAAAAGCATGGAATAATGAACGCCGCCATTAAAATTGGCAATCTGGTGCCCAATCCCGGCACCCTCATTGGGCACCTGGGTAATATAAACGATTCCCCGGTCTGCATCCGGAGCAGGCTTTTTATTTCTATGGCGGTAAGAAGCATAAAAAGAATTGATCCATTTTCCCGGTTTAATTTTTGAAAAAAGAATCCAGTGTAGTTTGCGATATATTTTATTGGAAATGGATGCCTTATTTTTTTTCATCATACGCCCTTAATACAATGATTCGTTTTTTATCAGGAACTATTTCTGTCAACTTTAATTTTTCTGCAGATACTTCATAAATGCCGCTCTGTTCTCAGCCGCCGTTTCCTTGGGGCGTCCAAGATCCGCTCTGGAAGCCAGTCCTACCATAATTTCACATAAAACGGGTCCTTCCTCCTGTAAAAGCTCACTGACCTTCGACAGTTCCTCCTGCTTTGTAATCCGAATTGCTTTCTTATAACCTGCGGCCTCAGCCACCTTTGCAATGCTGACCTGCTGTGCCCCTGTAGGCATTGCACCCACGGATTCGTGTGCCTGATTATTAATGACAATATGCTTAAAATTCTGCGGCGCATTGGCTGCCAGAAAAGCAAGTCCTCCCATATGCATCAATGCAGCACCATCTCCGTCAATGCAGACAACCTGACGATCCTTCTGCTCCTGTGCAATACCGAATGCAATCATGGAAGCATGTCCCATGCCGCCAACTGTCATAAACAGCCGGTCATGGTTTCCGTACAGTTTATCGCTCTGTTCATACAATTCTCTGGAAATCTTTCCTGTGGTGGATACGATGCAGGACTCCTGCGGAATCATCTGAAGAAGTTCTCCCAATACCGCTTCCCGGTTCATCGGATATTCATTTTCCCACTCAAATTTGTCTGCTTTCTCAAACGTTCCTTTCCTTACGATCAATGCAAACTGCTTCCGCTGTGCCATGGCTTCCTTTGCCTGCTGCAGAATCCCCGGAATATCACTTTCCGGCGTATCAGCATCCAGAATCACATACGGAATGGCTAATACCTCCAACAGCTCTTTTGTGATTTTCCCCTGAAATACATGCTGCGGTTCATCCTTCACACCTGGTTCTCCACGCCATCCGACAATCAGAAGCATGGGAATACCATATACATCTTCGTTTGCAAGAGAAGTAATCGGATTTACGATATTTCCCAATCCTGAATTCTGCATATAGACACATGCGGGATGTCCTGAAGAAAGATAGGTTCCTACAGCAATGCCAATTGCCGCACCTTCATTTACCGGCACATAATGCTTAAGCTTCCCTTCATAGGTCTGCAATCCGTCGCAGAACTGTTTCAATGTGGAATCCGGAACCCCTGTGATTACTTCAATTCCCATATGTTCAATACTACTTAATAAACTCTTTGCGTTCATTAATTTCCCTTAACTCCTCTACTGTATCAATCTCTACAATCTGTCCTTCCATTACCGGCTCCACGATCAGATCAAGCTGATCCAGATTCCGGTCTACAACATCATCCCAGAAAAGATCTTCACTGCCCTTCCGGCAATACGTCTGCTCCACCAGTTTTCCTAATAAGGCAGCGTCCTTCTGCTGAAACCACGCAACACCAACCATATTGTAGACATCTGTACCACCCTTACCGACACGGCTGATTTTCCCATCTGTCAGATGAAAAGTCCAGTCATCGGAATAGCCCGCCTGCATTCTTCCATAATAGCAGGAATGTTTTAGTTCCTTCTGAAAAATTCCGGGATCTGCCACATAAAGATCTGATTCACAGATAAAGCAGTCTCCTTTGGAAAGAATCTCACGTGCCGCATAAATAGATGAAATATTATTTTTCACCGCATACTCTTTGTTTTCAATCAGATGTACCTGCGGATAACGGTCTGCCATCTGCTGAAACTGCTCCCCCAGATAGCCTGTAACAATATAAATCTCATCCACCGGTCTCTTCAACAGTCCTTCAATGACGGTCTCGATCATCGGTCTGCCGTGTACCTGAATCAAAGGCTTCGGTGTTGTCTCTGTCAATGGGCGCATCCTGGTGCCCATTCCTGCTGCCATTAAAATTGCATATTCGCTCATTGTTGTCCTCTTTTCTATTGTTACTCAGACAGATTGACAAATAAGGTGTTTGATTATCCGATGTGCTAAACACTTCAATGAGCCTCAAAAAGCGTAAATCGTGTTCAGCAAAGGCTTCCACGATTTACAGAGTCTCATTTCCGTAGCACATAAGTCAATCAAACGACCTAATTTGTACAATCTGTGCTAACGCATTATGAGAATGGACTTTTGACACTCATCATCGGATATACTTTTAAAACATATACAATTATTTTTTTTAGATCTCGTCGATCAGCCGGATAATATCCTTAAATGGCATCAGATTTTCATCTGCTTCCAAAGCACGGTGATTTTTCAAAATCGTTTCTGCTGTTTTCTGCATGGCAGGAAAAGCACTTCTTGTCAGCTGGTTGGCATAAATCACAATGTTGATTCCTGCTGCTGCCAGTTCCTCTTCCGTAATAGAGGAAAAAGAAGTAGGCACCACCGTAATTGGAGTTGTCTGATCTGTCTCTCTGAATTGACGGCAGAATTCGAGGATCTCATCCGGTGTCTTCTTTCTGGAATGGATCATAATGCCGTCTGCACCGGCTTCCACATACGCTCTTGCTCTCGTAAGGGCATCCTCCATTCCACGCTCCAAAATCAAGCTCTCAATCCTGGCAATGATCATAAAATCTTCTGTCCGCTGTGCCTCCTTACCGGCACGAATCTTTGCACAGAAATTCTCAATACTGTCCTGCGTCTGTTCTACTTCCGTACCGAACAGGGAATTCTTCTTCAGTCCTGTCTTATCTTCAATAATGATAGCGGAAACACCCATTCGTTCCAGGGTTCGTACATTATATACAAAATGTTCGATCAAGCCACCGGTATCCCCGTCTAAAATGATCGGTTTGGTCGTTACATCCATGACATCATCAATTGTCCTGATTCTGGAGGACATGTCCACCAGTTCTATATCCGGCTTTCCTTTTGCAGTAGAATCACAGAGACTGGAAATCCACATGGCATCAAACTGATCCAGCTCATTATTATGCTCTACAATTGTCTTTTCCGCAATCAATCCTGTCAGACCGGAATGTACCTCAATAGTCTTAACAATCGGTCTCATCCGGATCAGCTGCTTTAACCGCCGACGACGAAACTCCGGCATGGCAAGTTTCTCTTTCATACGGTCATCAATCTTTTTAATCTCACGGTTATAAGTATATGGCTCTTCAATTAATTCGCCGCCATATTTTGCAAGATTTTCTATCACATTTTCCCGGATTGCCTTTTCCGGCCCTTCTATCCAGTTATCTCCATGAATCACATAATCCGGCTTTTCTGCTGCCAACACTTCATCATACATGATCGTGTTCTGCACAATCACCCGGTCTGCCAGTCCCGTCTGTTTCACAATCTCCATACGCTCCTCTAATGAGATGGTAGGAAAACGGTTAAAACGGACCATTGCGCCATCTGCCAACACACCAACTATGACTTCTCCATATTCCTTTGCTTTCCGCAGTATATTCAAATGTCCTTCATGGATAACATCTGTACAAAAACAGGTATAAATCTTCTTCACACCATGTACCTCCTCATGGAAATCTATCTATTCCATTGCTCTCTTACTCCTGATATCTGACAGGAACTGATACCTGATACTCCTTTAAAGCTTCCCGGAATACCGCAAAGAAATCTTCAATATCTTTCTCATCAATAGCACCCAGGGCACACAACCGGAACATTCCCTTTTTCTCTACCTTACCCGGATAGATCGTAAAACCACGTTCATAACAATAATCATGTACCTTTCCAAAATCCCAGTTAGGATCATCCGGATAAATTGCAGCAGCCACCAGTCCTGCTGAAATTTCTTTTGGAATAAAGATCTTAAATCCAAGCTCTGTAAGATTCTTTGTAATTGCTTCAAATACACGCCGGTGACGTTCCCATTTTGCCTGTTCTCCTTCTGCAAAGTATTCCCGCAGTGCCTGACGTGCTGCATAAATCACCTGTACCGGTGGCGTAAAATGCATCTCGCCATGCTCCTTTGCATACTGATACTGAAGATACAAATTACAATAATAGGAACGCTTCGGATATTCTTTGGATTCTTCAATAACATCCTTTCTCCCGATAATATAGGAAAGACCTGTCATTCCCATGATTCCCTTTTGGGCGGATGCCATGCAGAAATCAATATTATCTTCATAAACATTAATCGGGCGCATCGCATAGGAAGAAGTGGTATCTACAACAAATCTTGCTCCATACTGATGTGCCAGTGCTCCAATCTTATCAATGGGATTCAAAAGCCCCGTTCCTGTCTCATGATGCGTAATATAAACCAGTGCAATCTCCGGATTTTCCTGCAGGACATTTTCCACCTTGGCAAGATCCGGCTGCTCTCCGATCGGAAGCTTTAAATCAATATGATCCAGACCATAATAATTACAGATTTCTGCTGCTCTGCTACTATAGGCACCGTTATTGAGTACAAGAATTTTCTTGTTCTCCGGCAATAAAGAATTCAGACAGATATCCATATTAATGGTTCCGGAACCACAGAATAAAACTGCTGCATAGTCCTTTGGATCTGCATGGACAATTTTTAACAGTCCATCCTCCAGCTCTCTCATGATTCCCACAAACTCTTTTTCTCTGGGACAGATATCCGGTACAACCTGTGCCATCTTTACAGAATCCGTCGTCGTTGCCGGACCGGGATTCAATAATATTTTACGTTCCACCATTTTATAACCGTACCTTTCCTTCACTGCTTCCCAAGGTAAACATTTCTGCTTTCGCAGAATATTTCAACTACCTGTTCTTCCGGTATTTCAGTTTCTCTCTCTGGACTTTCTCAATCGGCAGAATTTCCTCAGATTTATACGTAAGTGCCTCATAGGTCTGTTCCAGATTCCGTTTCAGACGACGCATACCATCCGGCTCCAGGGACGCTGCATGATCCGTTCCCTTCCATGTCCTGTCCAGTGTAAAATGACGTTCAAATACTTCCGCTCCCAGTGTCAAAGCCGCCACATCAATGGCAATTCCATTGTGATGACCGGAAAAGCCGATTCTTTTGACACGGTCTCCATAAGTTTCCCGTAATCTGGTGATTTCAAGAAGACAAACATCCTTCATCGGAACCGGGTAACCGGAAGTACAACAATAAATTGTCAGATCCTTATTACGCCCGTTCTTTTCAAAAAGCTCTACTATCGCCTCTTCTTCTTCATGGGTAGTCATACCAAAGGAAATCTGGATTTCCCCTTCATAATTTTCACAAAGCCAGGTTAACATCTCATAATTATTATTACATGCTGATGGAATTTTAATAAACCTGGGATGAAGATCCGCAATTTCCTTTGCTGAAGTCATATCCCATACGGATGTGCTGTATACAATCCCTTTTTCTTCGCAAAATTCCTTCAGCTCTCTATGCTGCTCTTTGGAAAACTCCAGAAACTCACGATGCTCCCCATATGTCTTCCCATAGGAGTTTTCCGGATTGGGATGCGGTGCATTATACTGCTCCTCTGTCAGCAATTCCCGATTGCATCTTTTCTGAAATTTTACAGCGTCCACTTTGCAAAATGTTACCGCCGTCTCTATCATCTCTTTTGCAATTTCTATTTTTCCCATATGATTACAGCCAATTTCGGCAATCACATAAGGTTTTTTATATTCCATACTGCTTTCCTCACTTCCATTTTATATTTAAATAGGCGTTTGCGTTTCACAATTTTCAATCCGCTCGAACAATAATGATATTGCGACAGTCCAGAACCCGCTCTGCATACTCCGTCAATGCTTTTTTTGCTTCTGTCACAAACCCTCTACCCTGATATTGTTTTTGTAAAGCATATCCCAGTTCCAGGGCATTCTCTCTTGGCGTAAAGCCCATAATACCTATGATTGGTTCTTCTGTCTCTATATTTTCCCCCTCTTCATATACAGACAGATTTTTCAGACAGATTCCCCAGATACCATATCCATAAAAATCATACACATTTTCAATGTAATGATTCAGATATTCCTCTGCTTCCTCCCGATTATCATAAAAGGACTGAAAAAAGGGGGTTTTTTCATTGCTTTCATAAATATCCAAAAGTGCAGGAAGGTCAGCACGGCACAACTCCCGGATAATCAGCCGGTCTGTATCGGTAATTCTGCGGGGAATCCCTTTACTTCGAAAGTATACTGTTTCCAGATATTCTCTGTCAAGCGCACACAGACTATCCACAGCATAACGGCTGATAAAATGATTTTCTGCCTGCTTTGGTTCCTTATAACTATCATCCAGACAGGCAACCACCGACACTCCTCTGCTCCCTGCCAAGTTCAAAATATCATTATCATCACTGATACAAATAACAGCAGAAGGCTCTGTTTTATTGCAATCATCCTGCTTTGTCTGACCAGATAATGCTTCATCCAAAGAGGCTTTTGACATATTTTTTATCGTAAGCTTCTCCTGTCTCTGCAGATACAATAAGTGTTCCTTCTCTTCCCGTGTCAGTTCCCGATTGATGCAGGTATAGATCAGCAAATTACTTTCTCCCTTATCTTTCCATTGGTATTATTCTTCTCTTGTCCAGTTCGTCTCATCAAATATATTATCCCTGACGGTAAAATGATGATAAAAAGTAAATTCAGATACATTGGTATCAAAAGTATTATCTGATACCTGTCCGTCATATACATCAAAAGCAGAATAATCCTCTGCCAGGGTGAATGGATTCCCTGTAAACGGATTCACCTGTGGAACCCCAAGACCTTCCGTTGCCAGATATGGTGTATCTGCATTCGTTCTCAAGGTCGTATCTGTCTGCACCTCTCCCGTACTGTTAAAATCCTTTACCAAAAGCATGGGATTAAAATTGGATACCATCTGGGAATTTTGAAATCCCCAGAAAGGTGCCGTTGGAATGACTGATCCGTGATCGGAAACAATAATAATCCGGGTATTATCATATACTCCCATTTCCTTGAGTGCATCAAGATATCTCGCAATCATAATAATTGTACATGCATTCACATGATAAGACTGTGTATTTAGCTCTGAATCAACAATTGACGAATCCTCCGGATAACTTCCGATTCCCGCATAGGGATGTTCCTCTGTGGGCATTCCGCTGCGGTAATCCGGTTCCAGAAGCATCTGATATTCATGTGTTAATTCCCATTCAATAAATGTATAGGTATCCTTATCGTTCTCAGCATCTGTAAGCTGCGGCATATAATACGCATATGCATAATCCCTGATAAAGTAACTCTGCTCATAATAAGCATAATTATCCGTACTGTAATACCGGCCGCTTCCTGTAAAAATATTTCGAAATGGTGGGTACAGCATCTGCAGCATCGCATAAAGTCTGCAGTTTTTCGTACTGATCTTTCCATAATCAATATCTGTATATTCTTCCCTATGCTCCTGTTCATAACGGTCTTTATAATTATTAATTAGGGAACATACCTCAATATCCGGATATTCCTCAAATGGCGTATAATCTCCCTCCCACACATAGTTCACATGTGGAGGGTCTGCAACCTTCACATCGTATCCCAGCTGATCAAAGAAAACCGGAAGCGTCAGAACGGACTCATTATGCAGATCAACCAGTTTTCCCTCTCTTTGGTTCATGGATAAAGGTGTATATTCATAACCTCCCATCATAGCCGGTGCACCAAGAAGCGTGTTCGTTGCAAAACTGATACAATTGGGATAATAAGTAAATCCCTCATAGGAATCCTTCAATTCCGGGAACTGCTCCAAAAGATACGGAAAATAAGCTGATGCAAATCTGTCGCAAAATAACACCATTACGTTACGTCCCGTTTTTGTCAGGGAAAATTCTGCCTGAATTTCTCCACCGGTATCATCGGTCTGTCGCTCCTCCCGGTATTGTGCATAGACATCATAATTTTTTTTGATATCTGTCATGTTTTTCCCGGACAAAATACCTGCTGTCACAGTCAGGATAATTACAGGCATGGTTAAAAAACGTAGCTTATTATAACGGAAAGCCAGAAAACTGATGATAGCGGCAAGAAGCACCGGCAGCAGGGCATACCAGATCAGGGCATTGGATGAGCTGACAAACAGCTGCTTGTCCTCCGGTTCAAATGCTGTTGTGATATTTCCAAACTGGCTTTTGAACAGATAAATATTAAATACCGCACAGACTGCCGCACTGAAAAACAGTGCCGGAAGAATGTTTCTTAACTGCTTTTGGAACATTTTATAGATGCATAACGGCCAGAACACAAACAGACCGAAATAAAAGGTAAAATTCATGAAAATATAGGTAAGCGGATTATCAACCGATCCTAAGAAAGAAAATTCTGTCGGTGATGTTGCAATGACAGAAGAAGGCAGCAATGCACCTGCCATAAACCACAGGGCAATACAGGAACAGACCATCAGTGCAGACACCCCGTCCTTTTCCCTGCTCTTTGTTCTCTCAAAACAAAGCGACCTGATTTTATTGCTTATTTTTACAATCCCTATTTTGATTAACGGAAGTGCGATCCAGACAACCGTCAGCAGATCCAATACTTTTTTCTTTGTATCATTCAGTCTATCCGGATGAATACGAAAGAAAATATTCCAGGAAACAAACAAAACAGCAACGGCTGCATAGAGGGCATACACGGCATACTTAGGATGCTTCAGCTTCATTACCATATTCTTTATCATGGAAAACAGATTGTTTAAAATCCAGTAAAATACCAGTCCACAGGGAGAAGAATACAGTATTACCAAAAAGATGAGTGCCAGAATATAAGCTTGTGCCTTTTCCCTAAACGGCGCACCCTTGGTATAGACTGCTGTTGAGATAAAGTTAATGGCCGTCATGATGATCGGCAGAATATTTATCGTAATTCCACCGGCGATAGGAAGCACCAGCAGCTGATCCGGCTGGGACAGATCCTGAAAAATCCACTGACTCCATCCATTTAAAAGCACGCAATTACTTAAGAACTGATAAGCGGCAATAAAAAAAGGAATCTCTATCAGGATAGAAAGGGAAGATCTTAATGCATACAATGGGTGATAATTATTCCGCTTATAATACTCAGAAAGCATCATAAACTGTTCATCGTCGTGAAATGCCTTCTTGATTTTTTTAATGCGATCACCCATTTTTTCCTGCGTTCTTCGTTCTGCAAGCTGTAATTCATCTGCTTTCAGATAAAGCGGAAGTGCAAGAAAATTAACAACCAGGCTGATCCCGATAATGGCGCCCAAAACACCAAAGCTGTGAAAATTGTAGAATACAAAACAAAACACAAGCTCTATGATATATTCTATCGGTGCAATAATAATGTCATACAATACAGATAACAAGGTCATGATACTACCTCTTTTTGTTTTTTAATCAGATATTCCACTGTAGCCTCGAGTGCTCTACCCCTGTTTTTCCAACAGTCATTTTTAAGATTTTCAACACCCTTTGCAAGTTCCTGATCCTTCAATGTGTTTAACAGGATTTCCTTAATGTTTGAAAATTCCTTTTCTTCCAGTTTCTTTCCAATTTCCGGCAAAACCCTGACATCCCATGGTTCTTCATCAAACCAGTCAGCATCATAAACCGATGTATCAAAATCAATATCTGCATAGAATACCGGCCTTTCAAAGAGGAAGGCATAATCATAGATTACGCCTGAGAAATCAGATATCATAAGATCTGCCTGATTTAATACGGCAAGATTATCTACATCCCTGTTCCATTCCAAATTATCTGCTGAAGCAAATTCCTCCTGCAGACGCTCCAGCATATCCACCTCCGAAACATAGCTTTGCGGGTGTGGACGCACAATAATACGAAAGCCCGTTTCTACCAACGGCTTCAACAATTTGCTTCCATATCTTTTCAGAATGGTATTTTCTCCCCAGGAGGCAGCTACCAGAATTGTCGGACAATCCATATTACAGATATGCTTTTCCAGATTGGCAGTACGTTTCCATGCTTCATCCATATATACGGAGCCGGTCATAACCAGTTCTTTCTCTTTGCATTTCCAGTAATCTTCTATTTTTCTGATAAAACGTTTCTGGTTATCCCCGTTAATCAAAACTGCATCATAGTAGTCCAGACTAAACATACGATAGGTAGAAAAATCACTTACAGCATGGGGAATATGAACATAACAGCCTACATCCCGGCTTCTCTTCCACTGCAAAACATCAAGTCCCGGTGTAGTTGACAGACAGACATCTGCCTGTAAAAGATTCATTCTGGCAATACCTTTATTCCCCTCCCCGATGAATTCACAGGTTACATATTCATATTTCTGATCAAGAAGAGGATCATCGGGACTCTGGGTGTAATAGGTCAAAGGAAGCTTACGTTCCTCAAATGCATCACAGATCGGTGCAAATATATTATGATATCGTTTGGAATCACTGTAGATGACATACGGCTTTTTCCTTTTTTCCGCTTCTTTACTGCTGCCCCCGGTAAAAATAAACCGGATTTTTACCAGCAAAGCCCTTCCGGCAAAAACAACCGCCGTAACAAGTCCGATCACAAGCGAAAATAACATACTTCCTGTTCCGGGGTCAATATATAAAAGCATCTTACTCTCCTTTTAGTTCTTTATCATTCTATGATATAGGCACTACCAGATGGTTCTTCCTCCATCCAGTACTACTGTTGCACCGGTCATATAGGTGCTTGCATCAGACAGCATATAGACAATCGTTCCTTCATATTCATCGGGATTAGACATTCTGCCCATGGGAACCAGATTGGACAATTTTTTTACAAACTCTTCATCCTGTCCATTGGAAAGACTTGCAGGGCAAAGTGTATTGACACGAATTCCCTTCTTTGCCCAATAGGTTGCAAGATATTTTGTCAGACCCATCATTCCGTGCTTTACAACAGAATAGGATACCGGTTTGATGATCTGTTCCTCCTCAGGAACTCCCTCCTTCCGGTAAACTCTCTGATCCGGTGAGATGATACCATAGTCAGAAGAAATATTAATGATGACACCTTTCTCCTGCTGTTCCATAACACCACCGAATACCTGTGCACAAAGCATTGCACCTGTCAGTCCCACTGCAAAATCTGCATTCCAGATCTCTACCGGAAATTCTGTAAATCTGGTAGCTGCCAGATTTTTGGAACCACCTTCTACCTTGGGGTTATTGGCAGCATTGTTAATCAGCGCATCAATATGTCCGTATTTTTCCATGATTACATCTTTGACGCGAATGATATCTTCCTTATTCGTAATATCACAAAGCAGACAATCGATGTCTTTCTGATAGTTTTCAAGAAAGAACTGATTGGTTGCTTTGAGTGCCTCCCGGGAAATATCAAGCACAACCGGATTTCCCCCTGCTTCGATAATTGCTTTGCAGAATACACGACCTAATAATCCGCAGCCGCCTGTGATCATAACAACCTGATCCTTTAAATCAAACATCTGGTTCATAATTTCTCATTCCTCTCTCAAATGATTTCATTTCCAACCTGTGGACACTTTTATCTCCGGGAAATCGCTTTTAATGCAATCTGAAGTCCCTTCACACCTTCCTCTAACGGAATTTCCTCCGGTGTTCCATTCTCAATATTTTCCAGAAAGCTTTTTAATTCCCTGATAAACATATCATTCCGGTTAAATTCCGGATAACTGTTTTTTACGATTTCGCCGCTTCCCTGAATCCAGAGAATCTCTGCCTTATTAAAATCCAGTTCGATGCGTCCCTTTTCTCCGACAACTACAAAACGGTGAACCGGAGGATACTGCAGAAAATCTGACCTTGTTGTAACCGTCAGGTCATTGCCCTGATACTCCGTAACATAAGAAATCACTGCATGATCCTCTACATCAATCTTAAGATTGCTGTGCTTTCCAAGAATTGCCTGTACACTATCTTCCTTTGGCATGCCGAAGATCCATTGTAACAGATCGATATCATGAATCTGCAGATTTAAAACAGGTCCGCCACCCATTTCCTTTCTCGCCATATATGTTGTACTGTAATCTTCATAGGTATGCATGGTTGTCAATCGTTCACAGAAGGATGCCTCCACACTGATCAGCTGACCAACTACCGATTCCTTCAGATATTCCCGTAATTTATCCACACACACATGGTATCGGTTCTGATATCCCATAAAGATCTTAATATTCTTTTCTTCCTTTAACTGCATCAGGCGATCAACGCCATCCATGCTGTCAGATACCGGTTTTTCCAAGAAAATATTGCATCCGGCTTCCGCTGCTGCCAATGCACATTCCATATGCTTCCTTGTAATATTGGTAACAAAAACAATATCCGGTTCTGCCTCTTTCAGTGCCTCATCCAGATTTGTAAATACTTTAATATGATATTCTTCTTCCAGATCAACACCATCCCGGATCTGCATGGTATCGGAAAATGTCTGCTGCAGTCTTCTGACACGATAGGCACTGATCTCACACTTATCACCTAAAACCCGTTTCAGATTTCTCACATGACGCTGTCCGATACTCCCAAGACCAATCATTAAAATTTTCCATTTTTTATCTGTAATCATTCTGCCACCTCAGCAAATCTTTGTGTTCACAGATCTATTCCCGGTTTTCCGAAGCAATGTCATCCAACACCTTATAATTCTCACGAAGATAATCAAGAATTGGTGATGTATGGTCTGTCATGTAATACTCCAGAAATTCCAGATCCTTCATGGCATCAATATCCACGCCTCCCGGAACCACATAACCAATCATCCGGTCTCCATGCATCAGATCATTTTTCACAATAAACGAAGTTCTTAAGATATCTACATACCCATCCGGAATATAAACATCCGGAAATGCCTGTCTGGGATTATTTGCTTCATCCAGGGTAAGATCATCCCGGATACTCTTATAATATCCATCCTCCCGCAGATTGAACCATTTGTAAGGGGTATTGGATGCAAGATGCGCAGAACGCAGGGAAGTGGCTGTGGGATCTGCCCGGAATAATTCAATTGCTTTCCTGACAACCTCTACTTCACGAAGCGGATAGGTGGGACGGATATGCACAAAATACTCCGGTACACTCTGTTCATTCTCATACAGCCAGCCAATGGCATGCTCCATAAATTCAATATCTGTGGAATGATCCCCTGCCAGCTTAGCAGGTCTTAAAAAAGGAGTTTCCGCACCATAATACCGGGCAATCTTTGCATACTGCTCTGAATCCGTTGATACAATAATTCTTGTAATCTCGGGACACATTTTACATGCAGCGATGGAATATGCCAGCATCGGATATCCTTTCAGGCAGCGTATATTCTTATTTTTCACGCCCTTAGAACCGGCACGTGCCGGAATAATCGCAACAACCTCATTCTTTTTTATATGATTTAAAATATTTTGGTTCATTGGCCTTTTCTCCAACTATTTTGAAATAATTTCCCATTTTTCTTTATAATCATGCTATTTTCTTACTTGGTATTATATAAAACAGATAATTGCAAACCTGTTTTTTGTGATAAATGTTTTCAACATATATGATAAAAAAGAGTTTCGCAACTGCCTGAAAACATATGAAAAATCAGCATATTATTACATCTGTCATAATACTACAATTACCTTATATATGTCAATTTCACCTGAATTACCTTTACGAAATAAAAATATTATTTTATAATTCTTTTTATTAAAATATAAAAAAGGAAGGGTTATCAAAATGGCACAAAATCCTATCGTTACAATTACAATGGAAGACGGCAGTATCATGAAAGCAGAGCTTTATCCGGATATTGCTCCCAACACAGTGAATAACTTTATCA
Source organism: Lachnospiraceae bacterium (assembly GCA_051879415.1). Classification (GTDB taxonomy): domain Bacteria; phylum Bacillota; class Clostridia; order Lachnospirales; family Lachnospiraceae; genus NK4A136. Next base: position 50,024 of record JBJELZ010000080.1, read on the forward strand.
GTCTGATTCAGAAAAATTTTTATGACGGGCTGATTTTTCATCGCGTCATCAAAGGCTTTATGCTTCAGGGCGGCGACCCGGAAGGCAGCGGCATGGGCGGCCCCGGCTACAGTATCAAGGGTGAATTTTCCAGAAACGGCTTTAAAAATGATTTAAAGCATACCCCCGGTGTTCTTTCCATGGCTCGTTCCATGATGCCAAACTCTGCGGGAAGCCAGTTTTTCATTATGCACCAGACCAGTCCTCATCTGGATGGGGAATATGCTGCATTCGGAAAGGTAATCGAAGGAATGGACGTTGTGAACCGGATTGCTGAATGCAAAACAAATTACAATGACAGACCTTTAGAAGATCAGGTTATGAAGACAGTTACTGTTGAAACCTTTGGAGTAGAGTATCCTGAGCCGGAGAAATATTAATATTATGATATGGTGTCAAAAGTCCTTTTTATAATCTCTCATGACAGGTTGCACAAAATAAGTTCCTTTCATTCCTATGCGCTAATCATTGCGATGAGCCTCAAAAGGCAAAAATCGTGTTCAGCAAAGGCTTCCACGATTTTTAGAGTCTCATCTCCATAGCGCAAAATGTCATGAAAGCAATTTATTTTGTGCAATCTGCCATCTAATTTTTTGAAAGGACTTTTGGCACCACATCATATCATATAAAAAGGGGGAAATTATCATGGAATATGAAATTAAAAACACGCCGCTTACTGTCCTGATCTGTAAGCTGGCACCGGGAGAAGCAATTGAATGCCAAAAGGGTGCTATGTCCTGGATGACACCAACAATGGAAATGCAGACCGGTCTGGGCGGTCAGAATAATGGATTATTGGGTGCACTTGGCAAAATGGCCAAGAGTTCACTGACCGGAGAATCCATTTTCCGTAATACCTATACGGCAGCCGGTGGTCCCGGCGAAATTGCATTTGCATCTTCCTTTCCTGGAAGCATTCTCGCTTTCGATACATCTGTAACACCTATCGTTGCACAAAAATCCGCTTATCTTGCAAATACCATGGGCGTTAGTATGGATCTGTTCTTTCAAAAAAAGATTGGTGCAGGTTTTTTCGGCGGTGAGGGTTTTATTATGCAGAAATTCAGCGGAACAGGACTTGTTTTCCTTGAAATCAACGGCTGCGTATGTGAATACACCTTAGCACCCGGTCAATCCATGCTTATCGATACCGGATATCTTGCTGCAATGGAAGCAACCTGCTGCGTTGATATCGAAACCGTAAAGGGCATTGGCAATGCCCTGCTAGGTGGGGAGGGTCTCTTTAATACCAAGGTAACCGGACCGGGTCGTATCTGGCTGCAGTCCATGCCTGCTGTCGCACTTGCCGGTGCAATTTCTCCTTATATAGTGCCAAAAACCAACTAAAAAAGGCTCTTGTTCATATTTTGTTCATATTTTGTTTTGAATTAATTAAATAAAGCAACATTTTTTATCCATTATTTCTAAGTATTATGTAACCAGAACAAAACAACAAGATGCTTTCAAGGAAAAACTTTTTCATAATATAATGCCAAGTAAATTTCGATTTACTTGGCATCCTCCCTTTTATGGGGTATTTTTATATGAATAATCAACTCAATCAATCTTTCCATAGTTTTAACCATCTTCAAAAAGGGATCAGTGGAAGTTCCCTCAAACTAATTGCCTTGGCGGCCATGCTGATTGATCACATCGGGGCTTCCTGTATGCTTTATTATATGCGGTTTCATCTGGTCTCCGGGCAGTTTCATAATATTTACTCCATCCTTAGAAGTATTGGCAGAATCAGCTTCCCAATCTTTATCTTTTTATTAATAGAGGGATTATATCATACCCGAAATGTCAGCAGATATCTGCTTAGACTTTTTATTTTCTGTTTTATATCAGAGCTTCCCTTTAATCTTGCTTTCTCTTATAAGATGTTCGACCCGGATCACCAAAATGTTTTTTTTACATTATTTATCGGTCTGACAGCTGTTGCAGCCATCCGGTTCCTTCACCATCATTTTCATGTACCGGAAATAATACTGCCAAATATACAGAACATTCCTGTCTACAAATATATTCCCTTATATCTCATTGACATTGCCATTGCCATCTCAGCCATGACACTTGCGCATTTCCTGAAAACTGATTATGAATGGGTAGGAGTATTTGCTATCTTAATCGCTTATCTGTTGCATTCCTTTCCAACCACTCAGATGTGGCTTGTCTGCTTTATTCTCTTATTTAGCGGTTCATTGGAAGTTTATTCTTTATTCTGCATTCCTCTGATCAGCTGTTATAATGGCAGACGAGGTAATCTGCCGGGATGGTTTGCTTATCTATTTTATCCTGTACATCTGTTATTACTTTGGGCAATTTCCACACAGCTACTCATTTAGACTTAATGATATATGCAAATTTTGCAGAATAATATAATCTATGATATGATGAAAGAAATATTACTTACGGAGAAAAACAGCATGTCATCTGATAATACACAACGCTTAAGCAGTATTCCTTTTTTACGCTTTTTTGCTTTTCTTAATATTTTCTTATTTCACAGCAGTGAATTTGAAGTATATCCTATTCCCTACAACGCTGCATGGGCTGTGGGATTTTTCTTTTTATTAAGCGGTTTTCTTACCGGTTTTCAGCATGATCGTTATGAAGCAGTTCTTTCGATTTCCTCATGGAAGAAGTATATCATCAAAAAGATTAAAAAAGTATATCCTTTCTTCCTGATCATGCTGATTATGACCCTGCCCTATAACAACATATTTCATGACTTATTACAATTTACGTTAGATCTCTTTCTATTGCAATCCTGGCGGCCGGAAGGGTACTTTTCCTACAATGGGGTTAGCTGGTTTTTATCCTCTATTTTCTTCTTATATGTAATCAATGTACCTCTTATGGCTTTGCAAAATTCTATATTGAATAAGGTAAGAAAAAAGAACTTATTTCTTCTCTTTGAAATAGCTTTCTTTTTTGTGATTGATATCCTCTGGGCTTTCTTTGTCTTCACTCAGGATATGAATCTCGAATTTTATACCTATATCCTTCCCCTTTCCAGAGTTCCTGAATATATCTGTGGAATTTGCCTTGGTATTCTGATCAAGGGAAAAGTTACTTCAACTTCCCAAAAACCAAGCATACCCTACAGCATTTTGGAACTATCCTGCTTTATTGCATTGTTTGGTATCTTCCGGATTGATATTCCGGAATGGATGCACCGTTCCTTTATATGGATTATTCCGAATCTGATCTTCCTAACTGTCTTTGCATTGCAGAAAGGGTATCTATCCTATTTATTCTCCCGGAAATTTCCTGTACTGCTTGGAAATATTTCTTTTGAATGTTTTCTTCTTCATCAGGTGGTATTGCATTATTACTGCGAGGGCGTACACTATTTGGGAAGACGCAATTACTTTTTTAATGATGCACAAAAAATTGGATCACAAATATTTCTGTTGATGCTAGTTCTTTTCCTGTCCTATGAATGGCACAGTAAAATTGCTCCTAAAGTAAACTCCCTTCTCAGCAAAAAGAACCCTTGAGAATCAAAAAGAAATACTTATTCTCATTACATAAAAACGGATGCTGAAATTTCAGCATCCGTCTTTTTACTCTATTTCTCTTTTTAATGGAACCTTCCCAATTAAGCCTTACCAACTGATCCGAAGAGTTCCATCTTCTCTTTAACAGTAGCTTTGATAGCTTCTGCACCGGGAGCAAGGAGCTTACGAGGGTCAAATCCCTTACCCTGCTGATCCTTACCAGCCTCGATATATTCACGAGTAGCAGCAGCAAAGGAAAGCTGGCACTCTGTGTTAACATTGATCTTGGAAACACCAAGGTCGATAGCTTTCTTGATCATGTCTGCAGGAATACCTGTACCACCGTGAAGTACTAAAGGCATATCACCTGTTAACTTCTGGATAGCATCAAGTGTCTCGAAGGAAAGTCCCTGCCAGTTTGCAGGATATTTTCCGTGGATGTTACCGATACCAGCTGCAAGGAAGTCGATACCAAGATCAGCAATCATCTTACACTGTTCAGGATCTGCACATTCACCCATACCTACAACACCATCTTCTTCTCCACCGATGGAACCAACTTCTGCTTCAATAGAGATTCCTCTCTTGTGTGCTTCTGCAACTAACTCTTTTGTCTTTGCAACGTTCTCTTCGATTGCGAAGTGAGAACCATCAAACATGATGGATGAGAAACCTGCATCCATACACTTATAGCAGTGCTCGTATGAACCATGGTCTAAGTGAAGTGCTACAGGAACTGTGATTCCTAACTCTTCCAACATACCATTTACCATACCAACAACTGTCTTATAACCAGTCATATACTTACCGGCACCCTCAGATACACCAAGGATAACAGGGGAATTTAATTCCTGTGCTGTTAATAAGATTGATTTTGTCCACTCAAGGTTGTTGATGTTGAACTGACCAACTGCATAGTGGCCTGCTTTTGCTTTTTTGAGCATTTCTGCTGCTGAAACTAATGCCATTACTTCATACCTCCGTTTTTTATTTAAATCATGTAACTCATGATCTTACATGATTTATCTCGCATTTGTTATCATAACACATTTTCCTGAAATTGAAAATATTAATTCCAAGTTCCTGCATTATATTTTTCAATTATCCATAACCTAAAAAATACTTAGGCTTTCATAAACTGAAGACTTATGATCCACTGACCAGATAATCTTCAATTTCCTTCAATGCATCTGCTTCATCATTTCCGTCTGCATAAATTGTCACTTCACCGCCTCTGCAGACACCAATATTCATCATACCCATAATGCTTTTGGCATTTACCTTTTTGTCTTCTGATTCCAGATAAATCTTACTTTCATATTTGCAGGCATGCTGTACCAGAACCGCAATCATTGCAGCATCCAGACCATCCTGTCTTTGTACAGTAACCTTCTTTTCTACCATAATAAAACTCCTCCTCTTTTCAGATACTGTTTTTTATATTATCTGCCAATTCAGACAGCTTTCTAAGCCGGTGGTTAACGCCGGATTTTCCAACCGGCGGATCAAGATATTCTCCCAATTCCTTTAAAGAAGCATCTTCATGTTCCAGCCGTACCTCCGCCATTTCCCGTAAATGTACCGGTAATTTATGAAGTCCGTAATTATCCCTGAGATAAATAATATCCTCCAGCTGCCGACCTGCTGCATTAACGGTTTTTGAAAGATTGGCTGTTTCACAGTTGACTCTTCGATTGACATTATTACGGACCTCCTTGACAATCCGAAGATTCTCAAGATCCATCAAAGACCTGTGTGCACCCATAATATTTAACAGGTCAACGATTGCTTCTCCTTCTTTTATATAAACCACAAAATGATGCTTTCGCTGTGTAATTTTTGCATCAATTCCAAAAGTTCCGATAATTCTCATCAACTGTTCGGCCTGCATGTTTTCACTGCAGACAAATTCCATATGATAACTTTTTGCCGGATCGCTCATGGATCCCAAACTTAAGAAGCTGCCTCTTAAAAAAGCTCTTCTGCAGCAGTCTTTCTTCAACAAAAGATCCGAAACAGTCTTCTCCTGCATTTGAACATAATGAACCGACTGCAATACCTTCCTGAGTTCTTCCTCTTCTGACAGGATAATCCTGTAAGCGTTTTCCCTTGCCGTAAATCCCTGCTCCACTGTCTCTACAACCGAATATATATTATACGTTTTCTTTAACAATGTAAAGACCTTTCTAAGGACTGCCTCCCTCTCGGACTGCCAGATAAAACTTTTTTTATCCTCCGCTTCAGTCCCAAAATTCACCGTATATGCAGCCATTTCAGCAATCTGGCAATGCCTGGACGTACTGATATGATTTTCTATCTCTTCTTTCACTTCTCCCGAAAATGACATAACAAAACTCCTAAAACAAACTCATCGTTGTTTTTTCCGGTATGTGGAATATGATATGTCCCAAAACAAACTCATCGTTGTTTTCTCTGGCATGCACTGTATAATATGTCCCAAAACAAACTCATCGTTAATCGTTTTGGGACATATTATACAGCGCATACCATAAGTCAACATCACAATTCACTATTTTAGGACATATCATATTGCACATGCCAAAAGTCAAAATCACAATTCACTTTTTGAGGACATATCATATTGCACATGCCACAAGTCAAGATCGCAATTCACTATTTGGGACATATCATATCTCACATGCCAGATTCATCCCGATTTATCTTTGAGAGGCTCCTCATCATACGTCCCTTCTTAATCTATGCTTATCATATGGTTTTCATTATATGTCCCTTCTTGATTTACCCTTATCATATGGATTTCATTATACGTCCCAAAACGATTAACGATGAGTTTGTTTTGGGACGTATAATGAAAACCATGTGATATCACCATCCGTCAAAAGGGACGTAGTATGAAAACCATATGATATCAACAACTCTCAAATGGAACATATGATGAGGAACTTACTCTCTACGTTGATCTTGTGGCATCTCTATGGTCAATGGTAATCCCATATTTCCCTTTATTTTTTAAACGGCCAAATAATTCATTTGCCAGCGTCACACTTCGGTGTTTTCCTCCGGTACATCCGATTCCGATGACCAGCTGGTGTTTTCCTTCTTTGATATAATTGGGAATCAGAAAGGCAAGCATATTGCAAAGCATCTCCAGAAATTCCTCTGCCTCCGGAAAGCTCATGACATAATCATGCACAGGCGCATTATTCCCTGTAAGCGGCTTCAGTTCATCAATATAGAACGGATTCGGCAGAAACCGTACATCAAAAACAAGATCTGCATCCGCAGGGATTCCGTATTTAAAACCAAAAGAAGTAATACGAATCATAAGATTATTATATTCTTCATTCTGTACAAATATTTTATCTAATTCCTCTTTTAAGACTCTCGTCAAAAGATTGGAGGTATCAAAAATATAATCTGCCTTTTTCTTGACATTCTGCAGTATTTTTCGCTCTTTTTTTATGCCCTCCTCTACAGATGCTCCATCCATGGAAAGCGGATGCATCCGGCGGCTTTCCTTATATCGTTTAATCAGCACCTCATCTGAAGCGTCCATAAACAACAGTTCATAAGAATATCCGCTTTGTTTCATTTTCTTCAGAATATCTTCTGCTTCCTTAAAATTCTGATCAGCACGGACATCCAGTCCCAAAGCAAGCTTTGAAATCTCACTGTTCGGTGTAACAATCAGTTCAAAAAAATTCTCCAGAAGCGGCACGGGCAGATTATCAACACAGTAAAATCCCATGTCTTCCAGCATCTTCATGGCAGTTCGTTTTCCGCCACCACTCATTCCTGTCACAATTACAAACCGCATATATGCAATCCTCCGTACTTTAAACCAGCTTTCTCAA
>JBJELZ010000081.1:0-13012 GCA_051879415.1 Lachnospiraceae bacterium
TCCATTACCGGTAACTCTACCAACCCTACAAGATTCCAGCATCCTGTAGCAGGTACCTACAAGAAGGAAAGAATCGAAGCTGGCAAGAAGTACTTCTCTGTTGCTTCCGGTGGTGGTACAGGCCGTACACTTCATCCGGATAACATGGCAGCTGGTCCTGCTTCCTATGGATTTACAGATACCTTAGGACGTATGCATTCCGATGCACAGTTCGCAGGATCTTCATCCGTTCCTGCCCATGTTGAAATGATGGGTCTGATCGGAGCAGGTAACAACCCGATGGTTGGTATGACTGTTGCTGTTGCAGTTGCCATCGAGGAAGCTGCAAAAGAAGGTAAATTCTAAATAAACCTTTAAAATCAAGGGCTATCGTAGTTCTGAATGTTCTGCGATAGCCTCAAATATTTAGGATGTAATTATTGAATTTGTGAATTTAGTATGATATATTAGTATAATAAAAAGGAACAACCGCCCACAAGGTGGGTTGACCTAATAAAGAGATAGAAATTCCACCCTGTACTCGGCCAAAGTTTTCGGGGTGGTTTTTCTATGTATAGCTACTTACAAAACGTAAAAACGAATGTAAGTAATGCTAAAAGGAATATTCCAAAAGTAAGTATATCCTTAAAATCAAAATGGTTGTTATTCTGATTTTTCATAGCATCACCCCCATTCTTTCAAGAATAGAGGTCAAGCCACCCTGCAACACGATTGCTCCATGTTCGTATTTTAGCATACTATTTTTTGCATAACAATTTAATTTTATATTTTTTTGCTTTAGTGGTTGAAAAGACATAAAAAATGTGATATAAATTGTTTAAGAACAAAGAGGTTCGCTTTATCCGGCGAATCTCTTTTTTTACTAAAGTAACATGTGAACAAAGGCGTTCAGTTGATTAACTGAGCGCCTTTTTGCATGAGAGGAGTGATGTCGATGAAACCTTTGGAACTGTTGGAAAACACGGATACGGTGAATGAGCTGCTGGCAAGATATGGTGTGAAGTTTGGTATTTATAAGAATAACGTATTTAAAGAGCAGTTGTTTCCGTTTGATGCAATTCCGAGAATTATTGAAAAGGAGGAATTTACTTTCCTTGAAAGAGGTTTAAAGCAGCGTGTTGTTGCACTGAATCTGTTCTTAAAGGATATTTATTCCAAAAAACAGATTGTAAAGGATGGGGTGGTCCCAGAGGATTTTATCTTTGCCTCCAGCGGTTATATGGTGGAATGTGAAGGCGTTTGTCCGCCAAAGGATATTTATTCCCATATTTCCGGCATAGATCTGGTCAAAGGAAAAAATGATAAGTGGTATATCCTGGAAGATAACCTTCGGGTTCCGTCCGGTGCATCCTATCCGATGATTGCAAGGGAGCTGTGCAGGAGATCTTCACCGGATACTTTTGTAGACTTAAAGATTGAGGATAACCGGAATTATGCAGACCTGCTGAGACGGACCATGGATCATGTCAACGTGGGAGGACATACGGTAATTCTGACACCGGGAAGATATAATGCGGCATACTTTGAACACAGTTATCTGGCAGAAAAAACCGGTGCACATCTGGCAAATGGTTCAGAGCTTACAGTAAAAGACGATAAGTTGTATTTTATTACGGCAGAAGGAAAACTGGAGCGTGTCGGGGCAGTATACAGACGAATCTCTGATGAATATCTTGACCCGATGAATTTTAATCCGGAGTCATTGATTGGTATTCCTCATATCTATGATGTATTCCGGAAAGGTAATGTGGCACTTCTTAATGCACCGGGCAATGGAGTGGCAGATGATAAAGGTATTTATTACTTTGTTCCCAAAATGATCAAATATTATCTGGACGAAGAGCCGATTCTTTCCAATGCACCGACCTATCTGCCATTCTATGAAGATGATATGAACTATGTGCTGGAGCATTTTGATGATCTGGTGCTGAAGGATGTTGCGGAAGCAGGCGGTTATGGTGTGGTATTTGGAAATACGATGACAAAGGAGCAGAAGGAGAATTTCATAGCACTGCTAAAGAAAGAACCGAGAAGGTTTATTGCACAGGAGGTGATTGATTTCCAGGATATCGACATCCTGGATGAAGGTGCACAAGTACCTAGAAAATCTGATTTAAGGGCATTCGTCCTTATGGCGGATGAACCACTTGTCTGGAAGAGCGGATTGACCAGATTTTCCAGAAATCCGGATTCATTTATTGTTAATTCATCACAGGGAGGAGGATTTAAAGACACATGGGTATTATCTCAATAGAACAGGCTGACCGCCTTTACTGGCTGGGCCGGTACACGGAACGTGTATTCACAACATTACAGATTTTTACAAAGAGCTTCGATGTTATGATTGATGGTATTGCAGACAGTTATGCAAATTTCTGCAAGAGCATTGATATTCCAAATATCTATCAGGGGAAGGAAGATTTTCTGGTGCGGTATCCTTTTGATCCGGAAAATCCGGATTCCATTATCAGTAATTTAAACCGTGCCTATGATAATGCAATTGTGCTTCGCGAAAGTATTGGCTCTGAAACATTATCCTTTATCCAGCTGGCAATTTATGAAATGAATAAAGCGTCAAAAAGCAAAGCTCCGTTAGTTGATCTTCAGAAGGTCAATGATAATCTGCTGGCATTTTATGGTACGGTGGATGACCAGATCGACAGTGAAAATATCCGCAATATTATTAAGGCGGGAAAGCGGATTGAGCGGATTGATCTGTATGCCAGACTCGGGATGCCGCAAAAGGAACTGGAGAGAGAGGTACATCGTATGATGCCGCGTGTCATGAGAAGCGGATTAAAATATGATGCCAATAAGCTGGAGATGATTCAGAATCTGGTGGATACAGAAGATATTGATTACTACAGGATTGTGAATGAGGTTGAGACGATTTTCTGAAAAAGCGGTTTAACAAAGGAGGCATTTATGTGAAAACTCTTTTTTTTGATTATCAAATGCAGATTGATTATTCAATTGCAGTCTCAAGATGTAATTATACAATTAAATGTATTCCACAGAGCAATAAGCGGCAGAGAATTGAATCAACAGCCATTGACTTGTATCCCCCAAGCAGTTATTCATCCGGAATTGATGGGTTGGGGAATCGCCAGATTTATGGGGTAAATGAAGTGGAACACAGTTCGTTTATCTTTCATATCTCGGGAAATGCAGTGACCGGTCTGGCAGATTATGAGGAAGAGGCGGATGACAGTGCGGTCATGATCTTCAGACATCCGCATGGATTAAATATTGCAGGTGAAAAAATCCGGTCATATTATGACCGGATTCATGGATTGATGGCATCCGATGCGGACGTTTATGCAAAAGCAGCCAGGATGATGCATTGCCTGCATCAGGATTTTTCTTATCAGCCAAACAGTACAACAATTAATACAACGGCAGAGGAAGCTTTTGAATTGGGTAGGGGCGTCTGCCAGGATTATGCACATATCTTCATTGCGTTGCTGCATCTGGCTAATATACCGGCCCGGTATGTAACAGGACTTATTATCGGAGAAGGTGCAAGCCATGCATGGGTAGAAGTGATGTGTTGCGGCAGGTGGTATGGACTTGATCCGACCAATAATGTTCCGGTACAGGATGATCATATTAAAATCGGAATAGGAAGGGATGCAAAAGACTGCATGATCAATCGTGGAATTATGCATGGTGGTGGCCTGCATACACAGACCATCAAGGTTTCTGTAAATGAAATTACATAAATCAAAGTAAGAAAGCAAGTTTTAAAGGTTTTCCGTTAGTGGATGAATATACGATGGAAAGAAAATGCATCGAATGAAAAAGGGGAATAGATATGATTAAAACAGTAGCTTCCGTGGATCTCCCGGTAGACGAAACATTGACTATTAAAAAAAGGCATATTCAGCCTGCAGGAAAGTCGCGCGGAATGAAAAGAATCAGTATTGTTACGGGAATCCATGGGGATGAACTGGAGGGGCAGTATGTATGCTTTGAAGTAGCACGGCGTATTGAGGAACAGATAGGGCATCTTAAGGGAATTGTTGATATTTATCCTGCAATGAATCCGTTGGGAATTGATTCAATTACCAGGGGAATTCCTGCATTTGATCTGGACATGAACCGACTGTTTCCGGGAAATATTGACGGCAATATGACAGAATATCTTGCTGCGGAAATATTGAGGGATCTTTCCGGCTCAGATCTGGTAATAGATATTCATGCAAGCAACATCTATCTGACAGAAATCCCGCAGATCAGGATCAATGAACTGCATGAAAAGGAACTGCTTCCGCTGGCAAAAGAATCCAATGTGGATTTTATCTGGGTACATGGTGCCAGTACAGTGCTGGAATCCACCCTTGCCTATAGTTTGAACAGTACCGGTACTCCATGTCTGGTTGTGGAAATGGGTGTTGGAATGCGTATTACAAAGGAATATGGGGAGCAGCTGACGGATGGTATTTTTCATCTGATGAAGCTGCTTGGAATCTGGGACGGTGAAGTGCTGCCGCCAAGAAAGCCCATTATTTCAAGAGATCCTTGTGATGTCAGTTATCTGAATGCAAATGTCGGAGGACTGTTTCTCCAGAAGGTGCATCATTGGGAAAAACTGAAAAAGGGAGAACTGATCGGACAGATTTTAGATCCTCTTAGTGGAAAAGTGCTTAATGAGGTTACCTCACCGGTAGATGGTATCCTGTTTACAATCAGGGAATATCCCATTGTTGACGAAGGATCGCTGATTGGAAGGCTTCTTCGCAAGGAGGTTTATGAGGCATGAAAAAGAAGATTATTTATGAGATTAAGGGTTTATACAGAGATCATTTCAGAGTTACGGGATTTGAATTTGGTAAGGGCGAAAAGAGCGTATGTATTGTAGGTACAATGCGGGGAAATGAAATACAGCAGCTTTACTGCTGTTCCCAGCTTGTCAAAAAATTCAAGCAGCTTGAAGCAGAGGGAAGAATCATGGCTGGACACAGGATTCTGATCATTCCAAGCTGTAATCCATATTCCATCAATATTCAAAAAAGATTCTGGCCGATTGATAATACAGATATCAACAGAATGTTTCCGGGATATGATCTTGGTGAGACAACCCAGAGAATCGCTGATGGAGTCTTCAAAGAAATCATGGATTATAAATACGGCATTCAGTTTACATCTTTTTATATGCCGGGAGAGTTTATGCCGCATGTGCGTATGATGGATGAAGGATATAGTACTGTCGAAGAAGCATTAAAATTTGAGATGCCTTATGTAGTCATACGTAATGTCAGACCATATGATACGGCAACTCTGAATTATAACTGGCAGGTATGGAATACACAGGCATTCAGCTTTTATACAACGACGACAACAAGCATTAACAGAAGCTCTGCAGGGCAGTCTGTACTGAGCATTATGAAATTTTTGTCCGCTCTGGGAATTATTAAGTATCCGCATAGTGAACAGAAGAAGGAATCCATTGTGATAAGAGATACGCAGATGGCATCGGTACGTACGGCAAAATCCGGAATCTTTGAGCCGCTTGTAAAGGTCGGAGAGGATGTCAAGGAAGGAACACCGTTAGCAAATATTGTGAATCCTTATGATGGAGAAATCATGGAAACATTGTTTGCACCTATGGATTCCAAGGTGTTTTTTATGCATACAGATCCATTGACCTATGCCAATACAGCTGTTTTTAAACTGATTTAAGAGAAGCTGTTAAAAATTTGGTTGCAAAAAAAGGAGATTTTTGTATATTATAGTGTAGGTAAAAACGGAAATACTAAGAAGAATACAACGGAATAATATAGAAAGATCTGATTTGATATGCTGGAAAAAGAAAAATTGGTTTTTCATCCCATTTCCTTAAAGGACAGGGAATGGATGACTGAGAAGTTGAATGAGGATGATATTGGGGCCTGTGAATACACCTTTGCCAATAATTTTATCTGGAGTGAGGTATATGAAGTAGAGGTCGGTCGGGTTTATGATTGTGGAGTCATACGGTACCGGGAGCATGGAAATTTTGAGTATTCGTTTCCTTTTGGAAATGGAGATAAGAAAAGTGCAGTGGAGTTGCTCCGTGGGATCTGTAAAGCGCATCATCATAAGCTCTGCCTGTATCCTATTGAAGAAAAAGGCCGGAAGAAACTGATTGAGTGGTTTCCCGGAGAATTTGAGATTGATATTGACAGAAGTGATTTTGATTATGTGTATACTGTAGAAAAGCTGTCAAAGCTTCAGGGCAGGAAGCTGCATGGCAAACGCAATCATATTGCGAGATTCATGGATGACGATGACTGGAGTTATGAAGAGCTGGACCAGGATAATATAGATGAATGCCGTACCATGGCAAAGAGGTGGGCAGATCAGAAAGAAGACAAGTGGAATGCTGAACTGGCACAGGAAATGCGGGTGCTGGAAAAGGCTTTGACCTATTATGAGGAACTGAAACTGTTTGGCGGTGTACTGCGGAAAAAGGGAGAAATTGTTGCATTTACCATCGGAGAACGGTTAAATTCCGATACCATGGTAGTCCATTTTGAAAAAGCATTTCCTGATCTGCAGGGAGCCTATCCTATGATCAACCAGCAGTTTGTTCTTCATAGAGGAAAGGATTATATCTATGTGAACCGGGAAGAGGATACCGGAGATCCGGGACTGCGTAAGGCAAAGCTGTCGTACTGTCCTGATATTTTATTGAAAAAATACAGTGCCGTGGAAAGTCATGTTGTATTTGCCAATGAGACAGATCAGGAGGCCATAATCCATATCTGGGAGCAGTGTTTTGGTGATTCAGAGGAATATATCCGGATGTATCTGGAAAACCGTTTTACAACAGAGAATATGATGGTAATTCATGCGGATGGAAAACCTGTTTCCATGGCGAGCTTTCTGCCGGCAAAAATTATATTAAACGGGAAGCGGGAGGAAGCCCGGTATGTCTATGCTGTTGCTACACTGCCCGCATACAGGGGAAGAGGCTATGCATCGGAGATTTTAAGACATGGTATCGAAAAATATAAGGAACCGCTTATCCTGCAGCCGGCGGATGAAGAACTGGAACGATTCTATCAAACTATGGGATTCCGTGATGCATTTCTGCAGGAAGAGTCGTGGGAATACGAACTTGCTGATGCCTTAGAGAAGAATCAGTATAAGATCGAAACGGTCACGGCATCAGAATATAAGAGACTCCGGGATGCCCATTTTAGCAAAGAAGGCTATGTGGAATGGGATGAGGAAGCAATTGCTTATGCCATGGAAGAAAATGCATTTTGCGGAGGAGAAACCCTGAAGCTTGTTTTGGACGGGAAAGAAAAAATTCTTATGTACTGCATGGAAGAGAAACAGCTTTTCATCAAGGAAACAACCATGACAAAAGAGGAACTGACAGAGGTTCTTCCCGGAATCATGAATCAAATGGGAGTAAAGAATGCTTTGCGGCCCGGAGCCGGCGGTATGCTGCTCTTGCCGGAAGGGATCACATGGTCCGGTCAGGGATACTTTAACCTTGCATTGGGATAAGTTACAATATAACGGCTACAATATAATAAGATTTTCCAGTTGTATTTTCAGACATGATTGGATATAATAATAGTAACCTGAAATGCAGCAAGGTTCCTATTGTTTTTGAGCCTACATTACTTTAAACGGGATTCCTATATCGCCGCATGGATGTCAAGCCTCCTTTGTCAGTGGAAGGCAGAAATGCCGGCTGCGGTTGCCCACCTAGCTTTGCTAGGAGTCAAAAAATAGGAACCGCATTTTGGGGGATTACATAGCAGGGATAAAGGCTCGAGGGGGCAAAAACACAAAAGAATAATGATATACATAAGTGAAAGGGAGAAACAATCAGAAGTTGTTTCTCCCATATTTTATTAATAAAAAGGAGAAGTGCTTGAAAAATAAAATCAGTCAGAGCTTCCTTATATTGATGATTGTTCTTATGTCGGTAATGGTGATACGGATTGAAACAGCCATGAGAAATGGAATGGCTGAGTTCTACATAGAACATTGGTTTGGAAAAAATATCAGTACAAATGAGTTTTTGCAGGCAGAAACAATTGAATTTGTCCCTGAAGAACCGGATGCACAGGAGGAGCTGAAGGTGGAGCAGGAAGCGGAAATTCAGCCTCAGCCGGTGGAAGACTATGAAGAACCGGAGATTCGTGTTTTGCTGACCGGGGAACTGGGGTATCTTCATAAGCAGTTTGAAATTACATTTGAGCAAGATTATTACATTCAGAACGGACAGGAAGTGTATCTTGGAGAAGGCGGAACCGTGTTACGGGAATCAGACGTTGAAGCACTGTTTGCCAGACAGAAGGAAAATGACGAATCGGAAACCTCCTGTATTGTAATAGGCATATGGGAAAACGGTGCATGGGATATGGAGGAGAACTGGCGCCTTCGGATGGATTCTGCGCAGACACCGGAAAAATATCAGGGAATCCTGGTAATCAGCAGGGCAGAGGAAAACACAATGAGGGATTTTGCAGGATACTATCTTGTGAATACCCTGCCACTGGAAAGCTATTTATGTTATGTCCTGCCTTCAGAGATGCCGTCTGACTTTCCTGAGGAAGCATTAAAGGCACAGGCTGTCTGCGCAAGGTCCTATGCCATGCTGCAGATGAATCAGGAAAGGCTTAAAGAGTATGGTGCGGATGTGGATGATACAACAGCATTTCAGGTATATCATGCACAGGAAACAACACCTGCCGCAATACAGGCAGTGGAGGAAACAGAGGGAATCTATCTTAGTTATGAGGAGGAACCGATTGAAGCGTTTTATTATGCCTGCTCCTGCGGTCATTCCACGACGGCGGGAATCTGGCGTGACCGTGCTGACAATCAATATCCCTATCTTATTTACAAGGAGTATGGTGGATTGGAAGAAGAGGTTTCCTGGTACCGGTGGGAATATGATGCAACAGAGCTGGATCTGTCATCATTGAAAAGCAGGCTTTCAGAACTTCTGGCAGTTCGGCCGGATGCTTTGAGAATCCTTGAAGTTTCCGGAAATCATCAAAATGAAATGAATGAAGTTACAGAGATTGAAAAAATGCAGGAAGCGATTACACAGATGAATTCCATTCAAAAACTGGAAGTGACAGGACGGCTGGAAGGAAATGTTGCAGATGAACTTATGATTGTCAGCGGCAGATATCGTATTATGGTAGAAAGCGAATATTGTATCAGAAAGGTACTTGCTGCAGACGGATATAGATTAACCAGACAGGATGGAAGTGTATCAGATCATCTTACCATGGTTCCCAGTGGCTTTTTTGAACTGCAGACAGTGAAGTCGGGTGGTAATGTATCAGGCTTTATCCTGCAGGGAGGCGGCTTCGGTCATGGAGTCGGGATGTCCCAATATGGTGCAAAATGTCTTGCAGAAGCAGGATATGATTATCAATATATTTTGACATATTATTATGAAAATGTTACCATAAAAACGTTACCGGAGTGATTGAATACGGAGTTTTGACAGATGATTAAGTACCTCATATACAGCATTATAGAAATCAGCAGAAGTCTGAAAGAAAATAAGGCAGCACTGTTTGCGGCAAGTTCTGCCTTTTTTGCGTTCCTTTCCCTGATTCCGACCATGATTTTAATCTGTAGTATTCTGCCGTTTATCCATGGCTCAAGGGAGTTGTTTCTCTCAGCAATTGAAGCAGTCATTCCCTATTCTCTGGAATCCATGCTGGTGGCAATTCTGGAGGAGAGTTATGAAAAATCCGTAACAGTTATCTCTCTTTCTGCAATTTTGACCCTGTGGGTGGCCGGAAAAGGTGTTTATGCTTTAAAAGCAGGAATCAATTCCATACGTCATGTCAGAGAAACAAGAGGCGTTCTGCTGCAGAGGCTGGTTGCTTCTCTTTATACAATTGTTTTTATTCTGTGCATTGTTTTTTCTTTGGGAATTATGATTTTTGGTAATTATGTGAATGAACTGCTGATCCGGATGGTTCCGGGAATCAGTTTTATTTATCAGTTCCTTTTGCATTTCAGATTCCTGTTCGTGTGGGCAGTCATGACCGTATTTTTACAGCTGGTATTTGCACTGCTGCCCAATGAAAAGGTTTCCATCAGACTTCAGTTTCCGGGTGCATTGTTTTCCAGTGTTGTCTGGTCTGTATTTTCCTGGGTATTTTCCATCTACGTGGATAAGATGAATGGTTTTGGTATGTATGGAAGTCTGACAACCATCGTGGTTGTCATGATGTGGCTCTATATCGGATTCTATATTCTGTTGATCGGCGTATCGTTGAATGTCTATATACAGGATAATTATGGGGCAATTCTGGAAGAAAGGAAGCTTCGTAAAAAGAGAGCTGCGAAAGAAATCGAAAACAAAGGGGAAAGCTTATAAATGGCAAAAAAGGGATTGGAAAATAAGAGGCATCGTGATGAGGAACCGGATCTTTCCGGAAAAAAATGGCATTGGCGCTTCCCGCTGGGACCGGGGAAGGTGCTGTTGACATTACTTTGTATCTGCATTCTTGGATTTTCACTTTCTTCTGATATTGCATGGCTCATCGGATATCAGTATACCGTTTATTTTTTGTATATTGGGGTGTTTTCTTCTACCCTTATGCTTATGATTGATCTGTCTTCTGTAGTTGATTATTTTAAAAACCGCAGGAAAGAGAAAATTAATACAGAAACATCAAAAGAGGATAGTGATACGCAGGATTTAGAACAGGATGATGTGACTACGCAAACGCAGGAAAAGGAACCGGCAGGTATGAAAATGCGCTATCAGAGACTGCAGGGACAGCGTTATGGCGGAAAACAGAACGTCATACTGATGCCAAAGAAACTGCGTGATGAACTGATTACATTGCATGAAGGCTTTTATCCTAAGGGCCGGGAACTGATAGAGAAATTTATGGAAAAATTCCGAAAGGATACCACCTATGATTTTTCTGAGGATATAGACAATATTAAATACATTATTTATACAGCAGAGTCCTGCTATCGGACAGTTATTTTAAATTCCCTTCCGTACATCAGACTTGAGCAGTTTAAGGAAGGATTTCAGAGAAAGACAGAGCAGTATAATTCTTACAGTAATAGAATTTCGATTAAATTAAGCAATCTGAAAGAGATGAATAAGGAGGCTAATCCTTATGGGGTATTTTTTCATGAACTGAGCCATGCGGTGGATGATGTGTCCTGTATGGATATTTTCCTGAAGGTGCGGCATAGTGTAGAGCATTATACCAATGAAGCGGGGGAAAAACTTCAGGATATTGCCAGAAGAGAAGTGAAAAATTTTGTTGCAGCATCTATTCATGAGATTGTAACAAAAAAGAATCTCAATGTAACTGAGGAACAGGAGAAGATGATTCTTGATGTCCTGTTTACCCGAGTGACGGAGTATTATAAATTTGATCATGAAGATATGGATACTGTGCTTCAGGAACTGCGAAACGAGTATGGATACAGTGAATTTGATAAAGAAAAGAAGGTACGTCGGGCTCATTTTGGAAAAGAACACCCTTTGTACCAGAAGAAGTATCATGCAGTGTCTGATGTGCTTGGTGGATATACAGGGAATACCATTGGTGGTGCTCCGATCGGACACTATGCACCGTTATACTGGTACAACCTGCTTGGAATGGAGACAAAACGCCAGGGCAGGGAACTGTGGGCGGAGTATTCCTCCTATCTGATTACCGGAAATAAAGAATGTATGGCGGGAACGGAACAATATTTTCCGGAAAGCTGTGCATTTATCAGGCATCTGTGGAAGGATGAGATAGGAGCTGCTTTTGAGAAAAACGAAAGGAAGTAGACAAACGATATGACAGAAAAAGAACTTAATGAATATATTACCATGGTGAATCAAATCTTAAAATCTCAGGAAACACTTATTGCAGGATTAAGAAAAGAGATAGATGATCAAAAGAAAATTATTCTCTATCAAAATCAGCAGATTAATACGTTGATCAATAATAACTGGGTATTCATTAAGAAGAATTATAAGTACATAAATAAGGCACAACTGGATTATCAAATGACACTGCCTTTTTCAGGTGGAGAGCATAATGCAATCAAGAAACATAAATTGATTATTTCCCTTACTTCTTTTCCTGCGCGAATGTATGAATTGAAATATACAATTTTTTCTTTATTGACGCAGACTGTACAGGCGGATGAAATTGTATTATGGCTTGCCAAAGATGAATTTCCGCATCGGGAAGATGATATCTCCCGGGAACTATTACTATGGCTTAAGGAGCATGGGGTAACGATTCGATGGTGTGATAATCTGCGTGTCTATAATAAGCAGATACATGCTTTTAGGGAGTATCCGGAGGATATTATTATTACAGTAGATGATGATATTTTCTATCTTCCTAACTGGCTGGAACTATTATACATGGATTATCTGGAGCATCATTCAATCTGCTGTCATAGGGCTCACAAAGTAATGGTAAAGGATGGGAGTATTCTGCCATATAATGAATGGGGTGAGGCAGAGGAAAATAGCGAATCATTTTGTAATTTTCTAACTGGTGTAGGAGGGGTTCTATATCCTCCGCATTTACTGTATAAGGACGTATTATGCGAGGAGTTGTTTACAAAAATCTGCCCTAAGCAGGATGATGTATGGTTGTGGGGAATGGCTGTTCTTAATGATCAAAAAATACGTGTGGTTCCATCCAAAATAAGTGAAATGACGTACGTAAATCTTGAAAGGGAATTAGGTATTTCCGGTGAGGCAAGGCTGAGTGCAACTAATGTAGGGAACTGTGAAAATGATAAAGCTATAAGTGATTTGGTGCAGCGGTATCCGGGAATTTTGGAGAGGATTTGTGGGATTTGTGGGGAGTAGTTTTTTTGTCTGGTGGATGCCGGTTATATCAAAACATAGGGAGTTGAGAGAAGGAAGTAGTTTATAAAATTGCCTTAGGAAGGACAAATGAAAGATACAGAGAACAAATTGTTATATTAACTTAATGTAGTTGAATAATCCGGGGCGAAATCCATCACCTGTCCGGCGTATGGAAATCACGAATCC
>JBJELZ010000082.1:0-2683 GCA_051879415.1 Lachnospiraceae bacterium
TTAATTTTGTATGTGCCATACTATAGAAGGAGGTGTTAGATATGGCAACTTCAAGTATTACCAAAAACTTTGTTGTTTCTGGTGAAAAACAAGTGGAGATATTTGCTAATGCAATTGAAGAATCATATCAGGAGTCTTTAAAAAGAACCCAAAACACTGCTTCATTTAGATATAGGGAACTTCGTGATCCTGCAGAGATACAGAAATTGATGGAGAAGTGGAAAAGAGCACATGATTGATGAGTTTTTAATTGTGAATATTAGAGAATATCTGAGACAGGGTGAAGATGGAGAGGACATGCTCAGGCAGGTTTTCTCCACTTTTTCTTGTAAAAAGAATGTGGATGTAGAAAGATTTTTGCTTCAGCAGTCCATAGAATTTACAAAGAAGAACCAGTCTGTTACATATCTTGTTATGACACCGGAATTTGGTCATATGATTGGATATTTTACCATAACAATCAAACCAATTACGGTGAACGCTGATTGCTTCAGCAATACAGTAAAAAGAAAAATAGCTAGAGTAAGTGAGCAAGATGCGGAAAATGGGAATTATTCATTGTCAGCATATTTGATTGCCCAATTGGGCAAGAACTATATGGACGGAGCGCATCATGCAATAACCGGAGAACAGTTGCTTGGGCTTGCAATTGAAAAAGTAAAAGAATTGCAGTATTTGGCTGGTGGAATGGTTGTTTTTCTTGAAGCTGAGAATGAAGAAAGGTTATTAAACTTCTATGAGAAAGAGAATGGTTTCAAAAGATTCGATACAAAGGATGTGAAAACCGGTACTGAAAATGCACATACATTAATACAGCTATTAAAAGTATTGTGATTGTAAAATATATATGAAACAAAATAGAGGAATGAGGGAATGGAACAAAAGAAAACAATGAACAAGAAACTAATCGCAATTATTGCCGGCATTGCAGCGATTGTATGTATTGCGGTAGCGGTTTCCGTTATTGTTATTGGTGGAAACAGTGGGAAAAAGCTAGAAGAACAGTTGGAACTGGCAGAACGTTATATGGATGAGCTGGATTATGAAGCTGCCATCGCAGCATACGAAGCAGCCATTGAGATAGATCCAAAGTGTGAGGATGCATACCTTGGGCTGGCAGAAGTATATGTAGCAATGGGTGAATATGAGAAAGCAATAGAAGTTCTGGAAGACGGTTATAAGGCAACGGGTTCTGAGGAAATCCAGAGAAGACTGGAGGAAGTAAAAGAACTGTTGGAGGAAAAGGAAGAAACAAGTGGACAAGATGATGAAGAAGTAATAGTTGAAGGTGAAGATGTAGAACTTGAAGACCATGTCATGGACTGGCAGGATGCTAATTTGGAAGCAGCCATGCGGGAAATTACAGGAATCCAGACCGGAGATATCATGCTTAGCGACGTCTGGGCGATAGGTAGTTTGGATTTGTCCGGACGAGGAATTAGTAATATTGGCGCATTGAGTGAACTAATAAATTTAGGATATCTTAATATAGGGTTTTCCTGGAATGAAGAGGGGGAATTGCTATCAAATAATATCAGTGATATCGGTGCATTAAGCGGATTAACGAATCTGACAACTCTTGATCTGAGTGGTAATAATATAAGTGACATCAGTGCATTGAGCGGATTAACGAATCTGACATGGCTTTATCTGGAAGAAAATAATATAAGTGACATCAGTGCATTGAGTGGATTAACGAATCTGACAGACCTTTATCTGAATGAAAATAATATAAGTGACATCAGTACATTAAGCGGATTAACGAATCTGACAGACCTGGGCCTGGATGGTAATAATATAAGTGATATCAATGCCTTGAGCGGATTAACGAATCTGACAGTGCTTAATCTGTATAGAAATAATATCAGTGATATCAGTGTTTTGAGCAGATTAACGAATCTGACATACCTTAGACTGGGTGAAAATAATATAAGTGACATCAGTGCATTGAGCGGATTAACGAATCTGACATACCTTGATCTGTGCGGTAATAATATCAGTGATTGTTCGCCGGTATCTTTTGTATCTGATTTACAGTATTAACAAATATCTGCAAGTATAAATTCAGATGAGGTATTTCGGGCGTCTGAAAATTGCAATTTCAAATTGAGTATATATTCATAAAGACTTATTATTGTAGTAATATGAACGAAAGAAGGCATACTTCCGGAATCCGAATTCTCTCTACTTTGTAGAAGCCACTGCTGAATGGACCATGTAGAAGAATTATTACAAACGGACGCTGAGGAACGGTTTCAGAGGACAGTCGATTTGGGACAATGCGTATTTAGAGAAAGCATTCCTCGAAGGAAGGTATGGAGTAATTCCTGTATTTTAGTAGTTTCCTTTCCGAGGAATAATAATGCCAATTCATACTTACACAAATTGGGATGTTAGACCCTCCGATGAAGAAGAATAGATAGAACCATTTAGGAAGCGCAAATAGCGTTTCCTTCTTTATTTCTATAGAAACTCAAATTGCCAAATCTTGACATAGTACAATTCCCAATTTAGAATATTTAATATCATTCTTTTACATGAGGGAGAAATCAGCTATGGAACAGAAGAAAACAATCAATAAGAGATTAATCGCAATCATTGCAGGTATTGCCGTTGTTATTTGTATTGCGGTAGCTGTTTCCGTTATCGTTATTGGTGGAAACAGTGGAAAGAAGCTGGCAGA